>NZ_JBFACU010000026.1:0-117942 GCF_040641015.1 Streptomyces sp. NPDC021356 | reverse complement strand
CCATGCGGCAGAAGATGGTCAAGGAGTACAAGGCCGAGCTGATGCACCCGTACTACGCCGCCGAGCGCGGTCTCGTGGACGACGTCATCGACCCGTCCGAGACCCGGGAGGTACTGGTCAAGTCCCTCGCGATGCTGCACACCAAGCACGCCGACCTGCCCTCCCGCAAGCACGGCAACCCGCCGCAGTAGCCGCAAGTCCCGCCGTCACCCGGCGGACGCGCCGCGGTCACCCCGCGGACCCCTCAGCCACGGAGACTGACACCCATGGACATCCCTGACATCCGCGTCGAGAAGGGCCACGCCGAGCCCGAGGAGGTCGCCGCGCTGACGGCCATACTCCTGGCCCGCGCGGCGGCCCGCCCCGCCGACACCGCCCCGGCCCACCGCGGCCGCCACCGGGCCGGCTGGCGCCGCCTGGACCGCGAGAACGGCTTCCGCGCCCCGCACAGCTGGCACTGACCCGCACGACGACGAAGGGTCCCTCTCGCAAGGAGAGGGGCCCTTCGTCGTCTCTGTCCGTTCGCGGAGTGCGCAGACCTACCGAAGCCGGGCCATCAGCGCGTGCTCGACCAGCGTGATGAGCGCGGACTTGGCGTCCGCGCGGTGCCGGGCGTCGGTGGTGATGATCGGGGTGTCCGGGCCGATCTGCAGGGCCTCGCGGACCTCGTCCGGGCCGTAGGGCTGGTTGCCGTCGAAGCCGTTGAGGGCGATGACGAACGGCAGCCCGCTGTTCTCGAAGTAGTCGACCGCGGGGAAGCAGTCGGCGAGCCTCCTCGTGTCGACCAGGACGACGGCGCCGATGGCGCCGCGGACCAGGTCGTCCCACATGAACCAGAAGCGGTCCTGGCCGGGGGTGCCGAACAGGTAGAGGATCAGGTCCTGGTCGAGGGTGATGCGGCCGAAGTCCATGGCCACCGTGGTGGTGGTCTTGTCCCCGGTGTGGGTGAGGTCGTCGATCCCCGCCGAAGCAGACGTCATGACGGCCTCGGTGCGCAGCGGGTTGATCTCCGAGACGGCGCCGACGAACGTGGTCTTGCCCACGCCGAAGCCGCCCGCCACCACGATCTTCGCGGAGGTGGTGGAACGACTGGGAGAAACCGGCCCTCCGCTAGAGCTTGCGAAGTCCACTGAGCACCCTTTCGAGCAGTGTCACGTCTGGCTGGCCGCCGGCGCTCTCGTCGCCGCCGGGCTGATGGATGGCGACCAGGCCCGCCTCCGCCAAGTCGGCGACGAGGATCCTGGCCACGCCGAGAGGAATCGTCAGCAGGGCCGAGATCTCGGCCACCGACTTGATCTCGCGGCACAGATGGCAGATCCGCTGATGTTCGGGCAACTGGCCCTGCATCTGGTGCGGTTGCGCGGTGGTGTGCACCAGGGCCTCGATGGCGAGCTGGTACCGGGGCCTGGTGCGGCCGCCCGTCATGGCGTACGGGCGGACCAGTGGGTTGTTCGACGCCGCGGGCGCCGGCTCAGGGGTGCGTCGCTGCGGCTGCACCGGCTGGATGCGCGGCACCGGCGGCTGGTCGTACGGCGAAGGGCCGGGGCCCTGCGGCGCGTACGGGTGCCGGTGGTACGGAGCGGAGGGGTAGGCGTACGGGTTCGCCTGGCCGTCGCCGTGGCCCTGCGCGGGGCCGTACGACCAGTTGCCCGAGGACGAACCGCCTGGGTGTGTTGCCACTCTTACTCCTCCTCCGACTGCGCCGGGCACCCCACCGAGTGGAAGCCGCGTCCCGAAACCTTACGGCCCCAGGACACCGCAACGCACCGTCTGTCTTTCAGTTGAGAAGGCTTCCCTGGAGTTCGGCTCGCAGATCCGGAGTCAGGACCGTGCCCGCGCGGTCCACCAGAAGCGCCATTTCGTACCCGATGAGACCGATGTCCGCTTCGGGGTGGGCGAGTACGGCGAGTGACGAACCGTCGGAGATGGACATGATGAAGAGGAATCCCCGCTCCATCTCCACAACCGTCTGGTTCACGCTGCCGCCCTCGAAGATGCGCGAGGCACCGGCGGTCAGCGAGGTCAGGCCTGAGGCGACGGCCGCGAGCTGGTCGGCGCGGTCGCGGGGAAAGCCTTCGGACATCGCCAGAAGGAGTCCGTCGGCGGAGACCACCACGGTGTGGGACACCCCGGGGGTGTTGTCCACGAAGTTGGTGATCAACCAGTTCAGGTTCTGTGCCGCCTGGCTCATCGGGCTCACACTAACGCTCCTGGTTGTAGGTGCTGTCAGGACCACTGTGCTCATTCGTTGTGGCCTGGCCGTTCTTTTCGCTTCCTGCGCTGCGTCCCCGCTGGACGCCCTGGCGCAGGTTGCTCAACCTGCCCCGGACGTCCTCGGGGGCGCGGGAGACCTGTGGGCCGCCCTGCGGAGTCGATTCCGCGGTGCCCTCGACCAGGTTGGCCTTGGGCACCCGACGCGGCAGGCCCGAGGAGGTGACCCCGCCCGCCTTGGGCTTCTTGAGCTGCGAGGCCTGCTGCCACCGCTCGTCATTGGCCGAACGCCAGCCGCCGGCGCCGTTGCTCTCCGCGGCCGGAGCCGACGGCTGAGGGGGCACGGACCGCGAGCCGTTCGCGGCGCCCCCGGAGGAGCCGCGGCGCGGCAGCCCGGCGTCGGTCAGCTCGTGACCGGCCTCGGGGGCCGGTTCCGGCCGGTCGAAGCCTACGGGGTCGGCCTCGCCCGCGTCAGCGGCCTGCGCGGATTCCGCTTGCGGAGCGTACTGGTCCGCGTAGCTGTTCGGATAACCGTCCGTCTGCGGCCAGTCGTCCTGGTAGGGCTGGGCCTGGTAACCGGTGTACGGGTCTGCGGGGGCCGCGGGCTGCTCCTGCTGTACCGGTTCCGCATAGGCGGCCGGGCCGGGATAGCCGGCGTCCGCCGCGTACCCGCCTTGCTGCGGCAGACCATTGTCCTGGGGCAGACCGTTGTTCTGCGGCAGACCGCCGTCCGGCGCGTAGTACGTCTGCTCGTACGACGTCTGCTCGTACGACGTCTGCTCGTACGACGGCTGCCCCTGAGGGTCGTACGCCGTCTGCTGCTGCTCCCCGTACGCCGTCCGCTGGTCGTAGCCGGGCTGCTGCTGCGGGTAGGCCGTCTGACCGGTGTCGTACGGCTGCTGCCGACCGGTGGACTCGTCGGAGTAAGCGGGCGCCTCGGCGGCGGGGCCGTCCTGCGCCTGGGCCTCCAGGGAGGCGCGGCGCTCCTCGCGCTTGAGCGAACGGCCGACCGGGTCCAGCTCCCGTATGTCGTCGGGAACCTCGGCGTAGCGGCTGTCGTCGAAGCCGAGTTCCGCGGCCGTGCGCATCGGCGGCAGCTGGCTCTGAGCGAAGTCATCGCCCTGGAACTGCTGCTCGGGGATGATCTGCCGGACGGTGAACTCGTCACCGCCCGTGCCCTGCTCGCCGCCACCGCCGTGGGTGATGGCGTCGGGCAGCATGACCAGCGAGGTGGTGCCGGCCTGCTCGCCTGAGGGGCGCAGCTGGACCCGGATGCCGTGCCGGTCGGCGAGGCGGCCGACCACGAACAGGCCCATGCGCTGGGAGATCGCCACGTCCACGGTGGGCGGGTTGGCCAGCTTGTGGTTGATGTCCGCGAAGTCCTCGGCGGTCAGGCCGATGCCCTTGTCGTGGATCTCGACCATGACCCGGCCGTCCGGCAGCCGGGTCGCGGTGACGCGGACCTTGGTCTGCGGCGAGGAGAACGTCGTGGCGTTCTCCAGCAGCTCGGCCAGCAGGTGCACGAGGTCGGTCACCGAGCGGCCGTGGATCTCGGCCTCGGGGACACCGGACAGCTCGATGCGCTCGTACTGCTCCACCTCGGAGGAGGCGGCCCGCAGCACGTCGACCAGCGGGACCGGCTGGTCCCAGCGGCGGCCGGGCTCCTCGCCCGCGAGGACCAGCAGGTTCTCGCCGTTGCGGCGCATACGGGTGGCCAGGTGGTCCAGGCGGAAGAGGTTCTCCAGCTGGTCCGGGTCGGCCTCGTTGTTCTCCAGATCGGTGATCAGGGTCAGCTGGCCCTCGATCAGCGACTGGTTGCGGCGCGAGAGGTTGGTGAAGATGGCGTTGATGTTGCCGCGCAGCAGGGCCTGCTCGGCGGCGAGCCGGACGGCCTCGCGGTGCACCTGGTCGAAGGCGCGGGCGACTTCGCCGATCTCGTCGGTGGAGGTGATCGGGATCGGCGCGACCCGGGTGTCGACCCGGCCCGGGTCGGTGCGGGAGAGCTGGTCGACCAGCATCGGCAGGCGCTGCTCGGCGACGTCGAACGCCGCGCTGCGCAGCCGGCGCATGGAGCGGCTCATCTGGCGGGCGACCAGGCCGGCCAGGACGAACGCGGCCAGCAGGGCGATCACGACGACGGCACCCGTGATGAACGTCGACTGCTTGGCGTCGTCGGCGATGCCGGCGGCCTCGTTCACGGCGGTGTCGGCCATGTCCGACTCGATCTTGCGGTAGGCGTCGAACTTGAGGGTGTTGACGGCCCACCAGTTCTGGGCCGTGATGCCCTTGGCGGCGAGTTCCTGGCGGGTGGCGGGGTCGGTGCCCTTCAGCGTGGCGAGGGCCGTGACCATCTTCTGCGGGTCGGCCGGCGGGGCCACGTACTGCGGGTCCTTGCCCTTGGCCTCCTGCGCCATGGCCGCGGCCTTGGACTGGATGTCCTTCTTCTGCGCGTCCAGCTTGTCCGCGTCGGCCTGGGTGCCGCCGCCGAGGTACTCCTCGACGGCGATGTTCTCCAGGTAGGCGTAGGAGGAGAGGGCGATGCGCTGGCTGGCCAGGTTGCCGTCGTCCGGGCCCGGCTTGATCAGCAGGTGCATGCCGATCGAGCGTTCCAGCGACAGGGCGGCCTTGGTCAGCGAGATGGCGTAGACCGTACGGCCGTAGGAGGTGATGTTGCCGGTGCCCAGGCCCAGTTCGTTGGCGAACTCCATCAGCGGGTGCGCGACCTGGACGTAGCCCTCCTCGGTCTGCACGCCGTTCAGCTTGGAGGTGTAGGCGGCGGCGCGCAGCGACCGGAGCTGGGGCTCGGCCTGTCGGAACAGCTTCAGCCGGCGCTCCAGGCCGGCCTTGTGCGGCATGCTCTCGGCGGCCTGGTCGAAGGCGTCGGCGGCCTGGTCGGTGAGGTGCCGGGCCTGGGTGACGGTCGAGTCGTTCGGGCCCTTGCCCTGGAGCAGGGGAGCGGCGCTGGTGTCACGCTCGTTGTAGAGGGCGTTGGCGTAGGTCAGGGAGGCCCGGACCAGGCGCGCGGTGTTCTCGGCGTCCTGGGCGTCCTGCCAGGTGTCGATGGAGCCCTTGACCTGGAAGCCGCCCATGACGAGCCCGACCAGCACGGGTATGAGCAGGATCGCGTTCAGCCGGGTGGGCACCCGCCAGTTGCGCGGGGAGAGGCGTCCGCCGCTCGGAGCGGGAGCGGCCGCCGGCTCCGAACCGGGCACGTGCGTCGGCGCCGCACCGCGCTGCGGCGGGGTGAAGTTGCCCCGTGCCGACGGCTCGGGGCCGTTCTTGCTTCGCCTCACTCGACCAACAACCTCTCGGCGGTCGGCACCTACGTCTGTGCCGCAGTGTCTCGTAGCCCCGTCCGGCGCGGACGGACATCAGAACCGGAGGGAACCGGAGCGCTGAGGAGTACGTCTTCGACCATGGGGCAGTTCAGGCATTCCAGCACGCCGACATGCGCTCTTCCAAACAGTGGAAACCACTGATTCGAAGTGATGTAAGTCCCAGATAAAACGGTCATAAAGAGCGAGCCGCGTCAAAAAGCGGGAGAGTCATGCGCGCAGCGACACCGAATGTGCGCGACGCGTGGTGGCACCACCCGATTCCTCTGCCGAAACGTTATGAACACCGGGGCCGGCCGTGTCAAACGACACAGCCGGCTCCGGCGCTTCTACGGCAACTGCCGTACGACCCTGCCGACTTGGGCGCTATGCGAAGTGTGTCCCGGTGTTACCTCAGGCGGGCCATGAGCGCGTGCTCGACCAGCGTGATGAGCGTGGACTTGGCGTCCGTGCGGTGCCGGGCGTCGGTGGTGATGATCGGGGCGTCGGGACCGATCTGCAGCGCCTCGCGCACCTCGTCCGGCGTGTACGGCTGCTGGCCGTCGAAGCCGTTGAGGGCGATGACGAACGGCAGCCCGCTGTTCTCGAAGTAGTCGACCGCCGGGAAGCAGTCGGCCAGGCGCCGGGTGTCCACGAGCACCACCGCGCCGATGGCGCCGCGGACCAGGTCGTCCCACATGAACCAGAAGCGGTCCTGGCCGGGCGTGCCGAACAGGTACAGGATCAGGTCCTGGTCGAGCGTGATGCGGCCGAAGTCCATGGCCACCGTCGTGGTGGTCTTGTCCCCGGTGTGCGTGAGGTCGTCGATCCCCGCCGAAGCGGACGTCATCACGGCCTCGGTGCGCAGCGGGTTGATCTCCGAGACGGCACCGACGAAGGTCGTCTTGCCGACGCCGAAGCCGCCCGCCACCACGATCTTCGCGGAGGTGGTGGCCCGGCCCCCGTCAGAGCTTGCGAAGTCCACTGAGCACCCTTTCGAGCAGCGTCACATCCGGTGCGCCGCCGTTGTTCTCGTCGCCGCCCGGCTGGTGGATGGCCACCAGACCGGCCTCGGCCAGGTCCGCGACGAGGATCCGGGCCACCCCCAGCGGCATCGCCAGGAGGGCCGACACCTCGGCCACGGATTTCACCTCGCGGCACAGATGGCAGATCCGCTGGTGCTCCGGGAGCAGTCCCATCAGCGCTGCCGGGTCGGCCGTGGTGCTGATCAGCGCCTCGATGGCGAGCTGGTAGCGCGGCCGGGTCCGGCCGCCGGTCATCGCGTACGGACGAACCAGCGGCTGGTCGCCCTCGTCCCCGTACGGCTCGGCGTACGGATCATGATGGGCGGTGGGCGGGGTCATGAATCCTCCGGGCGGGACAGCAAGTCGGTCGGGCAAGCCGTCGGACGAGGCCGGTGGGGGGATTGTGGCGGCCGGACGGTGATTTGGTGACGCGGGTGGTGCCGGGGCCGGTCAGTGGAGCAGACTGCCCTGTAGTTCGGCGCGCAGGTCGGGCGTGAGGACGGCCCCCGCGCGGTCGACGAGCAGCGCCATCTCGTAGCCGACGAGGCCGATGTCGCACTCCGGGTGGGCCAGTACCGCGAGGGACGACCCGTCCGAGATGGACATCAGGAAGAGAAAGCCTCGCTCCATCTCCACGACCGTCTGCGCCACGTTGCCGCCCTCGAAGATCCGGGACGCCCCGGCGGTCAGCGAGGTCAGGCCGGACGCGACGGCCGCGAGCTGGTCCGCGCGGTCACGCGGGAAGCCTTCGGACATCGCCAGAAGGAGTCCGTCCGCGGACACCACGACGGTGTGGGACACCCCGGGGGTGTTGTCCACGAAGTTGGTGATCAACCAGTTCAGGTTCTGTGCCGCCTGGCTCATCGGGCTCAACTAACGCTCCTGCTGGTGAGTGGGGCTCGGGAAGCTGCCCGTCTGGCCGGTGCCGGCCTGACGACCCTGTGCGATGCCCCGACGGAGATTGGTCAGCCGGCCGCGTACCTCGTCGGGCGAACGCGAGACCTGCGGACCGTTCTGGTGCTGTTGCTGCTGAGCCGTGCCCGGGACGAGGTTCGCCCGGGGCACCCGGCGCGGCAGGCCGGAGGTGGTGACCCCGCCCGCGGCCGGCTGCCGTACGCGCTCGGCCTGCCGGACGAGTTCGTCGTTCGGCGAGCTGCGCCAGGCGGAGGCGGGACGCTGGGGGGCGGCGGGAGCCGGGGAGGCGGCGGACGCCTCGGCGGCCTGCGGCGCCTGCTGCTGTGGGGCCGCGGGCTGACCGCCTGCCTGCTGCTGTTCGCCGCGGAACCAGTTGGTCTCCAGCGTGTCGTACAGCGGCGTGCGGCCGTCGCCGGGCCCCGTGGCCGGCGGCAGCGCCCAACCGTCGCCCTGGCCGCGCCCCTCGTCGGGCCGCTGTTGCTGCGACTGCTGCTGCGACTGCTCGGGGGCCTGCGGGCGCGGGGCGCCGAAGTCGGCGGGGCCGGACGGCTGGGGCCGCTCGAACTGACCGGTGGACGACGGGTCCTGACGGCTCGGCAGCGAGTGCCGGCCCGGGGCAAAAGCGTCGTGGCCCGGCTGTGCGAACTGGCCGGTGGTGCCGTTGTCGTAGCCCTGGGGGGCCGGGAACTGGCCGGTGGAGCCGTTGTCGTAGCCCTGCGGTGCGGCGAACTGGCCGGTGGAGCCGTTGTCGTAGCCCTGCGGTGCGGCGAACTGGCCGGTGGAGCCGTTGTCGTAGCCCTGCGGTGCGGCGAACTGGCCTGTGGAACCGCTGTCGTAGTCCTGCGGGCCGGTGAACCGGCCCGGGTCCGAGGGGTTGTCCTGCGCGGCGCCCGGCGCGTCGTGGCGGGCCGGGTCGTGCGGGGTGTTCGGCGTGCGGGCCGCCGGGCCGAAGATGTCCGAGCGGACGAACGAGCCCGCGTTCTGGCCGGCGTCCGCCGCCGGGAACTGCCCGGTGGTCTGCGGGTCGTCGCCCTGCGGTCGCGGCGCCTCGAAGTCGGGCCGCGGGAAGGCCGACGGGCCCGCCGCCGCGCCGGGGCCCTGACGGCCGTCGGGGCGGGGCAGCACCGGCATCTCGGCCGTGGCGCCCGGTCCCTGGTGCTCCTCGATCCGCGGCATGCGGGAGGTCTGCGCCTGCTCGGCCTCGTCGTGGCCGCGCGGGGCGTCGAGGGCGGCCGGTTGCGTCGCGTTGTCGTTGCCCCAACTCGGGGTACGCGGCCGCGGGTTGCCGCCCGGCAGCTCCGCACGCGGACCACCGCGCGAGGGCAGCTGCGGCTGCCGGCCCTGCTCGCCGCCGTCCGGCCGGCGCGGGGGAAGCCCACCGCGTCCGCCGCCGAAGGCGTCCGGCCGACCGCCGTCGGCGAAGCCCTGCTGTTCACCGGTGCGCTGTCCGTCGCCGAAGGCGGGCCGGCCACCGCGCCGGCCGTCGGCGTAGCCCTGCGGGCCGCCCGCGCCGGTTCGCGCGTCGTCGCCGAAGCCCGGCCGGCCGGCGCCGGTGCGCTGTCCGTCGCCGAAGGCCTGCCGCCCGTCACCCTGCTGTCCGTCGCCGAAGCCCTGGGGCGCACCCGGCCCCCGGCCGCCGAACGCGGACCCGGCTCCTGCCGGTTCCGGACGGCCCTGCTGCGGCTGGCCCTGCTGCGGCCGGCCCGGACCCTGCGGCCCGCGCGCTCCGCCCGGCCCCGCCGGTCCGCCCGGCCTGCCGCCCGTACCGGGCAGCGCGGCCCGCGGGCCCTGACCGGCACCGACCTGGCCGCGCTGAGCGGGCCCGGGGCCGAGCCGGCCCGCACCGCCCGCGGGTGCGCCCGCGCCGAGGGGGCCGCCGCCCGCCTGGCCGTTCTGTCCGTTCTGGCGCCGCGCGGCCGCCGCGCCCGCGGCCGCGGCGGCAGCCGCCGGACCGCCCGCGGAGGGGGCACCGGGCTTGCCGGGGGCCGGCTTCTTGCCGCCCTGGGCGACGTCCACCGGCAGCATGACCAGGGCCGTCGTACCGCCGGAGTCCGACGGACGCAGCTGGATGCGGATGCCGTGCCGCTGGGAGAGCCGGCCGACCACGAAGAGACCCATGCGGCGGGAGACCGAGACGTCCACGGTGGGCGGCGAGGCGAGCCGCTCGTTGATCGCGGCGAGGTCCTCGGGGGAGAGGCCGATGCCGGTGTCGTGGATCTCGATCAGGACCCGGCCGTCGGGCAACGCGTGACCGGTGACCTTGACCTTGGTCTGCGGCGAGGAGAACGAGGTCGCGTTCTCCAGCAGCTCGGCCAGCAGGTGCACGAGGTCGTTGACGACGCGGCCGGCGACCTCGGTGGTCGGCACGGAGGCCAGCTCGATGCGCTCGTACTGCTCCACCTCGGAGGCCGCGGCGCGCAGCACGTCGACGAGCGGGACCGGGCGGGTCCAGCGCCGGCCCGGCTCCTCGCCCGCGAGGACGAGGAGGTTCTCGCCGTTGCGGCGCATACGGGTGGCGAGGTGGTCGAGCTTGAACAGCGAGGACAGCTGGTCGGGGTCGGCCTCGCGGGACTCCAGTTCGGAGATGAGCGACAGCTGGCGCTGGATCAGGCCCTGGGAGCGGCGCGAGAGGTTGGTGAACATCGCGTTGACGTTGCCCCGCAGCAGGGCCTGCTCGGCGGCGAGGCGGACCGCCTCGCGGTGCACCTCGTCGAAGGCCGCGGCCACCTGGCCGATCTCGTCCCGGGAGTGCACACCGACCGACTCCACCGACGTGTCGACGTCCTGCGGGTCGGACTCGGAGAGCTGCTTGACCAGCTCGGGCAGGCGGTCCTGGGCGACCTTGGTCGCGGTGTCCTGGAGCCGGCGCAGCGAGCGGATCATGGAGCGGGCCACGACGAAGGCACCGACCAGCGACACACCGAGGACGAGCAGGATCAGCGCACCGGAGATGATGGCGTCGCGCTCGGTGGCGCTGCGCAGCTCACGGGCCTTCTGTTCCATCTCCTCGAGCAGCGTGTGCTCGATCTTCTTCATCTGCTCGATCTTCGTCGAGCTGTCGTCCACCCAGTCGCGGTAGGAGCGCTTGGTCTGCTGGTCCAGGCCGCTGCTGCTGTCCAGGCCGCGCTTGGCGTAGGTGTCCGCCGACTGGATGGTCGGGTTGCCCTCCTCCATGGGCTTGATCAGCTCTTCCGCGCCGTCGCCGTAGATGTTGCGGAAGCTGTTGATCTCGGAGGTCTGGCTGTCGAGCGCCGACTGCGCGTACAGCCGGTCGTTCTCGGAGAGGTTGGCCGCCGAGGTGTTGTTGGCGGGCAGCGCGGCGGCGATGACGGCGCGCTGGATGGAGGCGTACTCCTTGGCGGAGGAGAACGCGGACAGCGCGCGGGTGCGCTGGATCATCTCCGGGTTGCTGGTCGCCTCGGCCATGTCCTGGGAGAGGCTGAGCAGCTCGGTGATGAGCCGGTGGTAGGCCTCGACGGTCTGGGTCGAGTTCTTCTCGTGCGCGTACGCCGTCTTGCGGATGCTGCCGAGGTGGTTCAGCTCGCTGGCGAGGCCGACCAGGGTCTCGCGGACCCCCTGGAGGTTGCCGCCCTTGCTGGCGCTGTCGATCTCCTCGGAGGCGGAGAGGAAGTTCTCCGTGGCCCGGTCGGTCTTGTCCCTGAAGCCCTTGACGGTGATGGCGCTCGCGCTGGAGGGGTGGGACAGCGGGCCGGCGGACTGGTCGCGCTCCTCCTGGAGCGCGGCGGCCAGCTCGGTGGCCTGCTTGGTCATGTCCGTCAGCAGCTTCATGTTGTCGAGCTGCTGGATGTCGTCCAGGTTCTGGTTGATGCGCAGCGCGCCGAGCGTGGTGGCCGCGATCACGGGGAGGGCGAGCAGGGACACCAGGCGGGTGGAGATGCGCCAGTTGCGCAGGGCCACGCGCGAGCCGGGGCCGACCGGGGCGGGGCTCTTGGCGGGCTTGGCCGCCGGGGCGGCGGCCGGCTTGGCCGAGGCCGAAGGGGCGGGGCCGCCGGAGCGCGCGGCGCTGCCACCGGACGGCGCCGGGCCCTGGTTCTGGGCGTGCTGGGGCGAGGAACTGACGGCCTTGGGGCCAGTCCCGCCGTGCGGCTCCGGCTCCGCCGAAGCGCTGCCATCCCTCTTGAAACGTCCCTGCACTAGCGTCGCAACCTCTGGACCAGGCGCCTTCCCACGTGAGCGGAAAGGCGGTGTCGGCGTCGTGGGAAGCGCCCTGAAAACGCTCCCCGGTGGTCGTGAGTGACCGGCGCTGGTTCCCCCTTACTCGCCGCCCACTCGGCGCTGCGTTGCGCCCCCTGCGCGCCGGTTCGATCCCGCGGCGGTCCGTGGCATTCCAGCACAGTGCAGGATCTCCAACAAGGCATGTGGGCCAGGCTGTGACCTCTGTGACAGCGCGTGAGGAGCGAGTTACGAGACGTGGAAAGTGACCTCCCCCATACCGGACATATCTCTACGAGCCGATGAGCCGCCACAGGTGTCCCAGTCGCCATGATCGGGAGCGGAATGACGGCTTCAGGGGGTTAATGTCCGTTTCTCGGGGGCGTTGGTCGGCCAGAAATTGTCCGGATTGTCGATGACGTCGTGAGCAAACTCACATGGAGATCACGGTCTCTCCACGTCTTCGGCCGGGAATTGCACGTTTAGCCTGACGCTTTACATAAGGCGTGCAACTGCCCACCCGCGCCCGCGCGGGGGTCCCGCGGCCCTCCAGGCGCCTGTACACGACAAGGTCTGCTACCACCGTGAAGACGACGATGATGTTCCGCACCATAGCCAACCCCCGACGGACCACGCTGGCGCACCTGGAGGACGCCGAAGCGCTGGAGACGCCGGAACTGCCGGAGCACTCCGTCTCCCTGCCCGCCCAGACCGCCAACCCGCGGCGCACCGTCCTCATGGTGGCCCCGGTCGCGGCCCCGGTCGCCGAGTAGCCCGCCCCCGGGCCGGCGGACGGCCCCCGCAGCGGACCGCCGCCCCCGCCGGAGAGCCCCGCGAAGGCACCGCACAGCCACCGCCCGGACACCGCAGAAGCAGGGGCGCCCCACCACGCGGGGGCGCCCCTGCGTCACGTCCGCACCTGCCGTGCCGAAGGCCGATGCGCGAGGCGCGGGCCGCCTGCCGCGTTAGCCTGGAGCGTCAGACTCCAGCCAGCTCAGTCAAGGGGCCAAGCAACCCGTGCGCATCGCCAGGTTCTCCATCGACGGGAACGTCGCCTTCGGCGCGGTCGAGGGCGACCAGCCGGACCAGCTCGTCCTCGACATCATCAAGGGCATCCCGTTCGCGGACCACGAGCTCTCCGGCACCAAGGTGCCGCTGAGCAAGGTGCGGCTGCTGCCGCCGGTGCTGCCCAACAAGGTCGTCGCCTTCGGCCGCAACTACGCCGAGCACGCCCGTGAACTCGGCAACGAGGTGCCCGACGCCCCGTTCGCCTTCTTCAAGCCCTCCACCTCGGTCGTCGGCCCCGGAGACCCCATCCAGTACCCCTCCTTCACCGAGGAACTGCACCACGAGGCCGAGCTGGCCGTCGTCATCGGCCGCATGTGCCGCGAGGTCCCGCGCGACCGCGTCAAGGACGTGATCTTCGGCTACACCTGCGCCAACGACGTCACCGCCCGCGACGTCCAGCGCCGCGAGAAGCAGTGGGCCCGGGCCAAGGGCTTCGACAGCTCCTGCCCGCTCGGCCCCTGGGTGGAGACGGACCTCGACCTCGCCGCCGCGGCCGACCTGACCATCCAGCTCACCGTCAACGGCGAGCAGCGGCAACTGGGCCGCACCAGCGAGATGATCCACCCCATCGAGGATCTGATCGTCAACATCTCCGAGGCCATGACGCTGCTGCCCGGCGACGTGATCCTCACGGGCACCCCGGCAGGGGTCGGCCCCCTCAGCGTCGGCGACGAGGTCGCCGTCACCATCGAAGGCATCGGCACTCTCACCAACAAGGTTGTCAAGCGTGGCTAGCGCACCCGTACGCGTCCGTTTCTGCCCCTCGCCCACCGGTAACCCCCACGTGGGCCTGGTCCGCACCGCCCTGTTCAACTGGGCGTTCGCCCGGCACCACCAGGGCACTCTGGTCTTCCGCATCGAGGACACCGACGCGGCCCGCGACTCCGAGGAGTCGTACCAGCAGCTGCTGGAGGCGATGCGCTGGCTGGGCTTCGACTGGGACGAGGGCCCCGAGGTCGGCGGCCCGCACGCGCCGTACCGCCAGTCGCAGCGCATGGACCTCTACAAGGACGTCGCCCAGAAGCTGCTCGACGCCGGCCACGCCTACCGCTGCTACTGCTCCCAGGAGGAGCTGGACAGCCGCCGCGAGGCCGCCCGCGCCGCCGGCAAGCCCTCCGGCTACGACGGCCACTGCCGCGACCTGAGTGCCGAGCAGGTCGAGCGGTACGAGGCCGAGGGCCGCGCCCCCATCGTCCGCTTCCGGATGCCCGACGAGACGATCACCTTCGACGACCTGGTCCGCGGCGAGCTGACGTTCACCCCGGAGAACGTCCCGGACTACGGCATCGTCCGCGCCAACGGCGCCCCGCTGTACACGCTCGTCAACCCGGTCGACGACGCCCTCATGGAGATCACCCACGTCCTGCGCGGCGAGGACCTGCTCTCCTCCACCCCGCGCCAGATCGCCCTGTACAAGGCGCTGATCGAGCTGGGCATCGCCAAGGAGACCCCCGCCTTCGGCCACCTGCCCTACGTCATGGGCGAGGGCAACAAGAAGCTCTCCAAGCGCGACCCGCAGTCCTCGCTGAACCTCTACCGCGAGCGCGGCTTCCTGCCCGAGGGCCTGCTCAACTACCTCTCCCTGCTGGGCTGGTCGCTCTCCGCCGACCAGGACGTCTTCTCGATCGAGGAGATGGTGGCGGCCTTCGACGTCAAGGACGTCAACCCCAACCCGGCCCGCTTCGACCTCAAGAAGTGCGAGGCGATCAACGCCGACCACATCCGCATGCTCGACGTGAAGGACTTCACGGAGCGCTGCGCGCCCTGGCTGACGGCCCCCTTCGCCCCCTGGGCGCCCGAGGACTTCGACCAGGCCAAGTGGCAGGCCATCGCCCCGCACGCGCAGACCCGCCTGAAGGTGCTCTCCGAGATCACCGACAACGTCGACTTCCTCTTCCTGCCCGAGCCCGTCTTCGACGAGGCGAGCTGGACGAAGGCGATGAAGGAGGGCAGCGACGCGCTGCTGCGCACGGCCCGCGAGAAGCTGGAGGCGGCCGACTGGACGTCCCCGGACTCCCTCAAGGAGGCCGTCCTGGCCGCCGGTGAGGCCCACGGACTCAAGCTCGGCAAGGCGCAGGCCCCGGTCCGCGTCGCCGTCACCGGCCGGACGGTCGGCCTGCCCCTCTTCGAGTCCCTGGAGGTCCTGGGCAAGGAGAAGACGCTGGCCCGCGTCGACGCGGCGCTGGCGAGGCTCGCGGCCTGACGCGCGTATAGGCGTGAGGGGCGGCACCCGGTCCGGGTTGCCGCCCCTTCGCCGTTCCCTCTCGCCGTTTCCCTTCGCCGTTCCGGCGGACGCGGGCGGCCCTGGGGCGCTACCGTCGGATCATGAGCATTCGCGCCGTGGTCTGGGACGTGGACGACACCCTCTTCGACTACACCACCGCGGACCGCGAGGGCATGCGCGCCCATCTGGTGGCCGAGGGCCTGCTCGCCGGGTACGGCACCGCCGAGGAGGCCCTGGCGCGCTGGCGGGAGATCACCGACCGGCAGTGGGCCCGCTTCGCGGCCGGCGAGGTCGACTTCGTCACACAGCGGCGCGACCGCACCCGCGTCTTCCTGGACCGGGACCTCACGGACGCCGAGGCCGACGAGTGGTTCGACCGGTACGTGGCGCACTACGAGGCGGCCTGGGCGCTCTTCCCGGACGTCCTGCCCGTCCTCGACGCCCTGGCCGCCAGCCACCGCCACGCGGTGCTGTCCAACTCCGCCCTCACCGTCCAGGACCGCAAGCTGCGCGTGCTCGGCGTACGCGACCGCTTCGAGGTCCTGCTGTGCGCAGCCGAGCTGGGCGTCTCCAAGCCCGAGGCCGGCGCTTTCCTCGCGGCGTGCGACGCCCTGCGCCTGGCCCCGCACGAGGTGGCGTACGTCGGCGACCACCCGGAGATCGACGGACGCGGCGCCGCCGACGCCGGGTTGCTCTCGGTGTGGATCGACCGCGGCGGCGCCCGTGCGACGCTGGACCCGCCCGCCGGGCCGCGCCGCATCGCCTCCCTGTCCGAACTGCCCGCGCTCCTCGGCGCCGATACTCGTTTTGGAGCCCCGTCCACCTTCAGGTAATGTTCTTCCTGCGCCGCGGGGAGCGGGCCGAAAGGCCGGAAACCCAAGGACGCAGTACTAGAACAAGAACCCCTCAGGGGCTTGCGTTCCAGTGGCCTATGGTGTAATTGGCAGCACGACTGATTCTGGTTCAGTTAGTCTTGGTTCGAGTCCAGGTAGGCCAGCTCGCAGACGCTTCAGTCTGCAACCGCGGATCTCATCCGCGAGCCCCCGTTGTGTAGCGGCCTAGCACGCCGCCCTCTCAAGGCGGTAGCGCCGGTTCGAATCCGGTCGGGGGTACAGATCCTTCCCGCGAGGACAGCCAGGGTAGCTCCCACTGACTTCGATGCAGGATCGCTAGGGCCCCCGTTGTGTAGCGGCCTAGCACGCCGCCCTCTCAAGGCGGTAGCGCCGGTTCGAATCCGGTCGGGGGTACTGACTGGTCTAAACCATCATTGGTCTATGGTGTAATTGGCAGCACGACTGATTCTGGTTCAGTTAGTCTTGGTTCGAGTCCAGGTAGACCAGCTCGGACCTGCGGCGATGCAGTATGAAACGCTTGCAGTGTCCACGCCCCCGTTGTGTAGCGGCCTAGCACGCCGCCCTCTCAAGGCGGTAGCGCCGGTTCGAATCCGGTCGGGGGTACATCACAGAAGAAGGGCCCTCCCGGAGGAGGGCCCTTCTTCTGTTGCTTCCGCCGCCGGTCATCACGCCGGCCACACCCGCCACGTCTGCCACGTCACGTCTGCCCCCGCTGCCGCAGAAAGGCGGCGGCGGGGGCAGACCGGGCTCGGGCCGGCCGGGAGGGGCGGGCGGGGCGAGGAACGTACGGCGTCCGGGGAAGGGCCTGCCGCGGCGTTGAGGCCGGTCCTTCACGGAGGCACGGGGCGGAGCAGGGTCAGCCGGAGCGGCGCAGGGCCTCGGAGAGCCGGGCGGCGGCGTCGATGACGGCCTGGGCGTGCATCCGCCCCGGGTGGCGCGTCAGGCGCTCGATCGGGCCGGAGACGGACACGGCGGCCACCACGCGGTTCGACGGGCCGCGCACCGGCGCGGAGACGGACGCGACGCCCGGCTCGCGCTCGCCGATCGACTGGGCCCAGCCCCGGCGCCGTACGCCCGACAGGGCCGTCGCCGTGAAACGGGCGCCCTGGAGGCCGCGGTGCAGCCGCTCCGGCTCCTCCCAGGCCATCAGGACCTGGGCCGACGAACCCGCCTTCATGGTCAGCGTCGAGCCGACCGGGACCGTGTCCCGCAGGCCGGACAGCCGCTCCGCGGCCGCCACGCAGATGCGCATGTCGCCCTGGCGGCGGTAGAGCTGCGCGCTCTCGCCCGTGACGTCGCGGAGGTGGGTGAGCACCGGGCCGGCCGTGGCGAGGAGGCGGTCCTCACCGGCCGCCGCGGCCAGTTCCGCGAGGCGGGGGCCGAGAATGAAACGGCCCTGCATGTCGCGCGCGACCATGCGGTGGTGTTCCAGGGCCACGGCCAGCCGGTGGGCCGTGGGTCGTGCCAGTCCGGTCGCCGCGACCAGACCCGCGAGGGTGGCCGGACCGGACTCCAGGGCGCTCAGGACAAGGGCTGCCTTGTCCAGGACGCCGACGCCGCTACTGTTGTCCATGAAACGATACTCGCGTCTCACTCTGTGAAACGCAAGTTCAATTTTCCGTGGAACACGCCACCCTGGAAGACACAACGGCCCGTGGACCGGCGGGCCAGGCGGCGGCTGCCCTGAGGGGGACGCGGGCGCCGCCACCACAAGATCTCTAGTTGGGCCGGTGCCCCGTGCGCCAGGCCGGAGGGAAAGCGATGGGTAGGACACTCGCGGAGAAGGTCTGGGACGACCACGTCGTCCGGCGCGCCGAGGGCGAGCCCGACCTCCTCTTCATCGATCTGCACCTGCTGCACGAGGTGACCAGCCCCCAGGCCTTCGACGGCCTCCGCAAGAGCGGGCGCGGTGTGCGCCGCCTCGACCTGACCATCGCCACCGAGGACCACAACACCCCCACCCTCGACATCGACAAGCCCATCGCGGACCCGGTCTCCCGCGCCCAGCTGGAGACCCTGCGCAAGAACTGCGCCGACTTCGGCGTCCGCCTGCACCCGCTGGGCGACGTCGAGCAGGGCGTCGTGCACGTGGTCGGCCCCCAGCTCGGCCTGACCCAGCCCGGGACCACCGTCGTCTGCGGCGACTCGCACACCTCCACGCACGGCGCGTTCGGCGCGCTGGCGTTCGGCATCGGCACCTCCCAGGTGGAGCACGTGCTGGCCACCCAGACGCTGCCGATGGCCCGCCCGAAGACCATGGCGATCACCGTCGACGGCGAACTGCCCGAGGGGGTCACCGCCAAGGACCTGATCCTGGCGATCATCGCGCGGATCGGCACGGGCGGCGGTCAGGGCTACATCCTGGAGTACCGGGGCTCCGCCATCGAGAAGCTCTCGATGGAGGCCCGCATGACCGTCTGCAACATGTCCATCGAGGCCGGCGCCCGCGCGGGCATGATCGCCCCGGACGAGACCACCTTCGCCTACCTCCAGGGCCGCCCGCACGCCCCGGAGGGCGAGGACTGGGACGCGGCGGTCGCGTACTGGAAGACGCTGCGCACGGACGACGACGCCGAGTTCGACGCCGAGGTGGTCATCGACGCCGCCGAGCTGTCCCCGTTCGTCACCTGGGGCACCAACCCCGGCCAGGGCGCCCCGCTTTCGGCGCGGGTCCCCGACCCGGCTTCGTACGAAGACGCTTCGGAGCGCTTCGCCGCCGAAAAGGCCCTGGAGTACATGGGGTTGGACGCTGGCCAGCCGCTGCGCTCCATCGTGGTGGACACCGTCTTCGTAGGTTCCTGCACCAACGGCCGCATCGAGGACCTGCGCGCCGCCGCCGACATCGTGCGGGGCCGCAAAGTCGCCGAGGGCGTACGGATGCTGGTCGTCCCGGGTTCCGCCCGGGTGGGCCTGCAGGCCGTCTCGGAGGGCCTGGACGTGGTCTTCAAGGAGGCCGGCGCCGAGTGGCGGCACGCGGGCTGCTCGATGTGCCTGGGCATGAACCCGGACCAGCTGGCCCCCGGCGAGCGCTCCGCCTCCACCTCCAACCGCAACTTCGAGGGCAGGCAGGGCAAGGGCGGCCGTACGCACCTGGTGTCGCCGCAGGTCGCCGCCGCCACCGCGGTCCTCGGCCACCTGGCCTCCCCGGCCGACCTGTCCGACGCCGACGTTCGCACGCCCGCTGGAGTCTGATCAGTCATGGAAGCATTCACCACGCACACCGGCCGGGCCGTCCCGCTGCGCCGCAGCAACGTCGACACCGACCAGATCATCCCCGCCCACTGGCTCAAGAAGGTCACCCGGGACGGCTTCGAGGACGGGCTGTTCGAGGCCTGGCGCAAGGACCCCGAGTTCGTGCTCAACCGCCCCGAGCGGCGGGGCGCCACGGTCCTGGTCGCCGGCCCCGACTTCGGCACCGGCTCCTCCCGCGAGCACGCCGTCTGGGCGCTGCAGAACTACGGCTTCAAGACCGTGATCTCCTCCCGTTTCGCCGACATCTTCCGGGGCAACTCGCTGAAGAACGGGCTGCTCACGGTGGTGCTGGAGCAGAAGATCGTGGACGCGCTGTGGGAGCTGACCGAGAAGGACCCGACGGCCGAGGTCACGGTCGACCTCCAGGCCCGTGAGGTGCGCGCCGAGGGGATCACCGCCTCCTTCGAGCTGGACGAGAACTCCCGCTGGCGGCTGCTGAACGGGCTGGACGACATCTCGATCACCCTCCGGAACGAGGACGAGATCGCCGCCTACGAGGCGAAGCGTCCGTCGTTCAAGCCGCGGACCCTCCAGGTCTGACCCGGCGGGCCTCCCAGGTCCGCCCCGGACGTCGGGTTTCGGCCACACCGAGACCCCGCTGTACCCCCGATCGCCTCGATCGGGGGTACAGCCGTTTCCGGGCCCTTCCCCCTCTGCGCGCCGCCGTGCGACGCGCCAACGTCCCACGTTAGAACGGTTGTTGCCGGGGTACGCGAAGGTCGTGTCTCCGGAGGGCGGGTGCGCCAGGAAGCCCGCCGACGGCGGCAGTTGCCCCCTGCGCAGGCGACAACTCGCCCCAGATGGCACAATCTGTGCATGGACAACGACGGCCAACTCGAGCTCTATACGGCGGTCGCGGCCCAACTCAAGGAAGCGCACGCAAGAGTGCGCGCACTGCAAGTCCCGGAGGGCGTACGGATGGCGCTGACCCGGAAGCTGCTGGTCATTACGGCCGCGGCCAAGCACGATCTCGCCGGTGCGACAAGGCGTCTGGAGCGGTTCACCACGGACCTCGACGAGGGCCGAATCCCCGGTGGGGAAGGCTGAACAGCCCGAGACCGCCGAGTCCGTTGCGGCACAAGGGTGATTAGCCCGTTTCGTGTTTGATTTGCGGTATATATCTGCCTAACGTGCGAAAAAGCTTGAACACTTTCGTTCCGGCCAGGTCTCCGAAGGGGAAGACGTGAACAAGGCGCAGCTCGTAGAAGCGATTGCCGACAAGATGGGTGGCCGGCAGCAGGCCGCCGACGCCGTCGACGCGGTACTGGACGCCATCGTCCGCGCGGTCGTCGCGGGAGACCGGGTCTCGGTCACCGGCTTCGGGTCCTTCGAGAAGGTGGACCGGCCGGCCCGCTACGCCCGCAACCCGCAGACGGGTGAGCGGGTGCGGGTCAAGAAGACCTCCGTTCCCCGTTTCCGGGCCGGTCAGGGCTTCAAGGACCTGGTGAGCGGCTCCAAGAAGCTGCCGAAGAACGACATCGCGGTCAAGAAGGCCCCCAAGGGCAGCCTGTCGGGCCCGCCGGCCACCATCGCCAAGGCCGTCGGCAAGAAGGCAGCGGCGAAGAAGACGACGGCCGCCGCCAAGAAGTCCGCCGCCAAGAAGACGACGGCGGGCGCCGCGAAGAAGACCACCGCCAAGAAGACGACGCCCACCGCCAAGAAGACGACGGCCGCCGCCAAGAAGGCCACGGCCGCGGGCGCCGCGAAGAAGACCGCCGCCAAGAAGGCCCCGGCGAAGAAGGCGACGGCGAAGAAGGCCCCGGCCAAGAAGTCGACCGCCCGCAAGACCGCCGCCAAGAAGACCGCCCGCAGCAAGTAGGGGCGGCCGGGTACTCACGCGCCGGGCCGGACTCCCGAGGGAGTCCGGCCCGCGGCGTGTCCGGCGGCCGTTCGCCCGCTCACGGGGGGCCGACGGCGTCCGGCGAGGTCAGAAGGTCTGCAACGTCACCAGCGTGATGCGCAGCCCGGTGCCCTCGCCCTCGGTCTCGATCCGCACCCGCTGCCCCGGGCGCAGCAGCCGAAGGCCTCCCGCGTCGAACGCCACCGCGTCGAAGGGCACCGGCGTGCCGTCGTCCAGGAGCACCTGCCCGCTGCGGCTTTCGGGGTCGTACGTGTATGCGGTGGCCTGCATGACGGCAGCCTACTGCCCCGGTCCGTCAGCCGCCCCTTGCTGCCCAGGGACCAGCAGCCGCGCGGCCGCGCGCGCCGTGCGGGGTCCCACGCCCAGGGCGAGCGCCGCGCGCAGGTCGTCGCCGGTGTCCACGTCCTGGCGTACGGAAAGCACCGCGTCGAGCCGTAGTTCCACCGCGCCGGATTCCCGGTGGCGGATCCGGGAGGCGGTGCCGAAAGCAGGGCGCAATTCCTGATCCGGTGCGGCCGCGAGCAGGGTGGTGCCGATCCCCGCGGCGTCCGCGAGAAATGCCCGCGGGAATTCCGCCGCGGCGTCGAGGACCCGGGTCAGTTCCGCGGGCCGCAGTGCCGGGAGATCGGCGTTCAGGGCCGCCAGGCGACGGGCGGGACCCGCTGCCCGTACGGCCGCCGCCCCGTGTGCGAGCGCGGCGTTCAGACCGGCGCGCGGGGAGTCGGGGACGATCCGGGCGCCCAGCGCCGCCAGCTCCCGCCCGGCCAGGGGATCGTCCGTGACGACCACCACATCCGCGACCGCGGGGCAGGCCAGCGCCGCCGCCACGGTGTCCTGGGCGAAAGCGAGGGCCAGGCCTGGCCGCACGCCGTCGTGGGCGGTGTCCGAGAGTCTGCTCTTGGCCCGCGCCAGGGGCTTCAGGGGGATCACCAAGGTCCACTGCACGCGCGTTCGTCCCTCTCTCGTCGCGGACATTCTCCCTGGCCCATCGGGCCGTACGGGGGCCGGGGCGTACGGTGTCCCTCGACAGACCGGCGGCCTGGGGCGACACTTGTGCGGCCCCCCGGCCCCTCGTTCGGCCCTAGAGGAAGGTGTTCGTGTGCCCCGCCGCAGAATCGGCTTCTGGTACCGCTTCGCAGCGGTGATCTGCAAACCGCCGCTGGTGGTTCTGATCAAGCGGGACTGGCGCGGAATGGAGAACATGCCGGCCGAGGGTGGGTTTATCACGGCGGTGAACCACAATTCGCATGTCGACCCCTTCGCCTACGCTCACTTTCAGTACAACACCGGGCGCGTGCCGCGATTCCTCGCCAAGAGCGGACTTTTCAAGAAGGGATTCGTGGGCGCCGCGATGCGCGGCACCGGGCAGATTCCCGTCTACCGCGAGAGCACGGACGCGCTGAGCGCCTTCCGTGCCGCGATCGACGCGGTCGAGCGCGGCGAGTGCGTCGCGTTCTACCCCGAGGGCACCCTCACCCGCGACCCGGACGGCTGGCCGATGACCGCCAAGACCGGCGCCGCGCGGGTCGCGCTGCAGACCAAGTGCCCGGTGATCCCGGTCGCCCAGTGGGGCGCCAACGAACTCCTGCCGCCCTACGCCAAGAAGCCGAACCTGCTGCCCCGCAAGACCCACCACGTGCTGGCCGGTCCGCCCGTGGACCTCTCGCGCTTCTACGGCCGCGAGATGACCCCGGACGTGCTGAAGGAGGCCACCGAGGTCATCATGGCGGCGGTCACGCGCCAGCTGGAGCACATCCGCGGTGAGAAGGCGCCCGCCGTGCCGTACGACCCGCGCCGCGAGCGGATCGAACAGCGCCGCAGGACCCAGGCGCAGGGACGGACGCAGTCCCGGCCCGAGGCCGCGCCCGCGGCCGGTCGGCCCGCGCAGGAAGCAGCGCACGAGGAAGCGCAGGAAGTGCAGCAAGTGCAGGAAGTGCAGGAAGAGGGGCAGGGCACGTGAGCAAGCCGGACCAGCCGGTCAGGGCGGCCGTCTTCGGTACCGGATCGTGGGGCACCGCCTTCGCCGTGGTCCTCGCCGACGCCGGCTGCGACGTCACCCTGTGGGCCCGCCGCCCGGAGGTGGCCGAGGCGGTCAACTCCACCCGCACCAATCCCGGCTACCTGCCCGGCGTGGAACTCCCGCCGACCGTGCGGGCCACGACGGACCCCGCCGAGGCCGCCCGCGACGCCGACTTCACCGTCCTCGCCATCCCCTCCCAGACCATGCGCGCCAACCTCGCCGCATGGCGGCCGCTGCTCGCCCCGGACACCGTCGTGGTCTCGCTGATGAAGGGCGTCGAACTCGGTTCCGCGATGCGCATGAGCGAGGTCATCGAGGACGTCGCGAAGGTCGGGACCGACCGCATCGCCGTGGTCACCGGGCCCAACCTCGCCCGGGAGATCGCGGCCCGCATGCCGGCCGCCGCCGTGGTGGCCTGCACCGACGAAGCGGTCGCCCGCCGGCTCCAGGCCGCCTGCCACACCCCGTACTTCCGGCCGTACACCAACACCGACGTCATCGGCTGCGAACTGGGCGGCGCCGTCAAGAACGTCATCGGCCTGGCCGTCGGCATCGCGGACGGCATGGGGCTCGGCGACAACGCCAAGGGCTCGCTCATCACGCGCGGTCTCGCCGAGACCACCCGCCTGGGCATGGCCCTGGGCGCCGACCCGCTGACCTTCGCCGGCCTGGCCGGCCTCGGCGACCTGGTGGCCACCTGCTCCTCGCCCCTGTCGCGCAACCACACCTTCGGCACCAACCTCGGCAAGGGCATGACCCTCCAGGAGACCATCGCGGTCACCAAGCAGACCGCCGAGGGCGTCAAGTCCTGCGAGTCGGTGCTGGATCTGGCCCGCCGGCACGGCGTCGACATGCCCCTCACCGAGACGGTCGTCGGCATCGTGCACGAAGGCAAATCCCCGGTGGACGCCCTCAAGGAGCTGATGTCGCGCAGCGCGAAGCCCGAACGACGCTGAGCGACCCGCGTTTCCCACGCTGCCCCGGGGCCCTACCACCGGGTACTCTCATCGCGATATGAGCACCGAGAACCTCTCCCAGAGCCCCGGGCAGCCGCCTCGCAAGCCGCGCGTGGCCGTCGTCTGCGGCGGCCGCAGCTCCGAACACGGGATCTCCGTCGTCACCGCAGGAGCGGTGCTGCGCGCCATCGACCGGACCAAGTACGAGGTCCTGCCGATCGGCATCACCCGCGACGGCCGCTGGGCCCTGACCGCGGACGACCCGGACCGCATGGCGATCACGGACCGGCGCACGCCCAGCGTCGACGACGTCGCCGAGACCGGCGAGGGCGGCGTGGTGCTCCCCGTCGACCCCGGCAACCGCGAAGTCGTCTACAGCGAACCCGGCTCGGTGCCCAAGGCGCTCGGCGAGGTCGACGTCGTCTTCCCGGTGCTGCACGGCCCCTACGGCGAGGACGGCACCCTCCAGGGCCTGCTGGAGCTGTCCGGCGTGCCCTACGTCGGCTCGGGCGTGCTCGCCTCGGCCGTCGGCCAGGACAAGGAGTACATGAAGCGGGTGTTCACCTCCTTCGGGCTCAAGGTGGGCCCGTACGTGGTGATCCGGCCGCGCGAGTGGGCGCGGGACCAGGCGGCGGCCCGCAAGAAGATCGTGGACTTCGCGGGCGAGCACGGCTGGCCGCTGTTCGTGAAGCCCGCGCGCGCGGGCTCGTCCATCGGCATCACCAAGGTCGAGGACCTCTCCGGCCTGGACGAGGCCGTCGCCGAGGCCCAGCGGCACGACCCGAAGGTGCTGGTGGAGGCCGCGGTGCGCGGCCGGGAGATCGAGTGCGGGGTGCTGGAGTTCGAGGACGGCCCGCGCGCCTCCGTACCGGCCGAGATCCCGCCGCCGCAGGAGCACGCGTACTACGACTTCGAGGCCAAGTACATCGACTCCACGCCCGGCCTCGTGCCCGCGCCGCTGACCGAGGAGCAGACGGCCGAGGTGCGGCGGCTGGCGGTGGAGGCGTTCGAGGCGGCCTCCTGCGAGGGCCTGGTCCGCGCGGACTTCTTCCTCGACGAGGACGGCGAGTTCGTGATCAACGAGATCAACACCATGCCCGGCTTCACGCCCATCTCGATGTACCCGAAGATGTGGCAGGCCACGGGAGTCTCCTACGAGGAACTGGTCGACCGCCTCATCCAGGCAGCGCTGGACCGTTCGACCGGCCTGCGCTGAAAGCGCCCCCCGAAGGGGCGCGGGGCGGTATCCACATGCGGCTCCGCCGCGTGGGCGCGACCAGCCGGACACGACCCGCACCCGGCAGCCGGACACGGACCCGCACCCGGCAGCCGGCCCGAACCGCCACGGCGCCGCCCCGCCCCCCGCGCCCCGGCGGAGCGCTCAGTCGGCGATCCCTTCGGGGATCGCCTTCTTGACGGCCGGGGCCAGGGAGACCAGGGGGGCCACGCCGTTGCCGGTACGGCTTGCGGGGAGGCTGACCTCGACGTACGCCTTGCGCAGCGTCGTGGTGAAGAGGAACGATCCGTCCGGCTGCTTCCGGAGCAGCCAGCCGACCCCGTTCACCTCGGCGCCGTCGGCCTCCGGGTCGTTCATCTCGGCGGGCCGGGGGACACCGCAGCGCAGTATGATCGCCGGGCTTCCCCACCCCGCGGTGAGCGCGGAGTCGGGCCGGGGGTCCGCGCGGCTCAGCCCGTCCACTTTCCGCGGCAGTGCTGCGTCCAGGTTCCCGCACAGCTTCGTGACCGCCGCGTCGGGGCTGGGAACCGCAGCGGTGGCACGGTCGTCGCTCGAGGAGCACCCCGCTGCGGTGATCAGCGCGGCGAGGACGACGGGCAGGCCGAGCAGCCGGTGACGGAAGGAACTCACCGGCCCAAGGGTAGACGGGGGCTACAGATGCACGACCGGGCAGGTCAGGGTGCGTGTGATGCCGTCCACTTGCTGGACCTTCGCGACCACCATGCGTCCGAGGTCGTCGACGGTGTCGGCCTGCGCGCGCACGATGACGTCGTACGGACCGGTCACGTCCTCGGCCTGGATCACTCCGGGCAGCGCGCCGATCGTCTCGGCGACGGTCGAGGCCTTGCCGACCTCCGTCTGGATCAGGATGTACGCCTGTACCACGGAACCTCCAGGGCGGCCACGAGGATCATGTGGGGAAAAGGAACGCCACGGTATCGCGTCGCCGCACGCCGCGGGGAGACCCCCGACCGACGTGGCCCGCGCGCCGGGGCGCAGGTAGGACTGAAGTTGACGGACACCACGACCGTAACGAGGCCCGCGCGCACGCGCGAGTGGGAACCCGACCGGGAACGCACAGGGACAGAAGGGGCGTAAGGGCAATGAAGGGCACTGTTGGTGAGCTCGGGGAGTTCGGGCTCATCAGGGAGCTCACCTCCCGTCTCACCACCACCCCGGCGGTCCGGGTCGGCCCCGGCGACGACGCCGCGGTGGTCGCCGCCCCCGACCGCAGGGTCGTGGCGAGCACCGACATACTCCTGGAGGGGCGGCACTTCCGCCGCGACTGGTCCACGGCGTACGACGTGGGCCGCAAGGCCGCCGCGCAGAACCTCGCCGACATCGCCGCCATGGGCGCCGTACCGACCGCGCTGCTGCTCGGCCTGGTCGTCCCCGCCGAACTGCCGGTCACCTGGCCCACCGAGATGATGGACGGCCTGCGCGACGAGTGCCAGGTCGCCGGGGCCTCCGTGGTCGGCGGCGACGTGGTCCGCGGGGACACGATCATGGTGTCGATCACCGCCCTCGGTGATCTGCGCAACCACGAGCCGGTGACCCGCGCGGGCGCCCAGCCCGGCGACCTGGTCGCCGTCACCGGCTGGCTGGGCTGGTCCGCCGCCGGATACGCCGTGCTCTCCCGCGGCTTCCGCTCGCCGCGCGCCTTCGTCGAGGCCCACCGCAGGCCCGAACCGCCGTACCACGCCGGACCCGCCGCCGCCGGGCTCGGCGCGACCGCGATGTGCGACGTCAGCGACGGACTCATCGCGGACCTCGGCCACATCGCGGAGGCCAGCAAGGTCCGCATCGACGTCCGCTCCGGCGCCATCGACATCCCCTCGCAGATGAACGACATCGGGCAGGCCGTCGGCGTCGACCCGCTGCAGTGGGTGCTGACCGGGGGAGAGGACCACGCGATCGTGGCGACCTTCCCCCCGGACGTGAAGCTGCCGGCCCGCTGGAAGGTGATCGGCGAGGTGCTCAACCCCTCGGCCCTGCCCCAGGTCACGGTCGACGGCGCCCCCTGGACGAAAAAGGGCGGCTGGGACCACTTCGGGGACATCGAGTCATGAGCGCCGCGATCCCTCGTGTGCTCACCGTGGCCGGCTCCGACTCCGGCGGCGGCGCCGGCATCCAGGCCGACCTGAAGACGATGCTCGCCCTCGGCGTGCACGGCATGAGCGTGATCACCGCGGTCACCGCGCAGAACTCGCTCGGCGTGCAGGGCGCCTGGGAACTGCCCGCGGCGGCCGTCCGTGCCCAGTACCGCAGCGTCGTCGACGACATCGGCGTCCAGGCGGTCAAGACCGGGATGCTGTCCTCGGCGGAACTGGTCGAGACGGTCGCCGCGTTGCTCGCCGGGACGGACGCGCCGGTGGTCGTCGACCCCGTCGGCGTCTCCAAGCACGGAGATCCGCTGCTGGCCGCCTCCGCCCTGGAGTCGGTCCGCGCCAAGCTGCTGCCGACGGCCACCGTGGCCACCCCGAACCTGGACGAGGTCGCCCAACTGACCGGCGTCGAGGTCACGTCGGAGGAGCAGCTGCGCGAGGCGGCCGCGGCCGTACTGGAGTACGGGCCGGCATGGGTGCTGATCAAGGGCGGCCACCTTGCCGGCGACGCCGTCGACCTGCTCACCGACGGCCGTGAGGAGCACTGGCTGCGCGCTCCGCGCCACGACAACCGGCACACCCACGGCACGGGCTGCACCCTGGCCTCCGCGATCGCCTCGCAGCTCGCCAAGGGGCAGTCCGTGCCCGAGGCGGTGACGGCCGCCAAGGCCTACGTCACCGGGGCGATCGCGGCCGGGTTCGCCCTCGGCGGCGGAATCGGCCCCGTGGACCACGGCTGGAGGTTCCGGGAGCCTCACGCCGCCGGGTAGTCCGGCAGCTCGATCGCGGTGGCCGCCTTCTCGGTGAGCCGCTTGAAGAAGCCGCCCAGCATCCGCGAGGCGAGCAGCCGGTACATCCGGTCCCGGCTGCGGATGCGCCGCGCGGTGGGCGGCGCGAAGAACGGGCCCGCGTTGCCCGAGGTCTTCTGGCAGCCCCTGGCGAAGTCCCCTATCCGGCGCTCGTACGCGGCGAACGCCACCCGGTGATCGCCGCCCGCGAGGGCCAGTTCACCGGCCAGCACATGGGCGCCGACGACCGCCACACCCGTGCCCATGCCGCCCATGGTGGCGCCGTACCCGGCGTCCCCGAGCAGCGCCACCCGCCCCTCGGTGAGCCGGTCGACATGGATCTGCGCGATCGCGTCGAAGTACAGGTCGTCGGTCTCGCCGAGCGCCTCCAGGACGCGCGGAGTCTCCCAGCCCCCCCGCGTGGTCCCGGCGGGCGAGGTGGCGCAGCGCCGTGTCCAGGTCGGCGTGCTCGGCGGTCAGCCCGGCCAGCCAGGGCAACTGCCCGGCCCCGCGCAGACAGGGCTCGGCCCGCTCGGCCAGCCGCAGGAAGTACGCGGCGTGCGCGTCCCGCAGCCCGGTCGGCTCCCCGCCGGCCGCGGCCCGCTCCGCGGCGAACGCGCGGATGGTCTCCAGCATCCGGTAACGCCCGCCGGACACCTCGCAGAACGACTTCTCCACCAACGAGGCCAGCAGGTCCTCCGGGTACGGCACCTGGCAGACGGCCTGGACGGCCTCGACCGTGGCGCCGCCGGAGAACACGCTGAGCCGCGCGGCCAGCTCCCGCTCCTCGGCGTCCAGCAGGTCCCAGCTCCACTCCACGACGCCCCGCAGGGTGCGGTGCCGGGGCGCCTTGGTGCGGTCACCGCGGTTCAGCAGCCGGAACCGGTCGTCCAGGCGGTCGGCCAGCTCCTGCGGCTCCAGCGTCCGCAGCCGGGCCGCCGCCAGCTCGATGGCCAGCGGCAGCCCGTCCAGGGCACGGCAGATGTCGGGCAGGCGCGGGTGGCCCGTGAAACCGGGCCGCACGGCCCGCGCCCGGTCCAGGAACAGCCGCTCGGCCGGCTCCGGCGGCAGCGACGCCACCGCGACCAGCACCTCACCGGTGATGCCGAGGGCCTCCCGGCTGGTGGCGAGGATCCGCACCCCGGGGCAGGAGCCCAGCAGCAGTCCGGCGATCCGGGCCGCGTCCTCGATCACGTGTTCGCAGTTGTCCAGTACCAGCAGCACCTCGCGCTCCTCCAGGGCGGTCAGCAGCCGGTCCGTGACGTCGGTCGTGGGGGTGCGGAAGCCCTCCCGTATCCCGAGGGCCGTCAGCACGGCGTACGGGATCCGGGCGCCCTCGGCCAGCGGGGCCAGCTCGACCAGGCACGCCTCGCCGTGGGTCCGGGCCGCCTCGATCGCGAGCCGCGTCTTGCCCGCCCCGCCGGGACCGGTGAGGGTGACCAGGCGCGAACCGGGGTCGGTGAGGTGGGCGGCGATACGGGCCAGTTCGGCGTCCCGGCCGACGAACCGCGTCAGCTGCGCGGGCAGCCCCCTCGCGCGCGGCTCGGGGTCCTGCCCGCGCAGCAGGTCCAGGTGCAGGGCGGACAGCTCCGGCGACGGGTCCGCACCCAGCTCGTCGGCGAGGATGCGCCGGGCCCGCTCGTACGCCGTCAGCGCCTCGGCGGGCCGCCCGGCCAGGTGCAGGGCCCGCATCAGCTGTCCGTGCAGCCGCTCGCTCAGCGGGTGCGCGGCCAGCAGCGCGCGCAGCTCCGGCACCAGCGCGGGACCGCCGCCGAGCGCGAGGTCCGCCTCGACGCGGTCCTGTACGGCGGCCAGCCGCAGCTCCTCCAGACGGGCCGTCTCGGCGTGCGCGTCGGGCAGGTCCGGCAGGGCCGGGCCACGCCACAGGGCGAGCGCCTCGCGCAGCACGCCGGCGGCGCGCGCGGGGTCCCCCGAGGTGAGGGCGGTACGGCCCGCACCGGCCAGGAACTCGAAGCGGTGGGCGTCGACGGTGTCGGCGGCGGCGGCGATCCGGTAGCCGGCGGCGACGGCCTCGACACTCGTGTGCGGGGCGAGGCGCCTGCGCAGCCGGGAGATCTGCGACTGGAGGGCGTTGGCCGCGCCCGCGGGCGGCTCGGCGCCGTAGAGGCCGTCGGTCAGGCGCTCCGTGGTGACCGCGCGGCCCGCGTCCAGGAGCAGCAGCGTGAGCAGCGCGCGGGGGCGCGGGCCGCCGGGGTCGAGGGGGGTCCCGTCGTCGGTGCGGATGTCCAGCGGGCCCAGGATGCCGAAGCGCATTCCCCGGATTCTGGCAGGCGGGCGGGGTGCCGGGCGCCCGGGTACGGCAAAAAGCCGGCCCACCTGAGGTGGACCGGCTCAGTGCAGCGAACCGGCAGTGGCCGCGCGCTCAGCTGAGCGTCAGCGCGAGACCTTGCCGGCCTTGATGCACGAGGTGCAAGCGTTCACGCGCTTCGGCGTCCCGCCCACCACGGTACGCACACGCTGGATGTTCGGGTTCCAGCGACGGGACGTACGGCGGTGCGAGTGCGAGATGTTGTTGCCGAAGCCCGGCCCCTTGCCGCAGACGTCGCAGTTGGCAGCCACGGGTCACTCCAAAGACTTCAGATGCACTTACGGTTGATCCCGGCATGCCGGGATCAGGATCCGGAGGCTCGGAGAGCACGCTGAATCTGAGTGGCGGTGCCAGGGGGAAGAGCCCGATCGGGATCGGGCAACCGGAGCAGCATACAACGCCTGCTCCCGTACAACGAAACTACCATGGCGGCTCAGGGGCCCGCCCCGGCCCTCTTCCGGCGGACGCCGCCCCTGGGTCTACGCTGCCGTCCGGCCCAGCAGATCGAGGAGGCGCAGGTGGCGCAGGTGGCGCAGACGTTCGACGCGCCGGCGGTGCGCACCTGGTGCGGCCTGGCCCTGCGCGCCCTGGGACGGGCGCGCGAGGAGATCGACGCGATCAACGTCTATCCCGTGGCCGACGGCGACACCGGCACCAACCTCTACCTGACCGCCGAGTCCGCCGCCGCCGCGGTCGAGGCCGTCTTCGCGGGCCACGAGACGGGCGGCGCCGCCCCCGGCGGCCCCTCGCTCGCCGAGGCCGCGCGGGCGATGGCGCACGGGGCGCTCATCGGCGCGCGCGGCAACTCCGGGACGATCCTCGCCCAGCTGCTGCGCGGCATGGCGGAGGTGCTCGCCGCCGACGGCGCCAGTGCCCGCACCGACGGGCACGGGCTGCGGCTCGCCCTGCGACGCGCCGCCGACTCCGCCCGGCAGGCCGTGGCCCACCCCGTGGAGGGCACGGTCCTGTCGGTCGCCTCGGCCGCCGCCGACGCGGCCACCGGCACGGAGGGTGACTGCGGGGCGGTCGCACGGGCCGCCTACGAAGGCGCGCGCACCGCCCTGGCCGCGACCCCCGGCCAGCTGGCCGTCCTGGAGCGCGCCGGGGTGGTCGACGCGGGCGGACGCGGGCTGGTGGCCGTCCTCGCGGCCCTGGTGGAGACGTTCACGGGCGAGACGCCCGCCGGCCGGGGGGCGGCGCGGGCGGCCGGGCAGCATCCGGGGGCGGGAGGCGCCGGACAGGCGCCGGCCAGGGCGCACGGGGACCGCCCGGCGGTGCCGCACGCGCGCGCGACGGAAACCGCCCCGGCCCCGTCGTCCCCGGCTTCGGCGCCTTCCGTGACGCCGGGACCGTCCGATTCGCCCGCCCTGCCCGATCCGTCCGGTCGGCCGGTTTCCGCCGTGCCGTCCGCCCCCTGCCCGCCCCCCGCCGGCGGGCCCACCGGCTCCGCCTCCGGCAGCGGCGGCCCGGCCTTCGAGGTGATCTACCTCCTGGAGGCCGAGGACTGCGCCGTCGCCCGGCTGCGGCAGCGGCTCGACGCACTAGGGGACTCCCTGGTCGTGGTCGGCGGCGACGGTCTGTGGAACGTCCACGTGCACGTGGACGACGCCGGCGCCGCCGTGGAGGCGGGCGTGGAGGCCGGCCGCCCGCACCGGATCCGGATCACCCACTTCGGCGCGGGCGACGTGCACACCGCGGGCGCCGCCGAGCGTCCGCCGCGCGAGCCCGCCCAGCGTGCCGTGGTGGCCGTCGTCCCCGGCGAGGGCCTGGCCGCGCTGTGCACCGAGGCCGGGGCGACCACGGTGCTCGCCCGCCCCGGGGAGCCGCCGGCCAGCGGCGAGCTGGTGGAGGCGCTGCGGCGGGCCCACGCGCGCGAGGTGGTCCTGCTGCCCAACGACGCCGAACTGCGCGACACCGCCGCCGCGGCGGCCGAGCAGGCCCGCGGCGAGGGCATCCGCGTCGCCCTCATCCCGACCCGCTCGGCGGTCCAGGGCATCGCCGCCCTGGCTGTGCACGAGCCCGGCCGCCGCTTCGACGAGGACGTCGTCGCCATGACCTCGGCGGCCGGCGCCACCCGCCACGCCGAGGTCACCGTCGCCGAGCACCGGTCGTGGACCAGCGCCGGCATCTGCCAGGCCGGTGACGTCCTCGGACTCGTCGACGGCGACGTGGCCGTGATCGGCCCCGACGTCACCGCCACCGCCCGCACCGTCCTGGACCGGATGCTCGCGGCCGGCGGCGAACTGGTCACCCTCGTCCTGGGCGACGAGGTCCCGGACACCGTCGCCGACCATCTGGAAGCCCACGTCCGCGAGACCTGCCTGGCCGTCGACACGGTCGTCTACCGGGGCGGCCGGCAGGGCGCGCTGCTGCTCGTCGGCGTCGAGTAGCGGCACGCTCCGACGGCCGGGGCCCTGGCTCGGCCCCGGCGGCCGGGGTCCTGCCAGGACCTGCACGGCCCCGAGGCCAGGAGGTCTACGGCATTGTCAGTGCCGTGGTGTGCAATGGATCTCGTGCCCGCGCTGAAAGAACCCCTGCGACAACCGCTGAAGTCGGTGCTCGGCCCCGCCACCGCGAAGGTGATGGCCGAGCACCTCGGCCTGCACTCCGTGGGCGACCTGCTCCACCACTACCCCCGCAGATACGAGGAGCGGGGCCAGCTCACCCACCTCGCCGACCTCCCCATGGACGAGCACGTCACGGTGGTCGCCCAGGTCGCCGACGCCCGACTGCACACGTTCGCCTCCTCGCGGGCGCCGCGCGGCAAGGGCCAGCGCCTGGAGGTGACGATCACCGACGGCAGCGGCCGGATCCAGCTGGTCTTCTTCGGCAACGGCGTGCACAAACCCCACAAGGACCTCCTGCCGGGCACGCGCGCGATGTTCGCCGGCAAGGTCTCCGTCTTCAACCGGCGGCTCCAGCTGGCCCACCCGGCCTACGAACTGCTCAAGGGCGACACCGAGGAGGCCGTCGAGTCCTGGGCGGGCGCCCTCATCCCGATCTACCCGGCCACCGCCAAACTGGAGTCCTGGAAGATCGGCAAGGCCGTCCAGACCGTCCTGCCCAGCGCCCAGGAGGCCGTCGACCCGCTGCCCGGCACCCTTCGCGCCGGGCGCGGCCTGGTCACCCTCCCCGAGGCCCTGCTCAAGATCCACCGCCCGCACACCAAGGCGGACGTCGCCGACGCCCGCGCCCGCCTGAAGTGGGACGAGGCCTTCGTCCTCCAGGTCGCCCTGGCCCGCAGGCGGCACGCGGACGCCCAGCTCCCGGCCGTCGCCCGCCGCCCCCGCCCCGACGGTCTCCTCGCCGCCTTCGACGACCGGCTGCCGTTCACCCTCACCGACGGCCAGCAGAAGGTCTCCCGGGAGATCTTCGACGACCTCGCCACCGACCACCCGATGCACCGGCTGCTCCAGGGCGAGGTGGGTTCGGGCAAGACCCTGGTCGCCCTGCGCGCCATGCTCGCCGTCGTCGACGCGGGCGGGCAGGCCGCGATGCTCGCGCCCACCGAAGTGCTCGCCCAGCAGCACCACCGGTCGGTCACCGAGATGATGGGCGAGCTGGCCGAAGGGGGCATGCTGGGCGGGGCCGAGGACGCCACCAAAGTGGTGCTGCTCACCGGGTCCATGGGTGCCGCCGCCCGCCGGCGGGCGCTGCTGGACCTGGCCACCGGCGAGGCCGGCCTCGTGATCGGCACGCATGCGCTGATCGAGGACAAGGTCCAGTTCCACGACCTGGGACTCGTCGTCGTGGACGAGCAGCACCGCTTCGGCGTCGAGCAGCGCGACGCCCTGCGCGGCAAGGGGAAGCAGCCGCCGCACCTGCTGGTCATGACCGCCACACCCATCCCGCGTACGGTCGCGATGACCGTCTTCGGCGACCTGGAGACCTCCGTCCTGGACCAGCTCCCGGCCGGCCGCTCGCCCATCGCCAGCCATGTCGTCCCGGCCGCCGACAAACCGCACTTCCTCGCGCGCGCCTGGGAGCGGGTGCGCGAGGAGGTGGCCGCCGGCCACCAGGCGTACGTCGTCTGCCCGCGCATCGGGGACGAGGAGGACGACCCGAAGAGGACCGCCGGGAAGAAGCCGGGGAAGTCCGCGGAGGCGGGGGAGTCCGCCGAGTCCGCGGAGACGGCCGACAGACGCCCGCCGCTCGCCGTCCTGGACGTGGCCGACCAGCTCGCGAAGGGCCCCCTGGAGGGCCTGCGGGTCGAGGTGCTGCACGGCAGGATGCAACCCGACGACAAGGACGCGGTCATGCGCCGCTTCGCCGCGGGCGACACCGACGTCCTGGTCGCCACCACCGTCATCGAGGTCGGCGTCAACGTCCCCAACGCCACCGTGATGGTGATCACGGACGCCGACCGCTTCGGCGTCTCCCAGCTGCACCAGCTGCGCGGACGTGTCGGCCGCGGCTCGGCGCCCGGCCTGTGCCTGCTGGTCACCGAGATGCCCGAGGCGAGCGCCGCCCGCCAGCGGCTGAACGCGGTGGCGGCCACCCTCGACGGCTTCGAACTGTCCCGCATCGACCTCGAACAGCGTCGCGAGGGCGACGTCCTCGGCCAGGCCCAGTCCGGCGCCCGCACCAGCCTGCGGGTGCTCGCCGTCATCGAGGACGAGGAGATCATCGCCGAGGCGCGCGAGGAGGCCGCCGCGGTGGTCGCCGCCGACCCCGGCCTGGAGCACCTGCCGGGCCTGCGCACGGCCCTGGACGCCCTGCTGGACGAGGAGAGGGAGCAGTACCTGGAGAAGGGCTGAACACCACCGACCCAGGGACGCGCCGAACGGCGCGACCAGCCACACTGAACGCAAAGCCGCTCACAACCAAGGACCTCAGATGACCCGCGTGATCGCCGGCAGGGCCGGCGGACGTCGACTGGCCGTCCCGCAGGGAGGCCGCACCCGGCCCACCTCCGACCGCGCACGCGAAGGCCTGCTCTCCACCTGGCAGTCCCTGCTCGGCGGCCCGCTCGACGGTGAACGGGTCCTCGACCTCTACGCGGGCTCGGGCGCCGTCGGCCTGGAGGCCCTGTCCCGCGGCGCCGGCCACACCCTCCTCGTCGAGGCCGACGCCCGCGCCGCCCGCACCGTCCGGGAGAACGTGAAGTCCCTCGCCCTGCCCGGCGCCGAGGTGAGGGCGGCCCGGGCGGAGCAGGTCGTCCAGTCACCGCCCCCGGCCGACCCGTACGACATCGTCTTCCTCGACCCGCCGTACACCGTCTCCGACGACGATCTTCGGGAGATCCTGCTCACACTCCGTTCGCAGGGGTGGCTCGTCGCGGGGGCCCTCGTCACCGTGGAGCGCAGCACCAGAGGCGGCGAGTTCGGGTGGCCGCCCGGCTTCGACGCCATCCGGTCCCGCCGCTACGGCGAGGGAACGTTTTGGTACGGTCGCGCCGCCTCTACGTGCGAAGACGCACGATGACCGGACCGGAGAGCGAGGGATCTCAAGTGCGCCGCGCCGTCTGTCCCGGGTCGTTCGACCCGATCACCAACGGACACCTCGACATCATTGCCCGCGCCTCCCGCCTGTACGACGAGGTCTACGTGGCGGTGATGATCAACCAGTCCAAGAAGGGCCTGTTCGAGATCGAGGAGCGCATCGACCTCATCCGCCAGGTCACCGCCGACTACGGCAACGTCCGCGTCGAGTCCTTCCACGGCCTCCTCGTCGACTTCTGCAAGCAGCGCGACATCCCCGCCATCGTCAAGGGCCTGCGCGCGGTCAGCGACTTCGACTACGAGCTGCAGATGGCCCAGATGAACAACGGCCTCTCCGGCGTCGAGACGCTCTTCGTGCCGACCAACCCCACCTACAGCTTCCTGTCGTCCTCCCTGGTCAAGGAGGTCGCGGCCTGGGGCGGCGACGTCGCCCACCTGGTGCCCGACGTCGTCCTGGCGGCGCTGACCGCGCGGCTGGAGGAGAAGTGACGTCCTGACGGCCCGTCACCCGGTGTCCGGCGGCTGCCCCATGGTCGTACAGTCGTCCCGTCCGTTACCCGCACATCGGTAGGGAGTGGCGAGCACACCGTGGACGTGCAGAAGAAGCTCGACGAGATCGTGACCACGGTCTCCGGCGCCCGGTCCATGCCCATGTCGGCGTCGTGCGTGGTCAACCGCGCCGATCTGCTCGCGCTGCTCGACCAGGTGCGCCAGGCGCTGCCCGGCTCGCTCGCGCAGGCCCAGGAGCTGATCGGCGACCGCGAGCAGATGGTCGAGGAGGCCCGGCGCGAGGCCGAGCGGATCATCGAGACCGCACACGCCGAGCGCGGCTCGCTGATCTCCGACACCGAGGTCGCCCGCCGCTCCCAGGCCGAGGCCGACCGGATCCTCACCGAGGCCCGGCGCGAGGCCGAGGAGGTCCGCGCCGAGGCCGACGACTACGTCGACTCCAAGCTCGCCAACTTCGAGGTGGTCCTCACCAAGACCCTCGGCTCGGTCGGGCGCGGCCGGGAGAAGCTGCTCGGCACCGGCCCCGGCCTGAACGAGGACGGCTACGAGGACGAGGACGCCCCCGAGCGCAGCCACGACCCCGAGACGCTGCGCCGCGACGCCGACGCCTACGTCGACGCCAAGCTGGGCGCCTTCGAGGCCGTGCTCGCCAAGACGCTGGAGGCCGTCGGCCGCGGACGGCAGAAGCTGCACGGCCGGATCGCCACCGACGACCTCGGCGCCCTCGCCGACGACACATCCACCGTGCAGCACTCCAGCGACGCCGACTACCTCGCGGGCCTCGCGGACCTCACCGAGAGCCCCGCCGCCCCCGCCGCCGAGCGACCGCAGCAGCCGGCGTACGAGCCGCAGCCGGCCTACGGCTACCAGCAGCAGCCCGCGCAGCCCGACCCCTACGGCGGCGGCTACCAGCAGGGCTACGGCGGCCAGCAGGCCGACCCCTACGGCTACCAGCAGGCCGATCCCTACTCCTCCGCCCCCGGCTACGCTCCGGCGGGAGGCGCCGCCTTCCAGGGCTACGACGCCCAGCAGACCGGCGCCTACGACCCGCACCAGCCCCAGCAGGCGCACGAGGTGCACCAGGCTCACCAGCCCCAGCAGCCCCAGCAGCCCCAGCAGGACCAGCCCCACCAGGGGTACGCGCTCGACGAGACCAGCCTCTTCGACACCGGCATGATCAGCGCCGAACAGCTGCGGGCCTACGAGCAGGGCCGCGGCCTGTAGCTCCCGGCCGCCTCCACCCGTGCTGCCCGTTCGCCCCGGTCCGCCCGCCGGGGCCGGATTGGGCCGAGAGCCAAAGGTCAAGTATCCTGGCTCTTCGGTCGCGCGTAAGTGCGCGGTCAGCGCTGCCCGGGTACACCACCGAGGCGGCGTCCCTCCGAGTTCGGAAACCGAAAGCAGGAATGGCTCACAGCTCCCGCCTCGACCACCGCAACCCTCTCGTGTTCGACACGCATGAGCTGGGGCGGCGGCCTGGCGCGCTGCAGCGCCTCACCCGTGAGGTCCCGGCCCCCCGGGACTTCGGTATCCACGGAGTGATCGGAGTGCCGGAAGGCGCCCCGATGGAGCTCGAACTCCGACTCGAGTCGGTCATGGAAGGTGTGCTCGTCACAGGCACCGCCCGTGCACAGGCCGAGGGGGAGTGCGTAAGGTGTCTGGAGCCGGTCGGGCTGGAGCTCGAAGCGGACTTCCAGGAGATGTTCTCGTACCCTGACGCCGACGACCGGGGCCGCGTGATCGCGGAACCGGGCGACGACGCCGAGGACGACGAGGACAGGCTCCTCCTCGAGGACGGACTCTTCGACCTCGAACCTCTGCTGCGCGATGCGGTGGTGCTCGCACTGCCGATGCAGCCGGTGTGCCAGGAAGACTGTCCGGGCCTGTGTTCCCAGTGCGGAGCGCGGCTCGCGGACGACCCGGACCACCATCACGACGCCGTCGACATCCGTTGGGCGGCTTTGCAGGGACTCGCCGGCACCACGTCGGACGGCGAGAAGGACGAGATGAGCGGCGCTGACGCGGAAGCGGGCGTCGACGAGAAGCAGGAGAAGTAGCCGTGGCTGTTCCGAAGCGGAAGATGTCGCGCAGCAACACGCGCCACCGCCGGTCGCAGTGGAAGGCTGCGGTCCCCACCCTGGTTGCGTGCGAGCGCTGCCACGAGCCCAAGCTGCAGCACATCGCGTGCCCGTCTTGCGGCACCTACAACAAGCGCCAGGTCCTCGAGGTCTGAGCGGCTGGTGAGAGGCACCGTGTCCACTGCCAAGAAGGCGGCTGACGCCGACGCCATCGCTCCCCGCCGACGCGGGGGCGCTCCGTCGGACAACACGACCTCGTCCCACACGCTTCTGGAAGGGCGGCTCGGCTACCAGCTCGAGTCCGCCCTTCTGGTGCGCGCGCTGACCCACCGTTCCTACGCGTACGAGAACGGCGGCCTGCCGACGAACGAGCGGCTGGAGTTCCTCGGTGACTCCGTCCTCGGTCTCGTCGTCACGGACACGCTGTACCGCACCCACCCCGACCTGCCCGAAGGCCAGCTGGCCAAGTTGCGGGCCGCGGTGGTCAACTCGCGTGCGCTGGCGGAAGTGGGCCGCGGACTCGACCTGGGTTCCTTCATCCGGCTCGGCCGCGGTGAAGAGGGCACGGGCGGCCGGGACAAGGCATCCATCCTCGCCGACACCCTCGAAGCGGTGATCGGTGCGGTCTATCTCGACCAGGGCCTCGACGCGGCCTCCGAACTGGTGCACCGCCTGTTCGACCCGCTGATCGAGAAGTCCTCCAACCTCGGAGCCGGCCTGGACTGGAAGACGTCACTCCAGGAGCTGACCGCGACCGAAGGACTCGGCGTCCCCGAGTACCTGGTCACGGAAACCGGCCCCGACCACGAGAAGACCTTCACTGCTGCCGCCCGCGTCGGAGGCGTCTCGTACGGCACCGGCACCGGCCGCAGCAAGAAGGAGGCGGAACAGCAGGCCGCCGAGTCCGCCTGGCGGGCCATCCAGGCCGCCGCGGACGAGCGCGCCAAGGCGTCCGAACAGGCCGCCGCCCAGGACGGCAACACGTCGTCCGCCCCCGCCTGACCGTCAGAACCAGCGGCACAAGCCGCACAGCGTGACCGAGCGCCCGCCCTGAGCCCCCGGCTCGGGACGGGCGCTCGGATTCGTCCACCGGACCGTACGGTCACGGTCCTTACGGGGGTCCCGATGCCCGAGTTGCCCGAGGTCGAGGTCGTCCGCCGCGGACTGGAGCGGTGGGTCGCCCACCGCACCGTCGCCGAGGTCGAGGTGCTGCACCCGCGTGCCGTCCGCCGGCACCTCGCGGGCGCCGACGACTTCGCGCACCGCCTCAAGGGCCATCACATCGCCGCGCCGCGCCGGCGCGGCAAGTACCTGTGGCTGCCGCTGGAGGAGACCAACCAGTCGGTCCTCGCCCATCTCGGCATGAGCGGCCAGCTGCTGGTGCAGCCGCACGAGGCGCCCGACGAGAAGCACCTGCGCATCCGCGTCCGGTTCGCCGACTCCCTCGGCACCGAACTGCGCTTCGTGGACCAGCGCACCTTCGGCGGTCTCTCGTTGCACGACAACACCCCGGACGGCCTGCCCGACGTCATCGCGCACATCGCCCGTGACCCCCTCGATCCACTGTTCGACGACGAGGCCTTCCACCAGGCCCTGCGCCGCAAGCGCACCACCGTGAAACGCGCCCTGCTCGACCAGTCGCTGATCAGCGGCGTCGGCAACATCTACGCCGACGAGGCCCTGTGGCGCTCACGCCTGCACTACGAACGCCCCACCGCCGGTTTCACCCGCCCCCGCACGGCCGAACTCCTCGGCCACATCAGGGACGTGATGAACGAGGCCCTCGCCGTCGGCGGCACCAGCTTCGACAGCCTCTACGTCAACGTCAACGGCGAGTCCGGCTACTTCGACCGCTCCCTGGACGCCTACGGCCGCGAGGGCCTGCCCTGCCGTCGCTGCGGCACCCCGATGCGCCGCCGTCCCTGGATGAACCGCTCCAGCTACTACTGCCCCACGTGCCAGCCCGCCCCGCGCAACCGCCCCGCGCCCGGTCCGTCAGGGGCCGCGCGTCAGGCCCGGCGGGCGTCGTAGGCCTCGCGCGCCGCCAGCACCTCGTCCATCCGGTCCTCCACGCAGTGGATGAGGTCCAGCAACCGTCCGGCCACCTCGCGGCCGAGGGGGGTCAGCTCGTAGTCAACGCGCGGCGGGTTCGTCGGCTGGGCCTCGCGGTGCACCAGCCCGTCCCGCTCCAGCGCCTGAAGGGTCTGCGACAGCATCTTCTCGCTCACCCCGTCGACGCGGCGGCGCAGCTCGTTGAAGCGGAGAGAACCCTGGTGAAGGGCGCCGAGGGCGAGCGCTCCCCAGCGTCCGGTGACGTGCTCCAGCGTGCCGCGCGACGGGCACAGCCTGGCGAACACGTTGTACGGGAGGTCCTGCTCCTCGGTGCGCTCCTGTGTGGCGGTCATGTCTCGAGCGTACGCGAGCACAGCGCATACCGGCAGGTTGCGCTAACCCGGAGTAAGTGCACGGACGCGACCACTCCGAGGGCGGCCGCCGCCCAGACCCCGAGCGCCCGGTGCGCCCCGGGCCGACGCGATCCGTGGCGGCGTGGCCTGCGTCCGAGCGTCGGTGGCGTCCCAGATGCCGCGGCCTTCCTCCCCTGGTCCCGGCTCCGCGGCGGGCGCGCGCACCGGGCCGCCCGCGCGCACCGGGCCGCCCGCGGGCACCTCGCGCGGCGTCCCTTCGGCCGTCACGCTCAGTCCGTGTCACTCGATCGAGTGAGTTTCATATGAGATGCATCCGCGGGCGGGGCGGTACCCCACGGCCCCGGGGGCGGATGTGCCCGGTACGACCTCGCCCGGTTAGGTTGCAGTCATGAGCGAGGATGTCCGACTGGTCGCCTGGGTGCGAGGACACGTCCAGGGCGTGGGTTTCCGCTGGTTCACACGGGCCACGGCCCTGGAGATCGGCGACCTGAGCGGCTTTGCTCTCAATCTGGCCGACGGGCGCGTGCAGGTGGTCGCGGAGGGGCCCCGCACAGCCTGCCAGACCCTTCTCGACTGGCTGGAGGGCAGCGACACGCCCGGCCATGTCGACGGCGTCACCGAGATCTGGGACACACCGCGCGGCGGCTACGACGGCTTCGCGATCCGCTGAGCCGACCGGCCCGCCGCTTCGGCAAGCGGCACGCGGAATCTGCCACCGGTATCCGCCCGAAGGGAAAACGGCAGGTGATTGCGGAGAGGCACTTGCCGCGGCACGCTCCGCACGGCAGGATGATCGACACGCCCCCCGGGGCCCGCAGGAGGCGCAGTCCCACCGATTTCCGGTCGCGCGCCCCCGGGACACCCGTCGATACGGGGCGTGATCGTGTTGACCGTCAAACTTTTTGGTGAGACGCTGAAAGCCCGCGCACCTCAGCTGTTTGGCATGGAAGAACGGCACGAAAAACTGAACAGTGCCAAGCACCAAGGGTGCGAATCCCTCACGACCCACACCGCTTCGGTCGGTCACTCATTGTGGAGGACCATCCATCATGGCAAAGGCGCTTCTCGGTTACGTCGGCGGCTCCGACCCTCGACTCCTCGCCGAGATGCGACGGCTCCAGCAGCGCGTCCAGGACCTGGAATCCGAGCTCGTACGAATCCAGGCGGAGAACGACGCGCTGGCGGCTGCCGCTTCTCACGACAGGATCATGGAGCGCGTCGACGCACACCAGGCGGAGCCTGCGCTCACCTGATCACTGCATCGGCACAGCGACACAGTGGTTGGGCTGCCCGTATCAACCGCTCAGTTGCCAGAGTTGCAAGGGACGCTTCGGCGTCCCTTCCTTCTTTCCTGCCCCCGCTCTTCCCCCCGGCCCCGCCGGCTCTCAGCGCCCCGGTCCTCGGCCCGCGCTCGGCCTTCCTTGCCCCCGCGCATCCTTTCAGCCTCTTCAACGTCTGGTGTGCCCTGCGTGTACATGGGTGAAACCGCGCGGTTGCGAGGGTTCACGAAGTGAGATAGCGGCGGCGGGTAGAGTCCGACGGCGTGCACCTCAAAGCCCTGACCCTGAGAGGGTTCAAGTCGTTCGCCTCGGCCACCACGCTCCGGTTCGAACCGGGGATCACGTGCGTCGTCGGCCCGAACGGCTCGGGCAAGTCCAACGTGGTGGACGCGCTCAGCTGGGTCATGGGCGAGCAGGGCGCCAAGTCGCTGCGCGGCGGCAAGATGGAGGACGTCATCTTCGCCGGCACCACCGGCCGCCCGCCGCTCGGCCGCGCCGAGGTGTCCCTGACCATCGACAACTCCGACGGGGCCCTGCCCATCGAGTACGCCGAGGTCACCATCACGCGGATCATGTTCCGCAACGGCGGCAGCGAGTACCAGATCAACGGCGACACCTGCCGCCTCCTCGACATCCAGGAACTGCTCTCCGACTCCGGCATCGGCCGCGAGATGCACGTCATCGTCGGCCAGGGCCAGCTCGACTCCGTCCTGCACGCCGACCCCATGGGCCGCCGCGCCTTCATCGAGGAGGCCGCGGGCGTCCTCAAACACCGCAAGCGCAAGGAGAAGGCCCTCAGGAAACTGGACGCGATGCAGGCGAACCTCGCCCGCGTCCAGGACCTCACCGACGAACTGCGCCGCCAGCTCAAGCCGCTGGGCCGCCAGGCGGCGGTCGCCCGCCGCGCCGCCGTCATCCAGGCCGACCTGCGCGACGCCCGCCTGCGCCTGCTCGCCGACGACCTCGTACGCCTCCAGGAGGCCCTGAAGGCCGAAGTCGCCGACGAGGCCGCCCTGAAGGAGCGCAAGGAGAGTGCCGAGCGTGAACTGCGCAGGGCGGCCCAGCGGGAGGCGCTCCTGGAGGACGAGGTCCGCCGGCTCGCCCCGTGCCTGACCCGCGCCCAGCAGACCTGGTACGAGCTGTCCCGGCTGGCCGAACGCGTCCGCGGCACCGTCTCGCTCGCCGACGCCCGGGTGAAGAGCGCGACCTTTGCCCCCGTCGAGGAGCGGCGCGGACGCGACCCCGAGGACCTGGAGCGCGAAGCCGCCCGAGTCCGCGAACAGGAGGCCGAGCTGGAAGCGGCCCTGGAGGCGGCGCAGCGGGCCCTCGACGACACCGTCGCCCACCGCGCCGAACTGGAACGCGAACTCGCCGCGGAGGAACGCCGCCTGAAGGACGCCGCCCGCGCCATCGCCGACCGCCGCGAGGGCCTGGCCCGGCTCAGCGGCCAGGTGAACGCGGCCCGTTCCCGCGCCGCCTCGGCCCAGGCCGAGATCGACCGCCTGGCCACCGCCCGGGACGAGGCCCAGGAGCGGGCCGTCCACGCCCAGGAGGAGTACGAGGCACTCCAGGCGGAGGTCGACGGCCTGGACGCCGAGGACCACGAACTCGGCGAACGCCACGAGTCGGCCAAGGCCGCCCTGGCCGAGGCGGACGCGGCCCTCACCGCCGCCCGCGAGGCCGCCACCGCCACCGAACGCCGGCGGGCGGCGACCCAGGCCCGCCACGACGCCCTGGCCCTCGGACTGCGCCGCAAGGACGGCACGGGCGCCCTGCTCGACGCCACGGACCGGCTCACCGGCCTGCTGGGCCCGGCGGCGGAGGTCCTGACGATCACCCCGGGCTACGAAACACCCCTGGCCGCGGCCCTCGGAGCAGCCGCCGACGCCCTGGCCGTCGCCACTCCCGCGGCGGCGGCCGACGCCCTCCGCCTGCTGCGCAAGCAGGACGCGGGCCGGGCGGCACTGCTGCTCGCCGGTGCACCGGAGGACCCCGCCGCGCATATGGAGGGGCGTGCCACCGCCGCCGCCGCCGAGAGCGGCACGGCTGTTCCCTCCGCCGTCGCTACCGGCTCCGCCGTCGCTACCGGCTCCGCCGTCGCTACCGGCTCCACCGGCTCCACCGGCGCTTCCGCCGGACCCGACCCCGACACGGAGGGACCGACCGGCGGGCACGGCGGAAACAGCAGGCCCGGCGGAAACAGCCGGACCGGCGGACACAGCGGGCCCGGCGGGCACCCTTTCGCCGCCGACCTCGTCCGCGGACCCGCCGACCTCATGCCCGCCGTTCGCCGGCTGCTGCGCGACATCGTCGTGGTCGGCACGCTGGAGGACGCCGAGGACCTGGTCTACGCGCACCCCGCTCTCACAGCCGTCACCGCAGAGGGCGACCTGCTCGGGGCGCACTTCGCGCAGGGCGGCTCGGCCGGGGCGCCCAGCCTGCTCGAAGTGCAGGCCTCCGTGGACGAGGCCGCCGCCGAGCTGGCGGAACTCGCCGGGCGCTGCGCCGAGTCGGCCGACGTCCAGCAGCGCGCCGGTGAACGACGCAAGGAGTGTGCCGCGCTCGTCGAGGAACTGGGCGAGCGGCGCCGGGCGGCCGACCGGGAGAAGTCGGCGGTGGCGCAGCGGCTCGGGCGGCTCGCCGGCCAGGCGCGTGGTGCCGCGGGGGAGGCCGAGCGGTCCACGGCCGCCGCGGCCCGCGCCCAGGAGGCCCTGGACCAGGCCCGCCAGGAGGTGGAGGAACTCGCCGAACGGCTCGCCGTCGCCGAGGAGGCCCCGGTCGAGGAGGAGCCCGACACCTACGTACGGGACCGGCTCGCAGCCGACGGCGCCAACGCCCGGCAGACCGAGATGGAAGCCCGCCTCCAGGTCCGTACCCACGAGGAACGGGTCAGGGGACTGGCCGGCCGGGCCGACTCGCTGGACCGGGCCGCCCGCGCCGAACGCGAGGCACGCGCGCGGGCCGAACAGCGGCACGCACGTCTGCGCCACGAGGCCGCCGTCGCCGCGGCCGTCGCCGCCGGCGCGCGGCAGTTGCTGGCGCACGTAGAGGTCTCCCTGACCCGCGCGGACCAGGAGCGGGCCGCCGCCGAGACCGCCAAGGCGCACCGGGAGCAGGAGCTGACCGCGGCCCGTGCCGAGGGGCGCGACCTCAAGGCCGAACTCGACAAGCTGACCGACTCCGTCCACCGGGGCGAGGTGCTCGGCGCCGAGAAGCGGCTGCGCATCGAGCAGCTGGAGGCGAGGGCGCTGGAGGAACTGGGTGTCGAACCGGCGGGCCTGGTGACGGAGTACGGGCCGCACCAGCCGGTGCCGCCCTCGTTGCCCGCCGAGGGCGAGCAACTGCCCGAGGACCCCGCCCACCCCCGCAACAGGCCCCGTCCCTTCGTCCGCGCGGAGCAGGAGAAGCGGCTCAAGGCCGCCGAGCGCGCCTACCAGCAGCTCGGCAAGGTCAACCCGCTGGCCCTCGAGGAGTTCGCCGCGCTGGAGGAGCGCCACAAGTTCCTCAGCGAGCAGCTGGAGGACCTGAAGAAGACCCGCGCCGATCTCCTCCAGGTGGTCAAGGAGGTCGACGAGCGCGTGGAGCAGGTCTTCACCGAGGCCTACCGCGACACCGCACGCGAGTTCGAGGGCGTCTTCGGAAGGCTCTTCCCGGGCGGCGAGGGCCGCCTCGTGCTCACCGACCCCGAGAACATGCTCACCACGGGCGTGGACGTCGAGGCACGCCCGCCCGGCAAGAAGGTGAAGCGGCTGTCGCTGCTCTCCGGCGGTGAGCGGTCGCTGACGGCCGTGGCGCTGCTGGTGTCGATCTTCAAGGCCCGCCCGAGCCCGTTCTACGTCATGGACGAGGTGGAGGCGGCCCTGGACGACACCAACCTCCAGCGGCTCATCCGCATCATGCAGGAGCTGCAGGAGGCCTCGCAGCTGATCGTGATCACGCACCAGAAGCGCACCATGGAGGTGGCCGACGCCCTGTACGGCGTCTCCATGCAGGGCGACGGTGTGTCGAAGGTCATCAGCCAGCGGCTCCGCTAGACCCGCGCCGCGTTCCCGCCTCCCCCCGTCGCGTGTCCTCGCGACTTCGGGGTAGTCGAAGCGTGTCCCGATACTTGATTACAACACTTGAACTCAAGCTCGCCACGCGGGTGGGTCAAACTCACAGCAGAAGAAGTATTGACTTCGAAACTTGAAGGCATAGTCTCTGCAACGTTGCTTTTACCTTCAGGGTCTCAAGGCCCGGGAGGGCTGACCCCACCCCGGCAGCGCTGCCGGAGTGCCCGAGGAGTACACGTGACCAGCACAGCGCAGGCGCCGAAGCCAGGAGCCGGTACGGCTCATCCCGATCATCTCGGGCACGTCATCTTCATCGCGGCGGCGGCCGCCATGGGCGGTTTCCTCTTCGGCTACGACAGCTCCGTGATCAACGGCGCCGTCGAGGCCATCCGGGACCGCTACGACATCGGCCCCGCCGCGCTGGCCCAGGTCATCGCCATCGCGCTGATCGGCTGCGCCGTCGGCGCAGCCACCGCGGGCCGCATCGCCGACCGCATCGGCCGCATCCGCTGCATGCAGATCGCCGCCGTCCTCTTCACCATCAGCGCCATCGGTTCGGCCCTGCCGTTCGCGCTGTGGGACCTCGCACTCTGGCGCATCATCGGCGGGTTCGCCATCGGCATGGCCTCCGTCATCGGCCCCGCTTACATCGCCGAGGTCGCCCCGCCCGCGTACCGCGGCCGCCTCGGCTCCTTCCAGCAGGCCGCGATCGTCGTCGGCATCGCCATCTCGCAGCTGGTCAACTGGGGCCTGCTGAACGCCGCCGGCGGCAACCAGCGCGGCAAGCTGATGGGCCTGGAGGCCTGGCAGGTCATGCTCGGCGTGATGGTCGTCCCGGCCGTCCTGTACGGACTGCTCTCCTTCGCCATCCCCGAGTCCCCGCGCTTCCTGCTCTCCGTCGGCCGCCGCGACAAGGCCCGCCAGATCCTCGCGGAGGTCGAGGGCGAGAACACCGACCTCGACGCCCGCGTCTCCGAGATCGAGAACGCCATGCGGCGCGAGCACAAGTCCACCTTCAAGGACCTGCTCGGCGGCGGCTTCTTCTTCAAGCCGATCGTCTGGATCGGCATCGGCCTGTCGGTCTTCCAGCAGTTCGTCGGCATCAACGTCGCCTTCTACTACTCCTCGACGCTGTGGCAGTCGGTCGGTGTCGACCCCTCGCAGTCGTTCTTCTACTCCTTCACGACGTCGATCATCAACATCGTCGGCACCGTGATCGCGATGATCTTCGTCGACCGCATCGGCCGCAAGCCGCTCGCCCTCATCGGCTCGGTCGGCATGGTCGTCGGTCTCGCCCTGGAGGCCTGGGCGTTCTCGTACCACCTGGTCGACGGCAAGCTGCCCGCCACCCAGGGCTGGGTCGCCCTCGTCGCCGCCCACGTGTTCGTGCTCTTCTTCGCCCTGTCCTGGGGCGTGGTCGTGTGGGTCTTCCTCGGCGAGATGTTCCCGAACCGGATCCGCGCCGCCGCCCTCGGTGTGGCCGCCTCCGCCCAGTGGATCGCCAACTGGGCCATCACCGCGAGCTTCCCGTCGCTGGCCGACTGGAACCTCTCCGGTACGTACATGATCTACACGGTCTTCGCCGCGCTCTCCATCCCGTTCGTCCTGAAGTTCGTCAAGGAGACGAAGGGCAAGGCGCTGGAGGAGATGGGCTGAGCCTCCCCGGAGGCCCCCGATCCCGAGGAGACGGGCCAAGTCCCCGCTGCCCTTCTCCTCGTACCGTCCGCCGCCCCCACTCGGTCACCACCGAGTGGGGGCGGCGGTTTCTCGTACGTCACTGATTCCCCGGCCGATTTCCTGGCCGCACCTTCGGCCGCACCGGTGGCCGCTCCCGTGGCCGGTGGTGTGGACGGCGGTGTCGTCGGTTCTGCGGTCGGCGGTCGGCGGTGGGGGGACGGTTCTGCGTACGGCGGTGTAGACGGTTCCGCGGACGGCGGCGTGGGGACGGCGGTGCGGATGGCGGCGCAGGCGGCGCGGCGGAGCGGATGGCGGTGCCGATGGCGCGGCGGGACGGTGGTGCGGAGAGCGCGGCCGGACCGTGGTGCCCGCCGGCCGGTGGGCGCGTCCCCGGTGCGGGAAGGGGACGGGCCCGGCCTCCCCCCGGCATGCGCGAGGCGAGGGGATACGAGAAGTCCCCCTCCCGCGCCACGCGGTGAGGGGGACGGCGGCCGTTCGCTCCTGCCGGGACGGGACGGGACGGGAGGCCGGGGCCCGGGGGACCGGCGCGGTCTGTCAGGCGCTCACGGTCTCGGCCCGCTCGGCGGAGGCCGTGGTGGACGGGGCCGCAGGGGTGACCGCCGGCTTGGGCAGGACCAGGTACAGCAGACCGGAGATCACGATGGTGGCCACCCAGCCGAGGCCGTACTCGCCGATCACGTTGTTGTGGGCGAGCGGGCCGGTGAACCAGTCGGACGTGGTGAACAGCAGACCGCCGACCAGGCCGATCGCCCAGGCGGCGACCGCGGCGGGGGAGAAGCCGCCCTTGTACCAGTAGGCGCTCGTGCGGGTGGTGTCGGCCATGGCCGCGCCGTCGTACTCCGTGCGCCGCAGCATGTCCGCGCCGAAGACGCCGACCCAGGCGGAGAAGGCCACCGCGAGCAGCGACAGGAAGGCGATGAAGGAGCCCATGAAGCTCGTCGCCACCAGCATCAGCACACCGCCGAAGGCCAGCGAGATCACGGCGTTGACCGAGACCGCCCAGTGGCGCGGCACCTTGAAGCCGAGGGTCTGCGCGGTGAAGCCCGCCGAGTACATCGACATCGAGTTGATCAGCAGCATGCCGATCAGCGCGATCAGCAGGTACGGCACCGCGATCCAGGTCGGCAGGATCTCGCCGAGGAAGGAGACCGGGTCGGAGGCCGAGGCCAGGTCGGGCGTGGAGACCGCCATCACCGCACCCATCAGCACCATCGGCAGCACGACGATGCCGGCCCCGCCCACCGACGTGCCCACGATCGCCTTGGAAGAGGCGGTACGCGGCAGGTAGCGGGTGAAGTCCGGCGCGGTCGGGATCCAGCTGACACCGCCCGCCGCGATCATGCCGATCCCGGTGATCACCGCGGCCGTGGAGCCCGCGGAGTGTGCGAACACCTTCGACCAGTCGGTGTCGACGATCAGATAGACCAGCACCAGCACGGAGAAGAGGCCGAACAGGTAGGTCGCGTACTTGTTGCACTTCTGGACGGCGTTGATGCCGAGACCGGAGATCGCGAAGGTGGCGACGACGAAGATCAGCAGCGCCACCATGTCCAGCACGCTGTTGGCCTTCAGGCCGAACACGATGTCCAGCACGCTGAGCATCGCGTAGGCTCCGGTCACCGCGTTGATCGTCTCCCAGCCCCAGCGGGCGACCCAGATCAGCGAACCGGGCAGCAGGTTGCCGCGCTGACCGAAGACCGCGCGGGACAGCGCCATGCCGGGCGCGCCGCCGCGCTTGCCCGCGATGCCGATGAGGCCGACCAGGCCGTACGACACGACGGGCGCGGCGGCGGCACAGACGAGCGCCTGCCAGAAGTTGAGGTGGTACGCCACCACGAGACTCGCGCCCATGGTGAGCAGCAGCACGCTGATGTTGGCGCCGACCCAGGTGGGGAACAGCTCGCGGGTCCGCGCGGTGCGCTCATGGTCGGGCACCTGTTCGATGCCGCGGGTCTCCAGGGCGCCTTCGCCCTCGGCGGTCTTGCTCATGAAGAAGGGTCCGTGCCTCGTTCGTGGGGGTGGGGTGCGGCTCGCGGGGGGAGCGGCGGACGCCGTCGGGGGGCGGCGATGTCGGGACTCTACGCGTGTTGACCCGCACGCCACCATCGTACTTTGATACTACTCATGTCTTTAGGTGGCGTTTGTCTCTTGGGTGAAGCCACAAGCCACCTCCAGCCGGGGCCCATGGCCGATACTGGACGCGTTATGGAAACCATCATCCTTGCTGTAGTCATCGCCGTGGTGGTGCTCGGTGCGCTCGGCGGGCTCGTCGTCGGCAGCCGGCGGAGGAAGCCGCTGCCCCCGCCACCGCCCAGCCCGCCCGACATCACCGCCCCTCCGACCGAACCGCACGTCGGCGACGAGGCCGAGACGCCGCGCGAGGAGCCGCGGCGGACGATCGAGGAGGTGGACCTTCCGGGCGGCTCGGCCCCCACCGCCGTGGAGGAGCCGCCCGTCGTCGAGGAACTCCCGGCCCCCGAGATCGAGGTCCCGGAGCCCACCGCCGGCCGCCTGATCCGGCTGCGCGCCCGCCTCTCCCGGTCGCAGAACGCCCTGGGCAAGGGCCTGCTCACGCTGCTGTCCCGCGAGCACCTCGACGAGGACACCTGGGAGGAGATCGAGGACACCCTGCTGACCGCCGACGTCGGCGTGCAGCCCACCCAGGAACTGGTCGACCGGCTGCGCGAACGCGTCCGCGTGCTCGGCACCCGCACCCCCGAGGAGCTGCGCGCCCTGCTGCGCGAGGAGCTGCTCACCCTGGTCGGCCCCGACCTGGACCGCACCGTGAAGACCGAGCCGGCCACCAGCAAGCCCGGCATCGTGATGGTCGTCGGCGTCAACGGCACCGGCAAGACCACCACCACCGGCAAGCTCGCCCGCGTCCTGGTCGCCGACGGCCGCAGCGTCGTGCTCGGTGCCGCCGACACCTTCCGCGCCGCCGCCGCCGACCAGCTCCAGACCTGGGGCGAGCGGGTCGGCGCCTACACCGTGCGCGGGCCGGAGGGCGGCGACCCCGCCTCCGTGGCCTTCGACGCGGTGAAGGAGGGCAAGGAGATGGGCTCCGACGTGGTGCTCATCGACACCGCCGGCCGGCTGCACACCAAGACCGGTCTCATGGACGAGCTGGGCAAGGTCAAGCGCGTCGTCGAGAAGCACGCCCCGCTGGACGAGATCCTGCTCGTGCTCGACGCCACCACCGGACAGAACGGGCTGGTCCAGGCCCGGGTCTTCGCCGAGGTCGTCGACATCAGCGGCATCGTGCTGACCAAGCTGGACGGCACCGCCAAGGGCGGCATCGTCGTCGCGGTCCAGCGCGAGCTGGGCGTCCCGGTCAAGCTGATCGGCCTCGGCGAGGGAGCGGACGACCTGGCGCCGTTCGAGCCGGAGGCGTTCGTCGACGCCCTGATCGGCGACTGACGGCCGACGCTACCGCAGACCGCCCTCCTCCTCAGCCCGCACCCGACAGCGGCGCCCGCCCCCGGATCCCGGTGGGAACGGGCGCCGCTGCCGTACGCGCAGGACGGCGCCGCGTCCCCCTCACAGCGCGAGGAGGCCGGCCGCCGTCTCCCGGAAACCGCAGCTTTCGAGGTAGAAGCGGCGCAGGTCCGGCTCGTAGTCGACGTGCAGCCACGCGCACCCGGCGGCGCGCGCCTGCCGGGCGGCGGTCGCGACCAGCTCGGCCCCGACCCCGTGCGACCGGTGCTCCCGGGCCACCACCGTGTCCAGTACGAACGCGTGGTCGCCCCCGTCCCAGGCGACGTTGACGAACCCGATCAGACAGCCCTCCCGCCGGGCGCAGACCCAGCCGAGGCTGTGCCGCAGCAACCGCGCCCGCCACTCGCCGTGCCCGGCCGGATACCCGAAGCCCTCGGCGTGCAGCGCGTCGAGCGCGGCATCCTCGACCTCGCCCCGCCACTCGTACGTGATCGTCATCCCGCGATCGTAAGGGGACCGCTCCGTCCACCGGCCGGAATTACGGCCCGCGCGAGCACTCCACGCGGGGGTGCCGAACAGGCCGACGCGTGCTGAACGGACCGAGGCGCGCCCCGCACGCCGACGTGTCCTGAACGGCCGGGCCGACGAGGGCCGACCAGCGCCGGTCAGGACGCGCGCACTCCGCCCCGCCGTCCCGCGGCCCCGTCGCCCCTAACCCCGGGACCGGTGCGCCACGTACGCCAGTGTGCCCAGCAGCAGGCGGGCCTCCGGGGGGTCGGCCGTGTCGAGGGCGGGGGAGCGCAGCCAGCGGGCGGGGCCCCGGCCGCCGCGGTCGGAGGGCGGGGCCGTGAGGTACGTACCCGGGCCGAGGCCGCGCAGGTCGAGGGAGGCCGGGTCGTCCCAGCCCATGCGGTAGAGCAGACCGGGCAGTTCCGCGGCGGCGCCGGGCGCGACGAAGAAGTGGACGCGGCCGTCCGGGGTCGCGGTCACCGGGCCGAGGGGGAGCCCCATGCGCTCCATCCGGGCGAGCGCGCTGCGCCCCGCCGACTCGGCGACCTCGATCGCGTCGAACGCGCGCCCGACGGCCAGCATCACCGCGGCCCCCGGCAGCTCGGCCCACGCCCGGCTCACCTCGTCCAGCGTGGCCCCGGCCGGGATCCCCGGCGCGAACGGGAGCGGGTGGGCGCCCGGTGCCGGGCAGTCGGCGCGCCCGCAGGAGCACGCGCCGCCGACGGCCCGCGCGCCCCGCACCACGTCCCAGCCCCACAGCCCCGTGTACTCGGCCACCGCGGTGCATTCCGACGAGCGGTACGACCGGCCGCGCCGTCGCGCGCCGGAGCGGATCTCGCGCATGCCGCCGATCGTGAACCCCATGCCCCCTCCAACGGATCCGTCCCCCCGATGGTTACGAGGTGGATGCGGAACGTGACGCTCTGTTCTTGTCGCCCCGTGGCGCCGCCCGGTTCGGGTGGCGCACGGAAGGTTCACGGGTGGTGCGCGTGACGACACGCGCCTCCTGGTGCACCGCTCCACCCGCTCGCGGTCGTCCTGTGTCAAGTGAATCGCGACAAGGCCACCGAGAGTTCATTCGAAGAGGTGGCGAATGGTGGCGTTTCCGAATTCCCCATGGCTGCACCGGTGATCGTAGGATTACTGTGAGTGTGCGAGTCCCGGGGGCACATGCGCTCGTGGGTATGCCGGAGGCAAGTCGGCAGTCCGTTCGAAGGGTGGCAACCGCCGGACGGCGGTCGGTCTCGACCGGCATTCTGATAGGGCTTGGCGCACTCGGTGACAAGTGGTCTCAGGAATGGGGGCGTTCCAGTGAGCGGCAACGGCGGTGGCGGGACGAACGCGGCGAGTGCGGACAAACGCCCGAACGAGCTGCTCGCCTCGTGGTTCGTGCGCAGCGGCTGGTCCAAGGGTGAGCTGGCCCGCCAGGTCAACCGCCGGGCCCGCCAGCTCGGGGCGAACCACATCTCCACCGACACCTCGCGCGTGCGCCGCTGGCTGGACGGGGAGAACCCGCGCGAGCCGATCCCCAGGATCCTGTCCGAGCTGTTCTCCGAGCGCTTCGGCTGCGTCGTCTCCGTGGAGGACCTCGGCCTGCGCACGGCCCGCCAGACACCCTCCGCCACCGGCGTGGACCTGCCCTGGACCGGCCCCCAGACCGTCGCCCTGCTCAGCGAGTTCTCCCGCAGCGACCTGATGCTGGCCCGGCGCGGCTTCCTCGGCAGCTCACTGGTGCTGTCCGCCGGCCCCTCCCTCATCGAACCGCTCCAGCGCTGGCTCGTCCCCTCGCCCCCGGCCCCGCTCGCGCCCCCCGAGCCGGCCGCCGCGGCCCGCCGCCCCGGCCGTCTCTCCCGCCCCGAGCTGGAGCTGCTGGAGAGCACCACCGTGATGTTCCGCAAGTGGGATGCCCAGTGCGGCGGCGGCCTGCGCCGCAAGGCCGTCGTCGGTCAGCTGCACGAGGTGACGGACCTCCTCCAGGAGCCCCAGTCCGAGGGCACCACCCGGCGCCTGTTCAAGGTCGCCGCGGAACTGGCGGAGCTGGCCGGCTGGATGAGCTACGACGTCGGGCTGCAGCCGACCGCCCAGAAGTACTTCGTGCTCGCCCTGCACGCCGCGAAGGAGGCCGGTGACAAGCCGCTCGGCTCCTACGTGCTGTCCAGCATGAGCCGCCAGATGATCCACCTCGGCCGTCCCGACGACGCCCTGGAGCTGATCCACCTCGCCCAGTACGGCAGCCGCGACTGCGCGAGTCCGCGCACCCAGTCCATGCTGTATGCGATGGAGGCCCGCGCGTACGCCAACATGGGCCAGCCCGGCAAGTGCAAACGGGCGGTGCGGATGGCCGAGGACGCCTTCACCGACGTCGACGACCGGGACGAGCCCGACCCCGACTGGATCCGCTTCTTCTCCGAGGCCGAGCTGTACGGCGAGAACTCCCACTCCTTCCGCGACCTCGCCTACGTCGCGGGCCGCAGCCCCACCTACGCGTCGCTGGCCGAGCCGCTGATGGAGAAGGCCGTGCAGCTCTTCGCCGAGGACGCGGAACACCAGCGCTCCTATGCGCTGAACCTGATCGGCATGGCCACCGTCCACCTCCTCCAGCGCGAGCCCGAGCAGAGCACGCGCCATGCCGCCCACGCGATGGAGGTGGCCAAGAAGGTCCGTTCCGAGCGCGTGAACACCCGTATCCGCAAGACCGTCGACAACGCCGTACGCGACTACGGCGACCTCGGAGAGGTCATCGACCTGACCGAGCAGCTCGCCGCCGAACTCCCCGAGACCGCCGAGGCGGTCTGAGGCCCCGGCCCAGGGCCCGCACCCCCAGGAACGCCGGCCGCGGCCGGCCCTCCCGAACCGCCCGACTCGGCTCCCCCCATGCCAGGTCATCGGAAGGCCGCCGCGGCCGGTCCGCTGTCCGCACGCAATTCACCGACGCACGCAATTCACCGACGCGTAACACACCAGGCGTCTTCGTCACCCCGGCGAAACAACGAGGGGCGTCCACCGAAACCGCGCTGCGCGAATCTCATGGCGCAGGACCGGCCCACCCCTCATCCCCCGGTATCGCTGCCGGGGGCCGCCAGGCTTCGCCCGCACGGGGCCGTACCACACGACGAGGAGACGCCGATGGCACCAGCCGTCACGCTCGCGGCGGAGGCACCGAAACTGTCGTCCGCCAACACAGGCTTCATGCTGATCTGTTCCGCCCTGGTGATGCTGATGACCCCGGGCCTGGCCTTCTTCTACGGAGGCATGGTCCGAGTCAAGAGCACCCTGAACATGCTGATGATGAGCTTCATCAGCCTCGGGATCGTCACCATCCTGTGGGTGCTGTACGGCTTCTCGATCGCCTTCGGCGCCGACAAGGGCTCGCTCATCGGCTGGACGTCCGACTTCGCCGGCTTCTCCGGGATCGGCAAGACCGACCTGTGGCCCGGCTACACCATCCCGGTCTTCGTCTTCGCCGTCTTCCAGCTGATGTTCGCGGTCATCACACCGGCCCTGATCAGCGGCGCCCTGGCGGACCGGGTGAAGTTCACGGCCTGGTCGCTGTTCGTGGTGCTGTGGGTCACGATCGTGTACTTCCCGGTCGCCCACTGGGTCTGGGGCAGCGGCGGCTGGGCCTTCAGGCTCGGCGTGATCGACTTCGCCGGCGGCACCGCGGTCCACATCAACGCCGGTGCGGCCGCGCTCGGCGTGATCCTCGTCATCGGCAAGCGGTCCGGCTTCAAGAAGGACCCGATGCGCCCGCACAGCCTCCCCCTGGTCATGCTCGGCGCGGGGCTGCTGTGGTTCGGCTGGTTCGGCTTCAACGCGGGCTCCTGGCTCGGCAACGACGACGGCGTGGGCCCGCTGATGTTCGTCAACACCCAGATCGCCACCGCCGCCGCCATGCTCGCCTGGCTCGCGTACGAGAAGATCCGCCACGGCGCGTGCACCACGCTGGGCGCCGCGTCCGGCGCGGTCGCGGGCCTGGTCGCCATCACCCCGTCCGGCGGCGCGGTCTCCCCGCTCGGCGCCATCGCGGTCGGCGCCGTCGCCGGTGTCCTGTGCGCCATGGCGGTCGGCCTGAAGTACCGGTTCGGCTACGACGACTCCCTCGACGTCGTCGGCGTCCACATGGTCGGCGGCATCATCGGCTCCCTCCTGGTCGGCCTCTTCGCCAGCGGTACGGGACAGTCCGACGTCAAGGGCCTCTTCTACGGCGGCGGCCTGGACCAGTTCTGGAAGCAGTGCGCCGGCGTGTTCGCCGTCCTCGCCTACTCCCTCCTCGCCTCCGCGGTCCTCGCCTTCCTCATCGACAGGACGATCGGGATGCGCGTCACCGAGGACGAGGAGGTCTCCGGCATCGACCAGGCCGAGCACGCGGAGACCGCCTACGACTTCAGCGGCGCGGGCGGCGGCGTCGCCGGCACCCTCACCGCCCTGGCCGCGGCCGCCGCCCCGGGCACACCGACCAAGCCGAGCAGGAAAGTGGACGCATGAAGCTCATCACCGCCGTCGTGAAGCCCCACCGGCTCGACGAGATCAAGGAAGCCCTCCAGTCCTTCGGCGTCCACGGGCTCACCGTCACCGAGGCCAGCGGTTACGGCAGGCAGCGCGGACACACCGAGGTCTACCGCGGTGCCGAGTACACCGTCGACCTGGTGCCCAAGATCCGGATCGAGGTGCTGGCCGAGGACGACGACGCCGAACAGCTCATCGAGATCGTGGTCAAGGCGGCCCGCACGGGCAAGATCGGTGACGGAAAGGTCTGGTCCCTGCCGGTCGACACGGCCGTCCGGGTCCGCACCGGCGAGCGCGGCCCGGACGCGCTCTGACGGCCCGGCGAGCGAGGCGGAGCGGGCGAGGCGGGCGATCGAGGACAGGAGCCACCACGTGAGGGACGAGGTCCAGAACGACGAGACCGTCAAGACCTGCGAGATCGTCGAGGCCGAGGAGATCGTCGAGGCCGTGAAGTCGGACGATGCCGGGAAGCCGGACGATGCCGATGAGGCTGTCGAAGCGGGGGAGAGCGTCAGGGCTGCCGAGACTGACGAGACCGGTGAGGCCCATGCGCCCGAGGAGGCGGACGAGTCCGACGAGGCCGTCGACACCGTCGAGGCGTTACAGCCGCGACCCGGCGGCTACGCGGCGGCCCGGCTGCGCCTGCTCACCGAGGACGCTCGGTCCGGCCCGCCGCGCCGGGCGGCACTCGCCCAGCTCACCGACGACTGGCTCGCACGGCTGTTCACCAAGGCCACCGGAGACGCCCAGGGCCCGCCGGGCCTGTCCCTCGTCTCCGTCGGCGGCTACGGCCGCGGCGAGCTGTCCCCGCGCAGCGACCTCGACCTGCTCCTGCTGCACGACGGCGCCGACCCGGCCGACGTCGCCGCCCTCGCCGACCGCCTCTGGTACCCCGTGTGGGACCTCGGGCTCGCCCTCGACCACTCCGTGCGCACACCGGCCGAGGCACGCAGGACGGCCGGCGACGACCTCAAGGTCCAGCTCGGCCTGCTGGACGCCCGGCACCTCGCAGGCGACCCCGCCCTCACCGCCCGCCTGCGCACGGCCGTCCTCGCCGACTGGCGCAACCAGGCCGCCCGGCGCCTGCCCGAACTCCGGGAGCTGTGCGCCGAGCGTGCCGAACGCCAGGGCGAACTCCAGTACCTGCTGGAACCCGACCTGAAGGAGGCGCGCGGCGGCCTGCGCGACGCCACCGCCCTGCGCGCCGTGGCCGCCTCCTGGCTGGCCGACGCCCCCCGCGAGGGCCTCGCCGACGCCCGCCGCCGGCTGCTCGACGTACGCGACGCCCTGCACCTGACCACCGGCCGCGCCACCGACCGCCTCGCGCTCCAGGAACAGGACCAGGTCGCCGCCGAGCTGGGCCTGCTCGACGCCGACACCCTGCTGCGCCAGGTGTACGAGGCGGCGCGCGTCATCTCGTACGCGAGCGATGTCACCTGGCGCGAAGTGGGGCGCGTACTCAAAGCCCGCGCCGTGCGGCCCCGGCTGCGCGCCCTGCTGGGCGGAGGCAGGCCAGGCGGCGGCAAGCCGGGCGCGGAGCGCTCCCCGCTCGCCGAAGGGGTGGTGGAACAGGAGGGCGAGGTGGTGCTCGCCCGCGCCGCACGCCCCGAACGCGACCCCGTCCTCCCCCTGCGTGCCGCGGCCGCCGCCGCGCAGGCCGGTCTCCCGCTCTCCCTGCACGCCGTACGCCGCCTGGCGGCCACCGCGCGCCCTCTGCCCACGCCCTGGCCCGCCGAGGCCCGCGAACAACTCGTCACCCTCCTCGGCTCCGGCCGCCCGACGGTGCAGGTCTGGGAGGCCCTGGAGGCGGAGGGCGTGGTCACCCGGCTGCTGCCCGACTGGGAGCGGGTGCGCTGCCGCCCGCAGCGCAATGCCGTCCACGTCTGGACCGTCGACCGCCACCTGATCGAGACGGCCGTCCGCGCCTCCTCGCTCACCCGCCGCGTCGGCCGCCCCGACCTGCTGCTGATCGCGGCGCTGCTGCACGACATCGGCAAGGGCTGGCCCGGCGACCACTCGCTGGCCGGGGAGACCATCGCCCGGGACGTGTCCGGCCGCATCGGCTTCGGCCGCGCCGACAGCGCTGTCCTCGCCACCCTCGTACGCCACCACCTGCTGCTCGCCGACACCGCCACCCGCCGCGACCTCGACGACCCGGCCACCGTCCGCGCCGTCGCCGACGCGGTCGGCACGCAGAGCACACTGGAGCTGCTGCACGCGCTGACGGAGGCGGACGCGCTGGCCACCGGCCCGGCCGCCTGGTCCTCCTGGCGCGCCTCGCTCGTCGCCGACCTGGTGCGCCGGGCCACCGCGCTCCTCGCCGGCGACGTACCCGACGGATCCGAACCCGCCGCCGCCGAACCCACCGCCGAGCAGGAACGCCTCGCCGTCGAGGCCCACCGCACGGTCGGTCCCGTCCTGGCGCTGCGCGCGCAGACCGGCCCGCCGGACGAGGAGCCGGCCCGGTCGGCGGAACCGCTGGGTGCGGAACTGCTCATCGCCGTCCCCGACCAGCCGGGCGTGCTGCCCGCGGTCGCCGGGGTGCTCGCCGTGCACCGCCTCACCGTCCGCACGGCCGAACTGCGGACCGCGGACCTGCCCGACGGTTTCGGCGACCGCCCGGTCCTCCTGCTGAACTGGCGGGTCGCCGCCGAGTACGGCGCGCTGCCCCAGGCCACCCGGCTGCGCGCCGACCTCGTCCGGGCCCTGGACGGCTCCCTCGCCATCGCCTCCCGCCTCGCCGAACGGGACGCCGCCTACCCCCGCCGCCGGGGCGTCCTGGCACCGCCGGCGCGCGTGAGCCTCGCCCTCGCCGCCTCCCGGCACGCCACCGTGATCGAGGTCCGCGCCCAGGACGCGCCGGGCCTGCTGTTCCGCATCGGGCGGGCCCTGGAGGAGGCCGGGGTACGGGTGCGGAGCATGCACGTGAGCACGCTGGGCTCCAACGCCGTGGACGCCTTCTACGTCACCGGCCCGGCAGGCGGCCCGCTCCCCGAGGAGGAGGCCGCCGCCGCGGCCCGGAGGCTGGAGGAGGCCCTGCGGGCGTGACCTCGCGGTCGGCCGGTGCGTCCACCGGGTGCCGTCCCCGCCGACGCGGGGACGGCCCACCGGCCCAGCGGGTGCTGAAGATCGTCAGGCCTTGTCCCCACTGCTGCGGGGCTCCGCCCGCACCGGCTGATCCCGGCGGTCGGGGGCGATTCCCTTGCGCGGCCGGATACTCTGGAAGGCGCTCAGACTGCTCCCGACTCCGAGGACCGACGCCGCCGTGTTCGACACTCTCTCCGATCGCCTCTCAGCGACCTTCAAGAACCTGCGCGGCAAGGGGCGCTTGAGCGAAGCGGACATCGACGCCACCGCGCGCGAGATCCGCATCGCCCTCCTCGAAGCGGACGTGGCCCTCCCTGTCGTCCGGGCGTTCATCAAGAACGTCAAGGAGCGCGCCCTCGGCGCCGAGGTCTCCCGGGCCCTGAACCCGGCCCAGCAGGTCCTGAAGATCGTCAACGACGAGCTGGTCACCATCCTCGGTGGCGAGACCCGCCGCCTCCGCTTCGCCAAGCAGCCGCCGACGGTCATCATGCTGGCCGGTCTGCAGGGCGCCGGTAAGACGACTCTCGCGGGCAAGCTCGGCCGGTGGCTCAAGGAGCAGGGCCACTCGCCGCTGCTGGTCGCCTGCGACCTCCAGCGGCCGAACGCCGTCAACCAGCTCAGCGTCGTCGCCGAGCGCGCGGGCGTCGCGGTCTACGCGCCCGAGCCGGGCAACGGCGTGGGCGACCCGGTCAAGGTCGCCGAGGACTCCATCGACTTCGCCAAGGCAAAGGTCCACGACATCGTGATCGTGGACACCGCCGGCCGCCTCGGCATCGACGCGGAGATGATGCAGCAGGCCGCGGACATCCGGGACGCGGTGCGCCCCGACGAGATCCTGTTCGTCGTCGACGCGATGATCGGTCAGGACGCCGTGAACACCGCGGAGTCCTTCCGCGACGGCGTCGGCTTCGACGGCGTCGTGCTCTCCAAGCTCGACGGCGACGCCCGCGGCGGTGCCGCCCTGTCGATCCGGCAGATCACCGGCAAGCCGATCATGTTCGCGTCCAACGGTGAGAAGCTCGACGACTTCGACGCCTTCCACCCGGACCGGATGGCCTCCCGCATCCTCGACATGGGTGACCTGCTCACCCTCATCGAGCAGGCGGAGAAGACGTTCAGCCAGGAAGAGGCCGAGAAGATGGCCTCCAAGCTGGCGTCGAAGAAGGGCCAGGACTTCACCCTGGACGACTTCCTGTCCCAGATGGAGCAGGTCAGGAAGATGGGCTCGATCTCCAAGCTGCTCGGCATGCTGCCGGGGATGGGCCAGATCAAGGACCAGATCAACAACCTCGACGAGCGCGACGTCGACCGCACCGCCGCGATCATCAAGTCGATGACCCCGGGTGAGCGCCAGGACCCGACGATCATCAACGGCTCGCGCCGCGCCCGTATCGCCAAGGGTTCCGGTGTCGAGGTCAGCGCCGTGAAGAACCTGGTGGAGCGGTTCTTCGAGGCCCGCAAGATGATGTCCCGCATGGCCCAGGGCGGCGGCATGCCCGGTATGCCGGGGATCCCGGGCATGGGCGGCGGCCCCGGCCGCAGCAAGAAGCAGCCGAAGAAGGCCAAGGGCAAGCAGCGCTCGGGCAACCCGATGAAGCGCAAGCAGCAGGAGCAGGAGGAGGCCGCCCGCCGCGCCGCCGCGGCCCAGGGCGGCGCCCTCGGCCTGCCGCAGCAGGGCGGCCAGGACTTCGAGCTGCCGGACGAGTTCAAGAAGTTCATGGGCTGAGCGGCCGTACGCCGTTCGTTCGTACGACGTTCGAGGGCGCTCCCGTCCGAGGGGGCGCCCTCAGCGCGTGCCGGGGCCCGTCAAGTGCCGTAACGTCCAGATATGAGCAATGCCGCGCCACCACGCAAGGCCCCTGACCAGCCGTGGCGCACCGAGGGCACGCCGGACGAGCCGCCCCGGCGGCCCGGTGACAGGCGGGCGCGCGGCCGGTGGTGGGGGCTGCTCGTCACCGCGGTGATCGTCTTCCTGCTGGCCTACGGGGGGCTGAGCTACTACAACACCGGCAACGAGCCGACCATCTCGTACACGGAGTTCAGCAGGCAGGTCGACGCGGGCCACGTCAGCAAGATCTACTCCAAGGGCGACGCGATCCAGGGGCAGCTCAAGAGCGCCCAGGCCAGGCCGGGCGGCGGCGGCACGTACACCAAGTTCAGGACCCAGCGCCCGGCCTTCGCCGACGACCGGCTCTGGCAGAGCCTGAGCAGCCACCACGTGACCGTGACCGCGCAGCCGGTGGTGCAGGAGCGCGGGTTCCTGTCCAACCTGCTGCTGTCGCTCGCGCCGATCGTCGTCATCGCCGCGCTGTGGGTCTTCTTCGCCCGGCGGATCGGCTCGGGACTGGGCGGGCCCGGCGGTCTGCTCGGCCGCAAGACGCCGCCGCGCCCGGTCGAGCTGCAACCGGGCACCCAGCGCACGACCTTCGCCGACGTGGCCGGCATCGACGAGGTCAAGGGCGAACTGGACGACGTCGTCGACTTCCTCAAGCATCCCGACGACTACCGCCGCATGGGCGCCAAGATGCCCCGCGGCGTGCTGCTCACCGGGCCGCCCGGCACCGGCAAGACGCTGCTCGCACGGGCCGTCGCCGGAGAGGCGGGAGTGCCCTTCTTCTCCGCCTCCGCCTCCGAGTTCATCGAGATGATCGTCGGGGTCGGCGCCTCCCGGGTGCGCGAGCTGTTCGCCGAGGCCCGCAAGGTGGCCCCCTCGATCGTCTTCATCGACGAGATCGACACCATCGGGCGGGCGCGCGGCGGCGGCGCCTCGATGGGCGGCCACGACGAGCGCGAACAGACCCTGAACCAGATCCTGACCGAGATGGACGGCTTCTCCGGTTCCGAGGGCGTGATCGTGCTGGCCGCCACCAACCGCGCCGACGTCCTGGACCCGGCCCTCACCCGCCCCGGCCGGTTCGACCGGGTGGTGAGCGTGGCGCCCCCCGACCGCGGCGGCCGGGAGGCCATCCTGCGCATCCACACCCGCGAGATCCCGCTCGCGGCGGGCGTGGACCTCACCCGGGTGGCCCGTACGACGCCGGGCATGACCGGCGCGGAACTGGCCAACCTCGCCAACGAGGCCGCCCTGCTCGCGGTCAAACGCCGGCAGCGCGAGGTGACCCAGGCCGACTTCTCCGAGGCCCTGGAGAAGGTCCAGCTCGGCGCCGAACGCGCCCTGGTGATGCCCGAGGAGGAACGCCGGCGCACCGCCTACCACGAGAGCGGCCACGCCCTGCTCGGCATGCTCCAGCCCGGTGCCGACCCGGTCCGCAAGATCACCATCGTCCCGCGCGGGCGGGCGCTCGGGGTGACCCTGTCCACGCCGGAATCGGACAAGTACGCGTACACGGAGGAGTACCTGCGCGGCCGGATCATCGGCGCGCTCGGCGGCATGGCGGCCGAGCAGGTCGTCTACGGCGTCATCACGACCGGTTCGGAGAGCGACCTCGAACAGGTCACCAACATCGCGCGCGGGATGGTGGCCCGCTGGGGCATGAGCGAGCACCTGGGCCGCCTGTCCGCCCTGCCGAACGACGCCCAGCAGGCCTACGGGCTCTCCGCCGCCCCGCAGACCCTGGACGCCATCGACACCGAGATGCGGCGCATCGTCGACGAGTGCTACGACGAGGCGTGCCGCAAGCTGCGCGACCACCGTCCGCAACTGGACGCGCTGGCCGAAGCGCTGCTGGAGAACGAGACGCTCGAGGAGGCGCACGCCTACCGGGTCGCCGGCATCACCCGCCTGAAGAAGGACCTGGAGGCGGAGGTGGAATGAGACGGTCCGCTCCTGCGGCGCGTGCCACGGCGTGCGTGCCACGTCGCGCGTGCGTGCCACGGCGCGCGTGCGTGCTACGGCGTGCGTGCGATCAGGTAGCGGAACACGTTGGGCATCCACACCGTGCCGTCGCGCCGCTGGTGGGCGTGGAGGGCCTCGGACAGCTCCTTGTCGACCTGGTCGGGTCCGGCCGCCGCGATCGCCGCGTCGAACAGGCCCGTGGAGAGCATGCCGCGTACCGCGCTGTCCAGGTCCGCGTACCCGAACGGGCAGGCGACGCGGCCGGAGCCGTCCGGGCGCAGTCCCGCGCGGCGGGCCACGTCCTCCAGGCCGTCGCGCGCCACCGGCGGCGGATCGGCCGCCCGGGTGGCCACGCGCAGCACGGCCGACGCCGCGCACCGCTCCGGAGGCCCCCAGCCGGCCAGCACCACCGGCGCTCCGCGCTCGGCGAGCGGCACCGCCGCGACGAGCGCCCCGGCGGGCTCCTCCGTGCCGCCCGCGAGGCATCCGAGCGGCTCGAAGGCGGTGACGAGGGTGTACGCGGCCGTGCCCACGGCCGCGCCGTCCGCGCGGCCGGCGCCGGGGGCTCCGCAGGTCCCGGCCGTGCCGCCGCGCCCGTGGGTCCCTTCGCGGTCCGTGTCGAGCGCTGCGCCGCCGAGGCCGTCGAGCGGTGCGCCCGCGGCGGCGCGGGGTGGCGGCCCCTCGACGATCCGGGCGTCCGCACGCGCGCGCGTGCCCCCTGCCCCGGGGGCCTCGGGCAGCAGCCGCTGCCGTGCGAGGGCCAGCCGTTCGGGACAGGAGTCGACGCCGGTGACCGCGGCGCCTCTGGAGGCCGCCATGAGCAGGGCGAGCCCGGAGCCGCAGCCGCGGGCCAGCAGCCGCGTGCCGGCGCCCACGTCCAGTCGCTCGTAGACGGCCTCGTAGAGCGGCACCAGCATCCGCTCCTGGATCTCGGACCAGTCACGCGCGCGTGCACGCAGGTCCACCTGGGGCGCGGGGCCCGCGGGAGGACGGTGCTGACGCACGAGCGTAGGTGTCATGGATAAGCGCCCCAATCCGCCGAGAATTGCCGCTGTACCGATTCCGTGGCCCCGTGCAGTGCGCGCGCACTTCCGTATGTCAGGTAACTCCCCGCTCCGCATCGCGTCCAGGGGTCGTGAGGGCCTGTTCGTCCGTTCCGGGCGTCCGGCCCGGAGATTTCACATCCCGGAAACCCGGGTCTCGCCCCGCCGTCGCGGAGATTCTGGGGACGGGGCGGTGCGGGACACCTGGGACGCGCCCGGTAACGTCACCGCCGTCGCGCACGCCCGCCGAGGTACAGCCTTCCGCGGGGGATGCGGCCGAAACGTCTCTTGTACACCGCGCGTGCACCTGTGCACCGGCGCGCGTCGAGAGCTACGCGCGGGTGCGTACGCGGGGCTACGCACCACCTTGGTATGAGCTGTGAGGCTTCTCCGCAGATCAGCGCACCCGCCCTCGTCAGGACGCATCAGCGGCAACTGACGGGTACGTGCAAATTATTTGGGATGCCCCGGAATAGGAACACAGTGGCACTCCCGCTCGTTGTCATTACGTGAGCACGACACAGACACCACCTGTTCTCGCAGCGGAGCTGGCGCAGGCGTGGGCCGACATTCAGCGGTACCACCCCGAGCTGCCTGACCTTGCCGCCCCCGAGTCCCTGATCGGGGAGTCGTCGTCCGCGTGCGGGCACGAGCTCTCCTTCGAGCGACTGCTCCATGAGGCAGTCCACGGCATCGCCGCCGCGCGCGGGGTGCGCGACACCTCCCGCGCCGGCCGCTACCACAACCGCCGGTTCCTCGCGATCGCCGAGGAGCTGGGCCTCGACCACCCCGACGAGCCGCACCCGAGCAGCGGCTTCTCCCTGGTCACGCTCAGCCCCGAGGCCAAGCGCCGTTACCGCCCGACGATCGAGCGCCTCCAGCGCGCCCTGAAGGCGCACACGGCGGCCACCTCCGCCGACACCGGCCGCAGCTTCCGCGGTCCGGCCGCCCGGCACGGCTCCTCCGGCGGCGGGGTCCGGGTCAAGGCGGTCTGCGACTGCGGGCGCAACGTACGCGTCGTCCCCTCGGTCCTGGCCCAGGCCCCGATCGTGTGCGGCGGGTGCGGCAAGCCGTTCAGGATCCCCGAGGTCGTGGGCGCGGCGGGCTGAGACCGCGGCTGCTCGTGGCAGCCGCGCTCCGGCCGCCGTCCGGCGATCCGGTCCAGGGCCTGAGGGAGGGGCTTGCGGAGGGCTGACGGCACCCGGCCGCCGGGTGCCCCTGTGGCGTGCCCCGGCGGTGCCCACCCTGCGCCGGAAGGGCATCGCCGGGTATGGCACAATGGCTAGCTGTACTCGACAGCCGCACAGGACCCCTCTCTCCTCCGGCTGACGCGTCCGTCGGGCACTCGGGTACCGCAACCCCACGCGGCGTTCCGCCGTGCCCCACCACGTCAAATCCAGGAGAACCCACTCCCGTGGCAGTCAAGATCAAGCTGAAGCGTCTGGGCAAGATCCGTTCGCCTCACTACCGCATCGTCGTCGCCGACTCCCGTACCCGCCGTGACGGCCGGGCCATCGAGGAGATCGGTCTGTACCACCCGGTGCAGAACCCCTCGCGCATCGAGGTCGACGCCGACCGCGTGGCGTACTGGCTCTCCGTCGGCGCCCAGCCGACCGAGCCCGTGCTCGCCATCCTGAAGAAGACCGGCGACTGGCAGAAGTTCAAGGGCGAGCCCGCCCCGGCTCCGCTGCTGCAGCCGCAGGAGAAGGCCGCGCGTCCGTCGTTCGAGTCGCTCGGCGGCGAGGACGAGGGCAAGGGTGAGGCCATCACCCAGAAGAAGAAGGCTGAGAAGAAGGACGAGGCCGCTGCCGAGTCCACCGAGGCCTGAGCAGCATGCTCGAAGAGGCGCTTGAGCACCTCGTGAAGGGCATCGTCGACAACCCTGACGATGTGCAGGTCGCCTCGCGCGACCTGCGCCGCGGGCGGGTGCTGGAGGTCCGGGTCCACCCCGACGACCTCGGCAAGGTGATCGGCCGCAACGGCCGCACCGCGCGCGCCCTGCGTACCGTCGTGGGCGCCATCGGCGGCCGCGGTGTCCGCGTCGACCTCGTCGACGTGGACCACGTCCGCTGACGCTTCATCGCAACCGGCTCGGGCCGGGGAGGGCCACTGGGCCGTCCCCGGCCCGCAGTCGTATGACAGGAGATCAAGCACAGTGCAGCTGGTAGTCGCACGGATCGGCCGTGCCCATGGCATCAAGGGCGAGGTCACCGTCGAAGTACGCACGGACGAGCCGGAGCTGAGACTCGCCCCCGGCGCCGTACTCGCCACCGACCCCGCCTCCGCCGGGCCGCTGACCATCGCCGCGGGCCGGGTCCACAGCGGCCGGCTGCTCCTGCGCTTCGACGGCGTCACCGACCGCACCGGCGCCGAGGCCCTGCGCAACACCCTGCTGATCGCCGACGTGGACCCGGACGAGCTGCCCGAGGACGAGGACGAGTTCTACGACCATCAGCTCATCGACCTGGACGTGGTCACCGAGGACGGCACCGAGGTCGGCAGGATCACCGAGATCTCGCACCTGCCCTCTCAGGACCTGTTCATCGTGGAACGCCCGGACGGCAGCGAGGTCATGATCCCCTTCGTGGAGGAGATCGTCGCCGAGATCGACCTGGAGGAGCAGAAGGCCGTCATCACGCCGCCGCCCGGCCTGATCGACGACCGCGCCGAGATCGCCTCCGTCCGGGACGCCGCGCCCGACCGGACCACCGCGCGGACCTCGCCGTCCGCGGAGGCCGACGGGAACCCGGAGCCCGATGGGACCGCGGAGGCCGAGTGGAACCCCGAGCCCGACGGGACCCCGGGCTCCGCAGGGAACTCGGGGGACGCGTCGTAATGCGCCTCGACGTCGTCACGATCTTCCCCGAGTACCTCGAACCGCTGAACGTCTCCCTCGTCGGCAAGGCACGCGCGCGCGGGCAGCTCGACGTGCACGTGCACGACCTGCGCGCCTGGACGTACGACCGCCACAACACGGTCGACGACACGCCCTACGGCGGCGGCCCCGGCATGGTCATGAAGACCGAGCCCTGGGGCGACGCACTGGACACCGTCCTCGCCGACGGGTACGAGACGGGCGCCCACGCGCCCGCGCTGATCGTCCCGACCCCCAGCGGCCGCCCCTTCACCCAGGACCTCGCCGTAGAGCTGTCCGAGCGCCCCTGGCTGATCTTCACCCCCGCCCGCTACGAGGGCATCGACCGCCGTGTCATGGACGAGTACGCCACCCGGATACCGGTCTACGAGGTGTCCATCGGCGACTACGTCCTCGCCGGCGGCGAGGCCGCCGTCCTGGTCGTCACCGAAGCCGTGGCCCGCCTGCTGCCCGGGGTCCTCGGCAACGCCGAGTCCCACCGGGACGACTCGTTCGCGCCCGGCGCCATGGCGAGCCTCCTGGAAGGCCCCGTGTACACCAAGCCGCCGCTGTGGCGCGGCCGGGACATCCCGGACGTACTGCTCAGCGGCCACCACGGGAAGATCGCCCGCTGGCGCCGCGACGAGGCCCTGCGGCGCACGACCGCCCACCGCCCCGACCTCATCGAGCGCTGCGCACCCGGCGCCTTCGACAAGAAGGACCGCGAGATGCTGTCCATCCTGGGCTGGTCCCCGGACCCGGCGGGGGAGCCGTACGGCCGATTTTGGCGCAGGACCGACGACGTGGAAGAATAGGCCGCTGCTGTGCGCCGTCCGGTGGGCGCCCCTGCCACAGGGGGACACGACGACCGCCCCGACCGCCCGGCAGACCTCATGGAAAATCCTAGTTCCCGTTGATGACCTGTGGCATCAGCGAAGAAAGCAGAGACATGTCTCACCTGCTCGACACCGTCGACTCCGCGTCGCTCCGCGACGACGTCCCCGCCTTCCGTCCGGGTGACACCGTCAACGTGCACGTCCGCGTCATCGAGGGCAACCGCTCCCGTGTGCAGCAGTTCAAGGGCGTGGTGATCCGCCGCCAGGGTTCCGGCGTGCGCGAGACCTTCACGGTCCGCAAGGTCTCGTTCTCCGTCGGCGTCGAGCGCACCTTCCCGGTGCACACCCCGATCGTCGAGAAGATCGAGCTGGTCACCCGTGGTGACGTGCGCCGCGCCAAGCTGTACTACCTCCGTGAGCTGCGCGGCAAGGCCGCGAAGATCAAGGAGAAGCGCGAGAACTGAGCGCTTTCGGGAGTTCACACCGGGGCGGGATAGCATTCCGCCCCGATGGACACCGAAGCACAGCCGACCGAGCGCGACCGCTCCTTCGGCCCCTCCACAGCCGGAACCGAACAGACTCCGGACGCGCAGGGGCCGAAGGACCGGTCGCGCTCGTCGTTGGCGGCGCGTCTGACCGACGGGGTCCCCGGCGGACGGATCACCCTGTCCGTGGTGATCTGCCTGGTCCTCCTGCTGCTCGTCAACGCGTTCGTGGTGCAGCCGTTCCAGATCCCCAGCGGTTCCATGGAGCAGGGGCTGAGGATCGGGGACCGGGTGCTCGTGAACAAGCTGGCCTACCGTTTCGGCGCCGGCCCGCGGCGCGGCGATGTCGTCGTGTTCGACGGCACCGGATACTTCGGGGACGCCGACTACGTCAAACGCGTTGTGGGTGTGGGGGGAGACCACGTGGTCTGCTGCGACGAGAAGGGCAGGATCGAGGTGAACGGACAGCCGGTCGACGAGTCGGCGTTCCTTCATCCGGGTGACAGTCCCTCCGCGGTGCCCTTCGACGTCGTGGTGCCCGACGGCACCCTCTTCCTGCTGGGCGACCACCGCAGCGACTCCAGCGACTCGCGCGACCACCTGGGCTCCCCGGGCGGCGGCATGGTTCCGGTCGGGGACGTGATCGGCCGGGCCGACTGGATCGCCTGGCCGCCTGGCCACTGGACCCACCTCACCCGGCCCGGCGCCTACGCGCGCGTGCCCGCTCCCGCCTCCGCGGACGGCGGCCATGGGTAGCCGCGGCCGGCCACGCGGCGGACCGGCGGACGCCGCCGACGACCCGCTGCCCACCGGCATCCGGCGCGCGGCGAGCCCGGCCGGCGGGCGCACCCGCGCGGAGCGCCGCAAACTGCAGCGCAAGGTCAAGCGCAAGCGCAGGCGCTCGGCGGTCCGCGAGATACCGCTCCTGGTCGGTGTGGCCGTGCTCATAGCGCTGGTGCTGAAGACCTTCCTCGTGCAGGCCTTCGTGATCCCGTCGGGCTCCATGGAGCAGACGATCCGCATCGGCGACCGGGTCCTCGTCGACAAGCTCACCCCGTGGTTCGGGGCCGAGCCCCGGCGCGGTGACGTCGTCGTCTTCCGCGATCCGGGTGGCTGGCTGGACGGGGAGGGGACCACGCAGAAGAACGACCCGGTCGTGGTCAAACAGGTCAAGGCAGGCCTCACCTTCATCGGCCTGCTGCCCTCAGACAACGAGAAGGACCTGATCAAACGGGTCATCGGGGTCGGCGGTGACCACGTCAAGTGCTGCGACAAGCAGGGGCGGGTGACCGTCAACGGCGTTCCCCTGAACGAGGGGGATTACCTCTACCCGGGCAACGCCCCCTCCGACACCCCGTTCGACATCACGGTCCCCAAGGGCCGGCTGTGGGTGATGGGCGACCACCGCGGCAACTCCGCGGACTCGCGCGCCCACCGCAACACCCCCTATGGCGGTACGGTCTCGGTGAAGTCGGTGGTGGGCCGGGCCCTGGTGATCGGCTGGCCGTTCAGCCACTGGACCACCCTGAGGGAGCCGGAAACCTTCGCCGCGGTCTCCGACTCGGCGGCCGGGTCGGACGCCGCCGACCCGCTGTCGCATAGGGTTGGCCCCTACGATCCCAACAGATCGGTTCAACTCCCGAGCCCTGCGGAACTCCCGCTCGTTATGGGAGTGGTGGGCCTGCCCCGTGCACGGGGCAGGCGGTGGCGCGGAGTGAGGAGTTGGCGTGGGGGATGTGGCGGTTGGCGCACGGTCCGGCAGCGACGGCGAGGAGCACCGCGGACACCCCGTGGACGCGGCGGCCCCCGCTGCGGACAGCGCCGTGACCTCCGGGAACGACAGCAAGGCAGCCGAGGACGGCACGGTGACGGAGCACAACGACAGCGATGAGCAGGCCACCGGCCGCAGCACCCAGGAGGCCAAGAAGCCGCGTTCCTTCTGGAAGGAACTGCCGATCCTGATCGTCATCGCCCTGGTACTGGCGCTGCTGATCAAGACCTTCCTCGTCCAGGCGTTCTCCATCCCGTCCGACTCGATGCAGAACACCCTGCAGCGCGGCGACCGGGTCCTGGTCGACAAGCTGACCCCCTGGTTCGGCTCCGAGCCCGACCGGGGCGAGGTCGTCGTCTTCCACGACCCGGACGACTGGCTGGCCGGCGAACCGACGGCGAGCCCCAACGCCCTGCAGACGGTGCTCAGCTGGATCGGCCTGATGCCGTCCGCCGAGGAGAAGGACCTGATCAAGCGGGTCATCGGGGTCGGCGGCGACACCGTCGAATGCCAGGGCACCGGCCCGCTGAGGGTCAACGGCAGGGCGTTGAACGAGCCGTACGTCTACCCCGGCAACACCCCGTGCAGCCAGGACGACCAGGGCGGCCAGTTCAAGGTCAAGGTGCCGGAGGGCTTCATCTGGGTCATGGGCGACCACCGGCAGAACTCCCGGGACTCGCGCTACAACCAGGCCGACAAGAACCACGGCATGGTCCCGGTCAAGGAGGTCGTGGGCCGTGCCATCGTGCGCGCCTGGCCGGTCAACCGCTGGGGCACCCTGCCCGTCCCCGACACCTTCGACCAGCAGGGCATCGGCCAGCAGTCCTCGGCCGCGGGTGCACTGACGGTGGCACCCGGCGGCGTGGCGCTCACCGCCGCGGTGCCCATGGTGATCTGGCGCCGCAGGCGGATCCTGAAGGCCGAGACCGGCACCGGCACACCGACCACGGCCACCGGGAGCCGCTGACCGACGGCCATGGGGCGGAGCCCTGATCCGTACCAGGAAGCCCTGACCGGTACGGCGGCGCCCTGATCCGTACGAGACGCCTGTGAAGCCCCCGTGGAGCTGTGGCTCCGGCCCCGGAAGGGGGCTGCCCGGGCTCGGTACCGCCGGGTAGGGTGCGGATCCATGGGTGGCGAGAGCACGACGCGTACGGCCCCGCGCAGCGGCGGCACAGGCAGGGCACCGGCAGGCGGCAGGACGGGACAGCGGCTGTCCGGGCTCGCCGTGGCGCTCGGGCTGGTGCTGTTCCTCGGCGGATTCGCCTGGGCTGCGGTGGTGTACCGGCCCTACACCGTGCCCACCAGTTCCATGACACCGACGATCGGCATGGGCGACCGCGTGCTGGCCCAGCGCGTCGACGGCGACGAGGTGCGCCGCGGCGACGTCGTCGTCTTCCACGACAAGACATGGGTGGCGAACGCGCCCGTGGTCAAGCGGGTGGTGGCCGTCGGCGGCGACGAGGTCGCCTGCTGCACCGACGGCAAGCTCACCGTCAACGGCAAGCAGATCGACGAGCCGTACCTGAAGGGCGGCCCCGCCGAGATCACGAACTTCCCGACCGTCAAGGTGCCCGAGGGCCGTCTGTTCCTGCTCGGCGACGAACGCCAGGGCTCCTTGGACTCCACCGCCCACCTCACCGACGCGGCCCGCGGCACGGTCTCCCGCGCCGACGTCACGGCCCGGGTCGACTCCGTGATCTGGCCCGTGAAGGGCATGCTGGAGCGCCCCACCGGCTTCGAGACGCTGGGCGCCCTGTCCCGGCCGGGACCGCTGCGCACGATCGTCGCCCTGATCATCGCGGGCGCGGTGCTGGTCCTGGCCGGTGGTGCCTACGGCCCGATCGCCAAGCTGCTGGGCGGCTCCCGTGGCCGTACGCGGACGGAGCCGGCCCGTGCCCGCTGAGACCGCCGACGCGGGCCCGGACGCGCACGGCTGCGACTCGAAACCGCGCAAGGTGGCCCGGGTGGTCCTGCTCGACCCCACGGACCGCGTCCTGCTGCTGCACGGCCACGAGCCGGACGATCCGGCAGACGACTGGTGGTTCACGCCGGGCGGCGGCCTGGAGGGCGAGGAGAGCCGCGAGGAGGCCGCGCTGCGGGAACTCGCCGAGGAGACCGGCATCACCGACGTGGACCTCGGGCCGGTGCTCTGGCGCCGCCGCTGCTCCTTCCCGTTCGCGGGCCGCCGCTGGGACCAGGACGAGTGGTACTTCCTGGCCCGGACCACCCAGACGGCGACGGCGGCCACTGCCCTGACCGAACTGGAGCGGCGCAGCGTCGTCGGAGCACGCTGGTGGACGTGTCGGGAACTGGCACGCACGCATGAGACCGTGTATCCGACCAGACTCGCCGAGCTGCTGCGCACCGTGCTCGACGAAGGTCCCCCGGCCGCGCCCGTGACCCTCGACACCGAAATCGTCTAGGGGCTCACGGGACTGGCGCACAATGGGGAGACCGTACGGCTGAAGGGGAACATGCCATGAGCGCCGAGGACCTCGAGAAGTACGAGACCGAGATGGAGCTGAAGCTCTACCGGGAGTACCGCGATGTCGTCGGTCTGTTCAAATACGTGATCGAGACCGAGCGGCGCTTCTACCTCACGAACGACTACGAGATGCAGGTCCACTCCGTACAGGGCGAGGTCTTCTTCGAGGTCTCGATGGCCGACGCCTGGGTGTGGGACATGTACCGGCCGGCCCGGTTCGTGAAGCAGGTGCGCGTATTGACGTTCAAGGACGTGAACATCGAGGAGCTGAACAAGAGCGACCTGGAACTCCCCGGCGGCTGAGCCTGCGCGGGAGCCCGTGGCCGGGCAGGCCGGGAAAAACACTCGTGTGGGTGACGGAGTTGTCCACAACCGGTGAGTAACCCACCAAGATCCACACCGCGGACGCGGATCCGTGACGGTGGGCGCCGGAGGTGGTGCCGACATGAGCACGCATCAGGCACGCAGTGCACTCGGCAAGTACGGAGAGGGTCTGGCCGCGCGCCGACTGACCCAGGCAGGCATGACGGTCCTGGAGCGCAACTGGCGCTGCGGCAGGACCGGCGAGATCGACATCGTGGCCCGCGACGGCGACGTCCTGGTCGTCTGCGAGGTGAAGAGCCGCAGGGCCGGAGCGTTCCAGCACCCCATGGCCGCCGTCACACCCGAGAAGGCCGCCCGCCTGCGCGGCCTCGCCGAACGCTGGATCCACTCCCACGGCGGCGCACCTCCCGGCGGCGTCCGCATCGACCTGGTCGGCGTCCTGCTGCCGCGGCGCGGCGCACCCGTCGTCGAACACGTACGGGGGGCAGCCTGATGGGATTCGCACGCACGTGCTCCGTGGCCCTCGTCGGCGTCGAAGGCGTGGTCGTCGAGGTCCAGGCCGACCTCGAACCGGGCGTCGCCGCCTTCACTCTCGTGGGACTACCGGACAAGAGCCTGACCGAGAGCCGGGACCGCGTACGGGCCGCGTTGGTCAACTCCGGCGCCGAGTGGCCGCAGAAGAAACTCACCGTCGGACTCAGCCCCGCCTCGGTACCCAAAGCCGGCAGCGGCTTCGACCTCGCCGTCGCCTGCGCCGTGCTCGGCGCCGCCGAACGGATCGACCCCCGCGTACTCGCCGACATCGTGATGATCGGCGAGCTGGGCCTGGACGGCCGCGTCCGCCCCGTACGCGGCATCCTGCCCGCGGTCCTGGCCGCCGCCGACGCCGGATACGAACAAGTGGTCGTCCCCGAATGCGCCGCCGCCGAGGCCTCCCTGGTCCCAGGCGTCTCCGTGCTCGGCATCCGCAGCCTGCGACAACTCATCGCCGTCCTCACCGACGAACCCGTCCCGGACGAAGAACAGAACGAACACGGCCGCCCCGACCCGCTCCTCGCCGGACTGCGCCTACCCGGCACCGGAGCCGCCACCGGCATGCACAGCATGGGAGCAGCCCAGCACGACCAGGGACACGACCTCGCCGACGTCGTCGGCCAGCGCTCCGCACGCACCGCCCTGGAGGTCGCCGCCGCCGGCGGACACCACCTCTTCCTGCAAGGACCACCCGGCGCGGGCAAGACCATGCTCGCCGAGCGACTGCCCGCCGTCCTGCCCCCGCTCGCCCGCCAGGAATCCCTGGAAGTCACCGCGGTCCACTCCGTGGCCGGACTCCTCCCACCGGGCAAACCACTGATCGACCTCGCCCCCTACTGCGCCCCCCACCACTCCGCGACCATGCAGGCACTCGTCGGCGGCGGCCCCAACGTCGCCCGCCCCGGCGCCGTCTCCCTCGCCCACAGAGGCGTGCTCTTCCTGGACGAGACCCCCGAATTCAGCAGCCACGCCCTCGACGCCCTGCGCCAGCCCCTGGAGGCAGGACACGTCGTCATCGCCCGCAGCGCCGGTGTCGTCCGCTTCCCGGCGAAGTTCCTCATGGTCCTCGCAGCCAACCCTTGCCCCTGCGGACGCTTCTCCCAGCGCGACACCCTCTGCGAATGCCCACCGTCCTCCATCCGCCGCTACCAGTCCCGGCTCTCCGGTCCCCTGCTGGACCGGGTCGACCTACGGGTCGAAGTCGACCCCGTCACCCGCGCCGAACTGGCACAACGCGACGCCCGGGGCGAATCCACACAGACCGTGGCCTGCCGCGTACGCGCCGCCCGGGAACGCGCCGCCACCCGGCTCGCGGACACACCCTGGCGGACCAACAGCGAAATCCCCGGCCGCGAACTGCGCAGCCGCTGGCACGCCGTCCCCGGCGCCATGGACGAGGCCGAACGCAACCTGGAACGCGGCGTCCTCACCGCCCGCGGCCTCGACCGCGTACTGCGCGTCGCCTGGACGGTCGCGGACCTCGTCGGCCACGACCGGCCCGACGCGAGCGACGTCGCGCTGGCCCTCCAACTGCGCACCGGAGTACCCCGCGGAGTGCCCATGGCCACCCTCGGAGCACCGGCATGACCACGACCCCGCACCCCCGAGACCCCCTCGACACACCCGACCCCGAACTGCCGGCCCGGGTCTTCCTCAGCCGCGTCCTGGAGCCCGGCGACGCCACCGGCGGACGCTGGGTGCGGGAGCTGGGCGCGGCGGCCACGGCCCGCCGACTGCTCGACGGCGGACCGCCCCTGCCCGGTGTCTCCCACAAGCGATGGTCGGGACTGTGCGCGCGCGCCGCCCGAGCCGACCCCGAACAGGACCTCGCAGCCGCCCGGGACGCCGGCGTGCGGTTCGTGTACCCCGGCAGCCCGGAATGGCCCGCCCAGCTCGACGACCTCGGGGACGCCCGACCCACCGGACTGTGGGTGCGCGGCCGGGCCGCCCTGCGCATGTGGGCCCTGCGTTCGGTGGCCCTGGTCGGCGCCCGGGCCTGCACCGAGTACGGCGCCCACATGGCCGCCACCCTCGCCGCTGGCCTCGCCGAACGCGGCTGGGTAGTGGTCTCCGGCGGCGCCTACGGAGTCGACGGCGCAGCCCACCGCGGCACACTCGCCGGCGGCGGCGCCACCGTCGCCGTACTCGCCTGCGGCGTCGACCGCCCCTATCCCCGCGGCCACACCGAACTCATCACCAGAATCGCGCACCAGGGACTCGTGATCGGCGAGCTGCCACCCGGCGACCACCCCACACCCAGCAGATTCATCGTGCGCAACCGGGTCATCGCGGCCCTCACCCGCGGCACCGTGGTCGTCGAGGCCGCCCACCGCAGCGGGTCACTCGTCACCGCGCGCGCCGCGCAACGCCTGGGCCGCCACACCATGGGCGTGCCCGGACCGGCCACCAGCGCCCGCTCGGCCGGCGTCCACGCACTGCTCCGCGACGGCGCGACCCTCATCACCGACGCCGCGGAAATCATCGAACTCGTCGGCGACATCGGCGAACTCGCCCCCGACCGGCGCGGCCCCGTCCTCCCGCGCGACCTGCTCGAACCGGAGGCCCGACAGATCCTGGCCGCACTGCCCGCCCGCGGCGCGCCGACCGCCACCGACATCGCCCGCGACGCCCGGACGACCCCGGACGACGCGATCGCCAGACTGTACGAACTCCGTTCGCTCGGTTACGTCGAACGACATGGCGACGGATGGAAGTTGACACGCCAGGCGATGATCTCGGGCCGAGCCGTTCCGGACGGCTGCTGACCGAGCGTGTTCGGCCGTCCGGGGGAACACCGACGCCTGCGTAAATTCCCGCAGTTGGGCGTTACCGCTGTCACCCAGGGTGACGCGGATGACCCGGTGGAGCGCCTTGCGGAACGTATCTGCGCACGCCCCGCGCCCCGCCGTTCGCGCACCGCGACACCCCAGTCACGCTACGCTCACGTGGTTCCGAGGCGGACACCCGATACCGAACCCAGACCGACAGCTCACCCAGAAAGCCGCATCCCACGGCAGAACGGCACAAGGCGACGAATGCCCCAGCACACCTCCGGGTCCGACCGGGCGGCGATCCCCCCAGCCGCCCGCGACGGTGGCAGCGTGCGGCCGCCCGCTCCCTCGACGCTCGACGAGCTGTGGCGGTCGTACAAGGCGACGGGGGACGACAGACTGCGGGAGCAGCTGATCCTGCACTACTCGCCCCTGGTGAAGTACGTCGCGGGACGAGTGAGCGTCGGCCTGCCTCCCAACGTGGAACAGGCCGACTTCGTGTCCTCGGGCGTGTTCGGGCTCATCGACGCGATCGAGAAGTTCGACATCGACCGGGAGATCAAGTTCGAGACGTACGCGATCACCCGCATCCGGGGCGCGATGATCGACGAACTGCGCGCACTGGACTGGATCCCCCGGTCGGTACGGCAGAAGGCACGCAACGTCGAGCGGGCGTACGCCACCCTGGAGGCACGGCTGCGACGCACCCCCTCGGAGACCGAGGTGGCCGCCGAGATGGGAATCGCGGTCGACGACCTCCACGCCGTGTTCAGCCAGTTGTCGCTGGCCAACGTCGTGGCCCTGGAGGAACTGCTGCACGTCGGCGGCGAGGGCGGCGACCGGATGAGCCTCATGGACACACTGGAGGACACCGCAGCCGACAACCCCGTGGAGGTGGCCGAGGACCGGGAACTGCGCCGCTTCCTGGCCCGGGCGATCAACACCCTGCCCGAACGGGAGAAGACCGTCGTCACGCTGTACTACTACGAAGGCCTCACCCTCGCCGAGATCGGCAACGTGCTCGGAGTGACCGAGAGCAGGGTCAGCCAGATCCACACCAAGTCCGTGCTCCAGCTGCGCGCCAAACTCGCGGGCTTCGGACGCTGACGACGAGGAGCGCGGGGGGCCGGCGCGGGCGCCCGGCCCTGTGCGGCTCCCGCCGTGCGCGACGCCTCCGTAAAGTGGTCGACGTGCCAAGGATTCGAGCGGCCTCCGTGGCCGAGCACCGGTCGATGCAGCGTGCCGCCCTGCTGGACGCGGCGCGGACCCTGCTGTCCCAGGGCGGCACGGAGGCGCTGACCTTCCCCGCCCTGGCCGAGCGGACGGGACTCGCCCGGTCGTCGGTGTACGAGTACTTCCGCTCGCGCGCCGCCGTGGTCGAGGAACTGTGCGAGGCCGACTTCCCGGTGTGGGCGGCGGAGGTGTCGGCGGCGATGGCCGCCGCCGACGGCCCCGAGGCCAAGGTCGAGGCGTACGTCCGCAGCCAGCTGGAACTGGTCGGGGACCGGCGGCACCGGGCCGTCGTGGCGATCTCGGCGAGCGAGCTGGACGCAGGCGCCCGGGAGAAGATCCGCGCCGCGCACGGCGGCCTGGTCGCCATGATCGTCGACGCCCTGGAGGGGCTGGGACACACCCAGCCGCGACTGGCGGCGATGCTGCTGCAGGGCGTCGTGGACGCGGCCGTACGACGGATCGAACTGGGAGCCGAGGAGCCGTCGACGGTCGCGGAGGCGGCGGTCGGGATGGCACTGCGGGGGATCGGCAGCTGACACGGGCGCCGCTGGGACGGCATACCGTCGGGACGGCACCGACGCCCAGCGACCGTCTCCCCCGGGCCCCCTCCCCCTCCCCCCGCCTCCCTCCCACCCCCGGAAAAAATCGAGAATCTCCCCCCGCTATCCCGGCAACGGCACCCCCAGCACTGGCAGCAGCCGGGGCGGGCCGCCGTTCAGGAGCCAGGGGGGCAGGAGCAGCAGCGGGTTGAGGTAGGTCTGGTCGCGCAGCAGGCCCCAGTGCAGGCAGGCGTCCCCGCAGTGGGTGCCCGGTGCCGTGGTCTCCAGGGTGCCGATGATCTCGCCGGGCACCACGTGGTCGCCCTTCTCCACCGACGCCCGCACCGGCTGGTACGTCGTGCGCAGGGGCGGGGCGCCCGTTCCTGCCAGCTCCACCGACACCACGCCCCGTCCTGCCACCTTCCCGGCGAAGGAGACGCGGCCCGCGGCCGCCGCCCGTACCTGAGCGCCCGGCGGCGCGCTCAGGTCCACGCCCCGGTGGCCCGGGCCGTAGGGCGTCGCCGGGGGTTCCCAGCCGCGCAGGATCCGCGGCCGCGTCCCCACCGGCCACACCCGGCCCACGGCGGGCACCGGAGCGGCCGGACCGTCCCCGCTCGCCCACTCGGACGGGGCCGGTCCCGAGGCCTGGACCGGTCCCGAAGCCTGGACGGTCCCGGCAGTCGGGAGGGCCGCCGAGGCCGGTGAAGCCGCAGTGACCGGTGACATCGGCCAGCCCGGTGGGCCCGGTGGGGCCGGGCCGGTTGTGATCGTCGCCAGTAGCAGGCCGAGCCAGGGGCCCGCGTATCGCATCGCATGCATCCGTGTCATGCGTCCACGCTCCCGTACATCGCCCGAACCGGCTGGAACCTGTGGACAACTCACCGGTTGTGGACAGCGGCGTCACCCGGCACCTTCCGGGTCCCGTACACTTCTGGTGGCGACCCGGGTCACCGGGTCGACTTCGCACGCCCCGACACACAGCCGGCAACGGCGGTCGTGTCAGCGCCCCTCGGTCCTTCGTGGCAGGGCGCGCCGTGGGCGTCAGGCGCGGGAGCCGTCCGGCACCCGCGGCACAACCGAGAAATTCAAGGAGATACGGCCATGGCCGTCGTCACGATGCGGGAGCTGCTGGAGAGCGGCGTCCACTTCGGTCACCAGACCCGTCGCTGGAACCCGAAGATGAAGCGCTTCATCTTCACCGAGCGCAACGGCATCTACATCATCGACCTGCTCCAGTCGCTGTCGTACATCGACCGCGCCTACGAGTTCGTCAAGGAGACCGTCGCCCACGGCGGCACGGTCATGTTCGTCGGCACGAAGAAGCAGGCGCAGGAGGCCATCGCCGAGCAGGCCACCCGCGTCGGCATGCCCTACGTCAACCAGCGTTGGCTGGGCGGCATGCTCACCAACTTCTCGACCGTCTACAAGCGCCTGCAGCGCCTGAAGGAGCTCGAGCAGATCGACTTCGAGGACGTGGCCGCCTCCGGCCTCACCAAGAAGGAGCTGCTGGTCCTCTCCCGCGAGAAGGCCAAGCTGGAGAAGACCCTCGGCGGTATCCGCGAGATGCAGAAGGTGCCCAGCGCCGTCTGGATCGTGGACACCAAGAAGGAGCACATCGCCGTCGGTGAGGCGCGCAAGCTCAACATCCCGGTCGTCGCGATCCTCGACACCAACTGCGACCCCGACGAGGTCGACTACAAGATCCCGGGCAACGACGACGCGATCCGCTCCGTCACCCTGCTCACCCGTGTGATCGCCGACGCCGTCGCCGAGGGCCTCATCGCCCGTTCCGGCGTCAACGCCGGTGACAAGGGCGAGAAGGCCGCGGGCGAGCCGCTCGCCGAGTGGGAGCGCGACCTGCTCGAGGGCGAGAAGAAGGCCGACGAGGCTCCGGCCGCCGAGGCCGAGAAGCCGGCCGAGGCCGCCGCCACCGAGGCTCCGGCCACCGAGGCTCCGGCCACCGAGGCTGCGGCTGCCGAGGCGCCCGCCGCCGAGGCCCCGGCCGCCGAGGGCGAGCAGCAGGCCTGACCCGTCAGCGTCCGTGTCGACGGCGGGAGCGGCGCATGAAGTCCGCTCCCGCCGTTCACCCGTAGCTCAGCGGCGTGTCAGCGAGCCCCCGCCTCTCGGGCGGTGGGGCCCGCAGACCCCCTGATCTCCGATCTTCCAGACTTCGAGAAAGATTCACAGACTCATGGCGAACTACACCGCCGCCGACGTCAAGAAGCTCCGTGAGCTCACGGGCGCCGGCATGATGGACTGCAAGAAGGCGCTGGACGAGGCCGAGGGCAACGTCGACAAGGCCGTCGAGGCGCTGCGCATCAAGGGCCAGAAGGGCGTCGCCAAGCGCGAGGGCCGCTCCGCCGAGAACGGCGCCGTGGTCTCGATCCTCGCCGACGACAACTCCTCCGGTGTCCTCGTCGAGCTGAAGTGCGAGACGGACTTCGTCGCCAAGGGCGAGAAGTTCCAGGCCGTGGCCAACGCCATCGCCGAGCACGTGGCCAAGACCTCCCCGGCCGACCTGGAAGCCCTGCTCGCCTCCGAGATCGAGGCCGGCAAGACCGTCCAGGCGTTCGTGGACGAAGCCAACGCCAACCTCGGCGAGAAGATCGTCCTGGACCGCTTCGCGCAGTTCACCGGCGGCTTCGTGACCGCGTACATGCACCGCACGATGCCCGACCTGCCCCCGCAGATCGGTGTCCTCGTCGAGTTCGACAAGCAGACGGACGAGATCGCCGCGGTCGCCAAGGGCGTCGCCCAGCACATCGCCGCCTTCGCGCCGAAGTACCTCTCCAAGGAGGACGTGCCGGCCGAGGTCGTCGAGTCCGAGCGCCGCATCGCCGAGGAGACCACCCGCGCCGAGGGCAAGCCCGAGGCCGCGATCGCCAAGATCGTCGAGGGTCGTCTCAACGGCTTCTTCAAGGACGCCACGCTGCTGGGCCAGCCCTACGCGCTGGACAACAAGAAGTCCGTCCAGAAGATCCTGGACGAGGCCGGTGTCACCCTGAAGCGCTTCTCGCGCATCAAGGTCGGCATCTGAGTCTCAAGTCCGTACCGCGACGGACGTCCGACCCGGATAGGGTCGACAGCAGTCGTCCCCGTCGCGCGCGTATGCCGGCACGCGGCCGCGCGTGACGGACGACAGCAGATCTGACGAGGAGGCCATTGCCGCTGCATGGGATGCGAAACACGCCCCACCGGCAATGGCCTTCTTCGCATGTGTACCACGTAAAAGAGGCGGGATCTCATGACCACCAAGGCCCAGAAGAGCGACGACGGCAAAGTGACCGGCCGGTTTCTGCTGAAGCTGTCCGGAGAGGCCTTCTCCGGCGGCGGGGGCCTGGGCGTCGACCCGGACGTGGTGCACGCCATCGCCCGTGAGATCGCGGCCGTCGTCCAGGACGGCGCGCAGATCGCCGTCGTGATCGGCGGCGGCAACTTCTTCCGCGGTGCCGAGCTCCAGCAGCGCGGCATGGACCGCGCCCGCTCGGACTACATGGGCATGCTCGGCACGGTGATGAACTGCCTCGCGCTGCAGGACTTCCTGGAGAAGGAAGGCATCGACAGCCGGGTCCAGACCGCCATCACCATGGGCCAGGTCGCCGAGCCGTACATCCCGCTGCGCGCCGTGCGCCACCTGGAGAAGGGCCGCGTGGTCATCTTCGGCGCCGGTATGGGCATGCCGTACTTCTCCACCGACACCACCGCAGCCCAGCGGGCCCTGGAGATCGACGCCGAGGCGCTGCTCATGGGCAAGAACGGCGTGGACGGGGTGTACGACTCCGACCCGAAGGCCAACCCGGACGCCGTGAAGTTCGACTCCCTCGGCTACGGCGAGGTCATCACCCGCGACCTGAAGGTCGCCGACGCCACGGCGATCACGCTCTGCCGCGACAACCGGCTCCCGATCGTCGTCTTCGAGCTCCTGAAGGAGGGCAATATCGCCCGCGCCGTCAAGGGTGAGAAGATCGGCACGCTCGTGGGTGACCAGGCCGGCCGGAGCTGACCGGCAGCCCCGGGCCGCGGGGCCGCCGGGAAGCCACCTGTCCGGGGGACGGACGGGACGGACCCGGGCCGGGGGATGGACAATGTCCTGCCGGTCGGGAACCGTGCAGGAAGAAGACGCGACGCAGCCGGCCGGCGGCCCCGACCGGGAACCGCAGCCGGGCCTACTCAAGACACGCAGGAGCAAGTGGTGATCGAAGAGACCCTCCTCGAGGCCGAGGAGAAGATGGAGAAGGCCGTCGTGGTCGCCAAGGAGGACTTCGCCGCGATCCGCACCGGCCGTGCGCACCCGGCGATGTTCAACAAGATCGTGGCCGACTACTACGGTGCGCCGACGCCGATCAACCAGCTGGCCTCGTTCTCCGTGCCGGAGCCGCGCATGGCCGTCGTGACCCCGTTCGACAAGAGCGCGCTGCGCAACATCGAGCAGGCGATCCGCGACTCCGACCTGGGCGTCAACCCGAGCAACGACGGCAACATCATCCGTGTGGTGTTCCCCGAGCTGACCGAGGAGCGCCGCCGCGAGTACATCAAGGTGGCCAAGGGCAAGGGCGAGGACGCCAAGGTGTCCATCCGCTCGGTGCGCCGCAAGGCCAAGGACGCCATCGACAAGCTGATCAAGGACGGCGAGGTCGGCGAGGACGAGGGCCGCCGTGCGGAGAAGGAGCTCGACGACACCACCGCGAAGTACGTCGCGCAGGTGGACGAGCTGCTCAAGCACAAGGAAGCGGAGCTGCTCGAGGTCTGATGAACGACTCTTCCCGGGGAGCGCCGCAGCCGGCCGGGTACTGGGGACCCGCGGACGGGGCACCCGGCCAGGGACCCGTCCCGGGCACCACCCCCGCGGGTCCCGCCTACGATGCGCGGGGCGCCCAGCAGACTCGCCCCATGCCCGTCGTGCCCGAGGTGCCCGCACCCGGCGGAAACCAGGATGACGACCGGGGGGCCGCGCGCACGAGCGGCCCCTCGTTCCGCGACGAGCCGCCACAGCAGCAGCCGTACGAGCCGCCACGGCAGCAGCCGTACGACCCCGCACGCGCGCAGCCGTACGACCCGTCGCGCCCGCAGCCGTACGACATGCCGCAGCCGCATCCGCAGCCGTACGAGGCGCCGCAGCCGCGGCCCTACGACACGCCGCGAACGCCGCCCGCCCACGGGTCGGCGCCGCAGAATCCGGAGCCCATGCCCGACGCCCCGCAGCCGGCGCCCGCCCCGCAGGCGCCGCAGAAGAAGAGCGCGGGACGGGACCTGGGCGCTGCCATAGGGGTCGGTCTCGGGCTCGGCGTGGTGATCATCGCCTCGCTGTTCGTCGTCAAGGCCGTCTTCGTCGGCGTCATCGCGGTCGCTGTCGTGGTCGGCCTGTGGGAGCTGACCTCGCGACTCCAGGAACGCAAGGACATCAAGGCGCCCCTCGTACCGCTTGCGGTCGGCGGCGCCGCGATGGTGGTCGCCGGATACGTCCGGGACGCCGAGGGCGCCTGGGTGGCGATGGCGCTGACCGCGCTCGCGGTCCTGGTCTGGCGGATGACCCAGCCACCGGAGGGCTACCTCAAGGACGTCACGGCGGGTGTCTTCGCCGCGTTCTACGTGCCGTTCCTGGCCACGTTCGTGGCGATGATGCTCACCGCGTCCGACGGCCCGTTCCGGGTGCTGACCTTCCTGATCCTCACCGTGGTCAGCGACACCGGCGCGTACGCCGTCGGCTGGCGCTTCGGCAGGCACAAGCTCGCCCCGCGCATCAGCCCGGGCAAGACCCGCGAGGGCCTGGCCGGCGCGGTCGCCTTCGCCATGGTGGCCGGGGCGTTGTGCATGCAGTTCCTGATCGACGACGGAGCCTGGTGGCAGGGACTGGTCCTCGGCCTCGCGGTCGCCGCCAGCGCCACCCTCGGCGACCTCGGCGAGTCCATGATCAAGCGGGACCTGGGCATCAAGGACATGGGCACCCTGCTCCCCGGTCACGGCGGCATCATGGACCGCCTGGACTCCCTCCTGCCGACCGCGCCCGTGGTCTGGCTCCTGATGGTCCTGTTCGTGGGCTCCGCCTGAGCGGCGGTAGCAGGGCCCGTGCGGCCCGCGAGGACCTTTCCGGCGGCCGGGCCCCTCTCCGAGGCCCGGCCGTCGGGGTTCCGTCCCCCGGGGCGGGGGCGGCGGGCGAAGGACTGCGCCTGCCACGGCGATCTGCCGTGCGGTGACGCGAGGCGCTCACCGGCCAGGACGGGCACCGCGGACCGCGCCGCCACCGCGGCGGCCCGCACCGCACGAAGACCTACGACTCCCGCGGCGTCACCGGCATCGCCGCCGTCCGGCCCTGACCACCACCTCGACCGCGCCGCCACGGCGTCGTACCGGTGCGCCCACCTCGACCGCGCCGCCACGGCGTCGTACCGGTGCGCCCACCTCGACCGGGCGGCCCCAGTCGCTCGGCGTCGTACCGGAGCACCCGGCCCGACCGGGCCACCCGAGTGGATCTGCGACACTGGTACCACCATGCCCAAGCCCGGAGAACTGGCAGCGAGCGGGCAGCAACAAGCCCCCCACCAGCGCGTTTAGCGCAGACAGGGGGCCTGCTTCGGGTCACTGGGCCGTCTCTGGGCCGTCAGGCTCGCGTGGGGCCGGGAGAAGCACCCGATCCACAGCCTTCCTCGTACGCTCCTGGCTCGACGGCATCAGGTGCGCGTACACCCGCAGCGTCAACCCAGGGTCGGAGTGGCCCAGGTACTCACTCACGGCCTTGATGCTCTCGTCGGCGTCCAGGAGCACCGAGGCGTAGAAGTGCCGGAGCGCGTGCATGCCGTGCTCACGAGCGGATGCGTACTTGCCGTCCTCCCCGGCCTCCGAGATCAAGCCAGCAGCCGCAAGAGCAGGCTTCCACTCTTGGATGTTGAAGTTGCTGCGCCACACGAGGCCGCTCGCGGTGTTCGTGAACAGGAGGCGGGCCGACACCTTCGGGCCGTCCGGCTTGCGCCAGGGCAAGGTGATCTCGACCGGCTTGAAGGCGTCCATATGCGCCCGAAGAGCCTCAGCCACCGAGGGAGGCAACGGTACGTCCCGCTCCTTGTTGCACTTCGGCGGAGCGAACACGGCCTTGCCGCGGATCAACTTCACTTGCCGGACCACCCGAATGACGCCGCTGTCAAAGTCGAGGGCATCCTCAGCCAGCCCCACGATCTCCCCTTGACGGAGCCCGCATCCGGCGCCCACGTCCACCATGGCCCGGTAGCGCTGGGGGAGCGCGGCGCGAACCGCGTGAACCTGCGCAGGCAGCCAGGGCACGACACGGCGTTGTTCGGTGGCCGGCGGGCGGACGGACTTCGCGGCGCACGGGTTGCGGGGCAACAGCCCGTCGTCAACGGCCGCACTGAGCACGGCCCGCACGTCGCCGTAGATGTTCCGCGCATAGCCGCCGCTCACGGCCGGATCGTTCTCCAGCGCGCTCACCAGGCCCCGGATGTGCTCCGGGCGGAACGAGTCCAGCGGCCGAGAGCCGATCAACCGGAACGAGCGGAGGGCGTACGCCACCGCCCGCAAACTCTGGCCCGAGGTCGAGATCATCAGCGCATCTACCCCGATGTCGCTGGACGAGTACGTCGACTCCATCGGTGACGCCCGACTGGTGATTGACATGCTCGTGGGCGCGCTTCAGCGACTGCTGATCTACCCGGAGCAGGGCTTTATGATCAGCCAGCACGTCCCAGCCGACGTCCTCCAGGCGTACGAACGCTTGCGTCAGCGCGGCTTCACCAGCCGACTCCTTCGGAGCGACGCGACCTCTTCCTGACACCACCGAGCCACCGTGCCGAAACTGCGCCGTGCCGAGCGAGCTGTTACAGGTTTCTCTACCTCATCAAGCCCCGGCTGCGCTCCGCTCCGCCGGGCGCGCTTCCCGGCTCCGCTCCGCGCGCCGCTCCTGCCTTCGGCCCGCTCCGCGCGGGCTGCGCCGACGCGCGCCCACATGTGGATAGGGCCAGCGGCCATGAGCCGAGCACCGCACATCGCTCACCTGACGGTCAGGACAATGCCTCCGGCGGGGGATCGGCCGGCACCGGGATGGAGGGGGCACCGTCGCCGACCGCGGGCACGAAGGGGCGTGCGCGGGGGCTCCCATCCCGTCCACCGCCGACCCAGGCAGAGCCGAGCAGACGCGGCCCAGGGGCGTCAAGGTCGTTCGTACAGGGGCGCGCTCCACCTTGACGCCCCTGAACCACGCCCGCTCCACGGTGTGTGGGTCGACGGCGGACGGGATGGGAGCTGGGGAGAGCGGTGGATAGAGAAAGATGGGAGGGTGCGGCTCAGTGCACGGCCCGTTGCTGCACAGCAGTTGCCAACACGTACTGCGCAGGGAGCCCTCCGCAACCGATGGACGACTCCCGCCAGCTTGACTCGGCATTGAGACTCCACCGGCCTAGAATCTCCAAGCGACGGCGGAACCGAGGATGGTAACTCAAGCCATACGAGCGGCGAGCTCATCCAAGCTGAGAAAATACCGAGCGTGGGTACGCAGCAGGTCAGCGCGGCTCTTGGCGCTCAGCACCACGACCTCAACGTTCCCGTGATCGCGATAGCGCCTCTCAGCCTCAAAACGTGCCATGAACGCTTCTCGCCTGTGCTCAAACTCCTGCTCATGCAGCAAGCGACCGGCCGAGCGGTCATACACAACGAGAACGTTAGTCATGAGCCCACGCTACCAAGATCACCTCGGTCTGAGACAGGTGTCATGCCGCTCATGCGCTCGCGGAACTCGGCGAGGTCTTCACGAACGTCATCCCACAACTCCTGCACCTCAGTCTTGCCTACTCCTGAGACCTCAGCGTCCTCAAGGGCGTCAATGAGGTCACTGAGCGCCACGGCACTCTTCGCAAGAGCCTCATGCCAGCGGTACGACGCGTCGTAGAGCTCGCGGAAGACGGCCGCTTGCTTCGGCGTCTTGCCATCGGTCGCATGCGCCACAGCATCCCACCAGTGCGCAGGCGGCTCACCGTAACGAATGCCGCGGCCGATCAAGTCTGCGAGCTTTTCGAACATGTCAGCCCACTCGTGCTGCCACTGCGTCCTGACCTGGACCTCGACAGGGATGCCGTCGGGATACACGATCACGTGCACTGCCCGGTAGCCCTGGCTAGGCTGCGCCCGACGATCAATGACCTTCGTCTCGCGCTCAGCCGAATCGAAAGCTAGAGCGATTGCTCGCACCGCCTCGTCCTGGACTGCCCTGTCACCATCCAGCACGATCCGCATCCCAGCGAGATCCTGGATGCTCTTGAGCCAGGACCCGCCATGCCGAGCCAGCTTCTCCAAGATCGTTCCAGTGTTCTTCACCCGGCTTGTGGGATCAAACCCCAGGCTCCGAACAACTCCCAAGGCCGAGTCCAAGGTGTCATCGTAGGCAAGAAGCAGTTCACTAAGCGCCGTGAGATCCTCGTCACTCGGCTCGCTCGCCTTGACGAGACGCTCGCCGAGGCGGGTGATCTGCGACTTACTGAAAGGCAGTGCCATGCTGAAGTTCTAACATCCGACGGGACTGACCGCGCCTGCGTTTCGATGGATCGAGCGATGTTCGTGTCCCTCGCGTGCCCGCAGCAGAGAGAGACAGCGGGGAATCACGGGGAACAACAGCGACCGACCCCAGGAACGGCAGGTCAGCGTCTCGCCAGCTCAGTGGCCATCCACATACGCGGTCTTCCAAACTGGTGCCCCAGTACCGAGCGCGCCGGCGCTTGACTGGACCATAAAAACTCAGCTCGAAGCCGCTACGCCGACCTCAGTCGCCTGCGTTTCCGGATCAGCTCAGCCAGCATCCTCTCTGCATCTGGCTCCGTGATCTCCCACCTGTTGAGGTCACCGCTCACTCTGTAGAAGGGCTCAAGAGCCGCCAGCGCCACCTTGGCCTCGTGCATGGAGTCGACGAAGCGGTCAATGCCCCGCTCCCTTAGCCGTTGGTTGTAGTCCTCGACCGTGGCCGCGTCGCCTCCGATGTAGTGCGCGGGGACTCCGTTCGCAAAGTGGCGGGCCACCTGGGCAGTCCGAAGAGCAGAGATCGCCTTGTTGAATGCCTCTCGGCGGGTACGCCTCCATGCCAGGTGAGCAGTCATCCACGGTGCCAACGATGCGCCAACGAACGCCCCTACAAGACCCAGCACGGGTGTCAGCCACGGGCTCATTGCACCCCCCTCTTTCTTGATCTGCGGTGGTAGACGCACCGGCACCGGGCGCAGTTCCGGGCCGTCCCTGGGCCGTCCGAGGCCGCTCAACGGCCACCAGTAACGACCACTACCGACAGTCGTAGCAGCCGACAGCCGCAGGTCACCCAAGTCGATCTGCGACACTGGTACCACCATGCCCAAGCCCGGAGAACTCACTTTCGTCGCCCCGCGCGGAGCCAAGAAGCCGCCGCGGCACCTTGCCGATCTCTCGCCTGCCGAGCGCAAGGAGGCCGTCGCCGCGATCGGCGAGAAGCCGTTCCGTGCCAAGCAGCTCTCGCAGCACTACTTCGCGCGGTACGCGCACGATCCCGAGCAGTGGACGGACATCCCGGCCGGCTCGCGCGCCAAGCTGCGTGAGGCGCTGCTTCCCGAGCTGATGACGGTCGTCAGGCACCTTGCGACCGACGAGGGCACCACGCGCAAGACGCTGTGGCGGCTGTTCGACGGGACGCTCGTCGAGTCGGTGCTGATGCGCTACCCGGACCGGGTCACCATGTGCATCAGCTCCCAGGCCGGCTGCGGCATGAACTGCCCGTTCTGCGCCACCGGCCAGGCCGGACTCGACCGCAACCTGTCGACCGCCGAGATCGTGCACCAGATCGTCGACGGCATGCGGGCCCTGCGCGACGGCGAGGTGCCGGGAGGACCGGCACGGCTGTCCAACATCGTGTTCATGGGCATGGGCGAGCCGCTGGCCAACTACAACCGCGTCGTCGGCGCCGTCCGCGCGCTGACCGACCCCGAGCCCGACGGGCTCGGCCTGTCCCAGCGCGGGATCACCGTCTCCACGGTGGGCCTGGTCCCGGCGATCCACCGGTTCGCCGACGAGGGCTTCAAGTGCCGCCTCGCCATCTCCCTGCACGCCCCCGACGACGAACTGCGCGACACGCTCGTGCCCGTCAACACGCGGTGGAAGGTGCGGGAGGTGCTGGACGCCGGGTTCGAGTACACCGCCCGGTCCGGGCGCCGGCTGTCCATCGAGTACGCGCTGATCCGGGACATCAACGACCAGGCCTGGCGCGGCGACCGGCTCGGCCGCCTCCTCAAGGGCAAGCCGGTGCACGTCAACCTCATCCCGCTCAACCCGACGCCGGGCTCGAAGTGGACCGCCTCGCGGCCCGAGGACGAGAAGGCGTTCGTCGAGGCGATCGCGGCGCACGGCGTGCCCGTCACCGTCCGGGACACCCGCGGCCAGGAGATCGACGGAGCCTGCGGCCAGCTCGCCGCCACCGAGCGGTAGCCGACCGGTAGCCCACCGACAGCCGACCGGTACGCTGAGCCCCACACAACTTCACATCCCGGCATCTTCACATTCCGACAGGGGAGCGCCACAGCGCTGAGAGTGCGGCATCCGGCCGCAGACCCTCTGAACCTCGCCCAGGTCATTCTGGGTAGGAAGTTCGGTCATCACTCGAGCTGTTGCGCCCTGCCCGGCATCCTTCGCGGATCCCGGGCAGGGCCGCGTCTCTTCCTGGCCACCACCCAGGAGGAAAATCCAGTGCACCGCAAGACGTTCGTCGCCGCGGCGGTCGGACTCGGCCTGGTCACGCTCTCCGCGTGCGGGTCCTCCGGCGGCGAGGCGGCGGACTCCAGGACCGTGACCCTGGTCAGCCACGACTCGTGGGCCGCCTCCAAGAGCGTGATCGCGGACTTCGAGAAGACGTCCGGCTACAAGGTCAGGGTGCTCAAGGACGGCGACGCCGGACAGGCCGTCAACAAGGCCGTCCTCACCAAGGACAACCCGCAGGGCGACGTCTTCTTCGGCGTCGACAACACGCTGCTGTCCCGTGCGCTCGACAACGGACTGTTCCAGTCGTACGAGCCGAAGGACTCCGACAAGGTCGCGCCTCAGTACCGGGTCGACCAGGCGAAGCACCGCGTCACCCCCGTCGACACCGGCGACATCTGCGTCAACTACGACAAGAAGTACTTCGCCGACCACAGGCTGGCCCCGCCCGCCTCCTTCGACGACCTCCTGAAGCCGCAGTACAAGAACCTCCTCGTCACCGAGAACGCCGCGACCTCCTCGCCCGGCCTCGGCTTCCTGCTCGGCACCGCCGCGAAGTACGGGGACACCGGCTGGCAGGGCTACTGGAAGAAGCTGAAGGACAACGGCGTCAAGGTCGTCGACGGCTGGGAGCAGGCCTACAACCAGGAGTTCTCCGGTTCCGCCGGCGGGAGGAAGGCCAAGGGGGACCGGCCGCTCGCCGTCTCCTACGCCTCCTCGCCGCCCGCCGAGGTCATCTACGCCGACCCCAAGCCGAAGACCGCGCCGACCGGCGTCGTGCAGGACACCTGCTTCCGGCAGGTCGAGTACGCCGGCCTGCTCGGCAACGCGAAGAACACCAAGGGCGGCAAGGCGTTCCTCGACTTCCTGATCAGCCGGGAGTTCCAGGAGGACATGCCGCTGAACATGTTCGTCTACCCGGTGCGCGAGAAGGCCGCGGTGCCGGCCGAGTTCGCGAAGTACGGTCCGCAGGCCGAGCACCCCCAGACCATGGCCCCGGACAAGATCGCCGCCAACCGTGACCAGTGGGTCAGGTCGTGGACCTCGCTCGCAGTGAAGTGACCCGCGCGCGCCGCCGGTCGGGGAACGCGGTGCGGCTCGCCCTGATGGCCGCGCCCGTCGCGTTCTTCGCGGTGTTCTTCGCCTACCCGGTGACCGCGATCGTCCGGCGCGGCCTGCAGAGCGACGGCACCTGGCACATCGGGCGGATCGCGGACGTGCTCGGCCGCTCCGACATCCGGCACGTGCTGTGGTTCACCACCTGGCAGGCGCTCGCCTCCACGGCGCTCACCCTGCTGATCGCCCTGCCCGGCGCGTACGTCTTCGCCCGCTACGACTTCCCCGGACGCCACGTCCTGCGGGCCGTGGTCACCGTGCCGTTCGTGCTGCCCACGGTCGTCGCCGGCACCGCGTTCCTCGCCCTGCTCGGGCGCGGCGGACTCCTCGACGAACTGTGGGGGGTGCGGCTGGACACCACCGTGTGGGCCATCCTCCTCGCGCACGTCTTCTTCAACTACGCCGTCGTCGTACGGACCGTGGGCGGCCTGTGGTCGCAGCTCGACCCGCGGCAGGAGGAGGCCGCGCGGATGCTCGGCGCGGCGCCGCTGACCGCCTGGCGCAAGGTCACCCTGCCCGCCCTGGCGCCCGCGGTCGCCGCCGCCGCGCTCATGGTGTTCCTCTTCACCTTCACCTCCTTCGGCGTGGTGCAGATCCTCGGCGGCCCCGCCTTCTCCACCCTGGAGGTGGAGATCTACCGGCAGACGTCCGAACTCTTCGACCTGTCCACCGCCGCCGTCCTGACGATCGTGCAGTTCCTCGCGGTGGGCGCGATCCTCGCCGTGCACGCCCGCACCGTACGGCGCAGGGAGAGCGCGCTGAAACTGGTGGACCCCTCCCGCACCGCCCGCCGCCCGCGCGGCGCCGGGCAGTGGACGCTGCTGGCCGCCGTCCTCACGAGCATCGCCCTGCTCCTGCTGCTGCCGCTCGCCGTACTGGTGCAGCGCTCGCTCACCGCCCCCGGATTCGGCTACTACCGTGCACTGACCGACCCCGACGGCGGCACCTTCCTCGTCGCCCCGATCCACGCGGTCGGCGCCTCGCTGTCCTACGCCGCCGCCGCGACCGCCATCGCCGTCGTCATCGGCTCCCTCGCCGCCGCCGCGCTCACCCGCCGGGACACCGGCCGGCTCGTCCGCGGCTTCGACGCGCTGCTGATGCTGCCGCTCGGGGTGTCGGCGGTGACCGTCGGCTTCGGTTTCCTGATCTCCCTGGACAAGCCGCCGCTGGACCTCAGGCAGTCCTGGATCCTGGTCCCCCTCGCCCAGGCCCTGGTCGGCGTGCCGTTCGTCGTACGGACCATGCTGCCGGTGCTGCGCGCGGTGGACGTACGGCTGCGGGAGGCGGCGGCCGTGCTCGGGGCGTCGCCGTGGCGGGTGTGGCGGGAGGTGGACCTGCCACTGGTGCGGCGGGCACTGCTGGTCGCCGCCGGGTTCGCCTTCGCCGTCTCCCTCGGGGAGTTCGGCGCGACGGTGTTCATCGCCCGCCCCGACAACCCGACCCTGCCGGTGGCCGTGGCCCGGCTGCTCGCCCGGCCCGGCGACCTCAACTACGGCCAGGCCATGGCCCTGTCGACGATTCTCATGGTGGTGTGCGCGGTGTCCCTGCTCGTGCTGGAGAGACTGCGCAGTGCGGACCGGACGGGGGAGTTCTGATGCTGCTGAGCCTTGCGGCGGCCACCGTCCGCTTCGGCGGCCGGGCCGTCCTGGACACCGTCGACCTGGCGGTCGCCGAACACGAGATCGTGTGCGTGCTCGGCCCCAGCGGCAGCGGCAAGTCGACGCTGCTGCGGGCCGTGGCCGGACTGCAGCCGCTGGACTTCGGCCGGGTGCTGCTCGACGGGCGCGACCAGGCGGGGGTGCCGGTGCACCGCCGCGAGGTCGGCCTGATGTTCCAGGACCACCAGCTGTTCCCGCAGCGGGACGTGGCGGGCAACGTCGGCTTCGGGCTGCGGATGCACGGCACGGCCCGGCAGGAGAGGACGGCCCGAGTGGCCGAACTGCTGGAACTGGTCGGCCTCCCGGGCGCGGGAGCACGGGCCGTCGCCGCCCTGTCCGGCGGCGAGCAGCAGCGTGTCGCCCTGGCCCGGGCGCTGGCGCCCCGGCCCCGCCTGCTCATGCTGGACGAACCGCTCGGCCAGCTCGACCGCTCGCTGCGCGAACGCCTCGTCGTCGAACTGCGCGAGCTGTTCGGCCGGCTGGGCACCACCGTCCTCGCCGTCACCCACGACCAGGGTGAGGCGTTCGCGCTCGCCGACCGCGTGGTGGTGATGCGCGAGGGCCGAATCGCCCAGTCCGGTACGCCTCTTGAGGTGTGGCAGCACCCGGCGGACGCCTTCGTGGCCCGCTTCCTCGGATTCGAGAACGTCGTCGAGGCGAAGGTGGACGGCGAGAGAGCGATCACTCCGTGGGGCAAGGTCCCGGTGCCCGCGGGCGCCCCGCAGGGCACCCGGAGCGTCCTCGTACGGCCGGCCGGTGTCCGCCTCGTCCCCGTGGACGAGGGCCTGCGCAGCACGGTGGTCGCCCGCACGTTCAAGGGCACCCATGTCGCCGTCCGCCTCCAGCCGCCAAACGCGCCGCGGCTGGAGGCGGCCTGCCCGCTGCGGTCGGCCCCCGAGGTCGGGGACGAGACGGGCGTGGCGTTCGACCCGGACGACATCGTGGTGCTGGGCTGACCGGCGCCCCGCGCGAGAGGCCGAGCGGAGGGCGCGTCAGGGGAGGGGGAGCGGAGCGGCGCGTCAGCCGTCGGCGCGTGCGCCGCGTCGGCGCGGCGGGAGATGGCCAAGACGGTCACGGTGCCCTTCACAGATGCGCAAGTGCGGGGGTGCCGGGGCGCTCCGGGGAAGACCCCGGAGCGCCCCGGCACCCCGGGGGCGCTGGTCTGCGAGCGCTCCGGAGCGGGTGTCGACGCATGCGTCCCGCGGGGGCGCCCGCTTTGCCCTTCCTTGACCGCCCGCAGGTTCCCGCATCTACGGGGCCCCGCGCACCGTGTCCGTCCGGCTGTGTCCCGTCAGCCCTGGACCGCCGCCGGGTCCATCCACATGACCTCCCAGGTGTGGCCGTCGAGGTCGTCGAAGGCGCGGCCGTACATGTGGCCGTAGTCCTGGGTCTTGCCGGTCACCGTGCCGCCCGCGGCGACCGCCTTCTCGACCAGCTCGTCGACCTTCTCGCGGCTCTCGGCGCTCAGACAGATCAGCACCTCGCTGGTGCGGGTGGAGTCCGCGATCTCCTTCTCGGTGAAGTCCGCGTAGCGCTTCTTGCCGAGGAGCATCGCGATGATCGTGTCGCTGATGACGACGCAGGCGCAGTCGTCGGTGGAGAACTGCGGGTTGATGGTGTAGCCCAGCTCGGTGAAGAACTTCCTGGACGCGGCCACGTCCTCTGTCGCCAGGTTCACGAAGATCATCTGCTGGTAGCTGTTCGACATGGTGGGTCTCTCCCTCTGCGGTGCCGCCGTTCGTGCTGTTCGATGGGGTGGACCGGACACGCGCCCGGAACTCATCGGTGCCGCGGAACTTTTCTCGTACGGGTTTTCGTGCGGGCGTTCAGCGCGCCAGGGGCAGCGCGGCGAGGCCCGCGACCGCCAGGGTCAGCGGGACGAACAGGGCCAGCAGGGCGCCCGCGCGCAGGGCGGCGGCGGACCGGAGCGTGGTGGCGGGGGCGCCGAGCCTGCGCAGGGCGGCGATGGTGGCGGACCGGGACTGGCGGGCCTCCACGGCGGCGGTGAGCAGGGCCGCCACCGCGCAGCCGGCCACGAGGAGTCCGCCGAGGGCGGTCAGGGGGCCGAGGGAGGGTGCCGAGCCGCCGGACAGGGCGACCGCGGCGTACGCGCCGGAGGCAACCGCGCAGACGACCCCCAGCGGCCGGCCGATGCGGCCCGCCTCCTCCATCAGCACCCTGCCCGCCAGCAGCCGTACCGCGCCGGGGCGCACCGCTTGCAGGACGCGGCCGCACAGGTGGGTCAGGCCGGGGCCGGCCAGGGCCAGGCCGAGGGCGGTGAGCAGCCAGCCGGCGAGGACCGGCGCGGAGTCGGCGGCGAGTCCGCCGGGCAGGGCCGTGCGGGAGGCGGAGCGGCCCGCGTAGGCCTCCACGGTGAGGCCCACCGCCAGGACGGCCACTCCCCAGGGCAGACCGGCGGGCGGCCGGCGGGGCGGCAGCGGGCGGTGCGGGTCGGCGTCGTCCACGGGGGCGGCCTCGCAACCGGCTTCGGCGGCGGCCCCCGGACCTGCTTCGACGGTGGCGTCCTCGGGACCGGCGGCGGGCGCCTCGTCCCGCACGGGGGACGCGGTCCCGGCGGCGCGGACCGCCGGCCGGGGCTCGCGCGGGCGCAGGGACCAGGCGACCGCCGCCGACGCCAGCACCGGGACGACCGCCAGCAGCGTCAGCGCGCCCGGCACCGGCAGCCGCCTGCCCGCGGCGAGGAACCCCGAGGCGGCGCCGTCGAACGGCAGCCAGGTGAGGTCACCGCGCAGGTGCAGGAAGAGCAGCAGCGCGAGGAGGGAACCGGCCGTGCAGGACAGGACGGTGGTGGCGGCCGAGACGGCCATCAGGCGGCCCGGTCCCAGGCCGAGCGCGGACAGCGCGGCGCGGGGCCGGGTGGCGGGGTCGGTGCGGGCCACGACGACCGTGAGGTACACCGTGGCGGTCAGCGGTACCACGCACCAGGACAGCCGCAGCAGCGCGGCGCCGGATTCCTCCGGGTGGCCGAGGGCGTAGGCCAGGCTGCACAGCAGCAGGAAGCCGGTGCCCGCCGAGGCGGCGACGACCGTCAGACGGCGCAGCTGGACGGCGGGGTGGGCGACGCGGGTCAGACGGAGAGCGAGCACGCCGCCCGGCCTTCCGTCGTGTCGCCGTCGCCGGCCGGGGGCAGGTGCACGCTCTTCACGCACCGCCCGTCCTGAAGGGCCACCGTGCGGTCGGCGAGGGCCGCGGTCTGAGCGTCGTGGGTGGCCAGCAGGACGGTGATGCCGTGCGAGCGGGCCGCTGTGGTGAGGGTGCGCAGCACGTGGGCGCGGTCGGCGCGGTGCAGCGGGGCGGTCGGTTCGTCGGCGAACAGCACGGTGGGCGCGGGGGCCAGCGCGCGGGCGATGCAGACGCGCTGCCGTTCGGCCTGGCGCAGCTGGTGCGGGCGTCTGCGGGCCAGTTCACCGACGTCCAGGCGTTCCAGCCACTCCAGGGCGGCCACCTTGGCCCGGCGCCTGCCGGTGCCGCGCAGCATGAGCGGCAGGGCGGTGTTCTCCCAGGCGTTCAGTTCCGGGACGAGGGCGGGGGCGGGGTCGATCCAGCCGAACCGGTCGCGGCGCAGCCGCTCGCGGGCCAGCGGGCCGAGAGTGTGCACGGGGGCGCTGTTGAACCAGACCTCGCCCTCGCGGACCCGCACCATGCCGGACAGACAGCGCAGCAAGGTGGTCTTGCCACTGCCGCACGGTCCGGCGACGGCGAGGATCTCGCCCTGGCGGACGCCGAGCGAGACGCCGCTGAGGGCGGGCGAGCCGTCCTTGTGGGTGTAGTGCAGGGCGCGTGCCCAGAGCACGTCGTTGTCCGGCGGGGCCACCATGGCATGCACCTCGGTTCGGATCAGGAATGCCGCGCGGGGTGCCGTGCGGGTCCGGGGATCCCTCGTGCCCGTTCTCCGTACGAATCCCTCGTACGGGGGAACGAAGGCGGAGCCGATCGGTCACGACGCACGCTAGGCAGCCGGGGCCGTGGCGCCGGACAGCACACGGCCCCGGGCCGCCGTTTCCCACTCGAACGGACGGCTCCGGGGCCGGTGATGATCATCTGATCGGAGGTACGCGCCTCAGCGGGCGCTCACCGTGACGCGTCGGTCACAGCTTGGTCCAGGCCTCCGTCAGGACCGCGCGCAGGATCTGCTCGATCTCGTCGAAGGTCTCCTGGTTGGAGATCAGCGGCGGGGCGAGCTGGACGACCGGGTCGCCGCGGTCGTCGGCACGGCAGTACAGGCCGTTGTCGTACAGCGCCTTGGAGAGGAAGCCGTACAGGACGCGCTCGGTCTCCTCGTCGTTGAAGGACTCCTTGGTGTTCTTGTCCTTGACCAGCTCGATGCCGTAGAAGAAGCCGTTGCCGCGGACGTCGCCGACGATCGGCAGGTCGTGCAGCTTCTGCAGCGTGGACAGGAAGGCGCCCTCGTTGTCCAGCACGTGCTGGTTGAGGCCCTCGCGCTCGAACAGGTCGAGGTTGGCCAGGCCGACGGCGGCGGAGACCGGGTGGCCGCCGAAGGTGTAGCCGTGCAGGAAGGTGTTGTCGCCCTTGTAGAACGGCTCGGCCAGGCGGTCGGAGATGATGCAGGCGCCGATCGGGGAGTAGCCCGAGGTCATGCCCTTGGCGCAGGTGATCATGTCCGGGACGTAGCCGAACTTGTCGCAGGCGAACATCGTGCCCAGGCGGCCGAAGGCGCAGATGACCTCGTCGGAGACGAGCAGCACGTCGTACTGGTCGCAGATCTCGCGCACGCGCTGGAAGTACCCGGGCGGCGGCGGGAAGCAGCCGCCGGCGTTCTGCACCGGCTCCAGGAAGACGGCGGCGACCGTCTCCGGGCCCTCGAAGAGGATCTGCTGCTCGATCTGGTCGGCGGCCCAGCGGCCGAAGGCCTCGGGGTCGTCGCCGAAGATCGGGGCGCGGTAGATGTTGGTGTTCGGGACCTTGTGTGCGCCCGGCACCAGCGGCTCGAAGGGGGCCTTCAGACCCGGCAGGCCGGTGATGGACAGGGCGCCCTGCGGGGTGCCGTGGTAGGCGACCGCACGCGAGATGACCTTGTGCTTCATCGGCTTGCCGGTGAGCTTGAAGTACTGCTTGGCGAGCTTCCAGGCGGTCTCGACGGCCTCGCCGCCGCCGGTGGTGAAGAAGACCTTGTTCAGGTCGCCCGGCGCGTAGTCGGCGAGGCGCTCGGCCAGCTCGACGGCCTTGGGGTGGGCGTAGGACCAGACCGGGAAGAAGGCCAGTTCCTGGGCCTGCTTGAAGGCGGTCTCGGCCAGCTCGGTGCGGCCGTGGCCGGCCTGGACCACGAACAGGCCCGCGAGACCGTCGAGGTAGCGCTTGCCCTGGTCGTCGTAGATGTAGGTGCCCTCACCGCGCACGATGGTCGGCACGGGGGCGTTCTCGTACGAGGACATGCGGGTGAAGTGCATCCACAGGTGGTCGTACGCGGTACGGCTGAGGTCCTTGCTCACGGTTATCGGGTTCCCCACATGTAGGTCTGCTTCTTGAGCTTCAGGTAGACGAAGCTCTCGGTGGAGCGCACGCCGGGCAGGGCCCGGATGCGTTTGTTGATGACGTCCAGCAGGTGGTCGTCGTCCTCGCAGACGATCTCCGCGAGGATGTCGAACGAGCCCGCGGTCATCACCACGTACTCGACTTCCGACATGTCAGTCAGCGCGTCCGCGATGGACTCGACATCGCCCTCGACGTTCACCCCGACCATCGCCTGCCGGCGGAAGCCCACGGTGAGCGGGTCCGTGACGGCGACGATCTGCATGACGCCCTGGTCCAGCAGCTTCTGCACGCGCTGGCGCACGGCCGCCTCGGAGAGGCCGACGGCCTTGCCGATCGCCGCGTAGGGCCGGCGGCCGTCCTCCTGGAGCTGCTGGATGATGGCGAGGGAGACGGCGTCCAGCTGGGGGGTGCCGTTCCCGTTGCGGGACTCGCGGGACGAGTCCCTCTGCTCTGCGCTTCGACTGGCCACGTCCTCACTCTGCACGACGTCTCGACAGTTCCGCAAGCCCGAAGCGATGAAATTCGTTGTTTACGGCTTCCACTCTTGCGGATTTCGCAGATGTGATGGTGGCGGGGGTGTTGAAAACGTCGGAGTGGCGACTAGGGTGGGTGTCTCAGTGATTGGACACCTTGAACCAACCCAGGAGGGCCGGCAGTGAGCACCGAGCTGCGTCGTCTGCGCAACTACATCGACGGTGAGTTCCGGGACGCCGCCGACGGACGGACCACCGAGGTGGTCAATCCCGCGACCGGTGAGGCGTACGCGACCGCCCCGCTGTCCGGTCAGGCGGACGTCGACGCCGCCATGGCGGCGGCCGCCGCGGCCTTCCCGGCCTGGCGCGACACCACCCCGGCCGAGCGGCAGAAGGCGCTGCTGAAGATCGCGGACGCCTTCGAGGAGCGCGCGGAGGAACTGATCGCGGCCGAGGTGGAGAACACGGGCAAGCCGATCGGGCTCACCCGCTCCGAGGAGATCCCGCCGATGGTCGACCAGATCCGCTTCTTCGCGGGCGCGGCGCGGATGCTGGAGGGCCGTTCGGCCGGCGAGTACATGGAAGGCCTGACCTCGATCGTCCGCCGCGAGCCGATCGGCGTCTGCGCGCAGGTCGCGCCGTGGAACTATCCGATGATGATGGCCGTGTGGAAGTTCGCCCCGGCGCTCGCGGCCGGCAACACGGTCGTCCTCAAGCCGTCGGACACCACCCCGGCATCCACCGTCCTGATCGCCGACATCATCGGCTCGATCCTGCCCAAGGGCGTCTTCAACGTCATCTGCGGCGACCGCGACACCGGCCGCCTCATGGTCGAGCACGAGACCCCGGCGATGGCCTCCATCACCGGCTCCGTCCGGGCCGGCATGTCGGTGGCCGAGTCCGCCTCCAAGGACCTCAAGCGGGTCCACCTGGAACTGGGCGGCAAGGCCCCCGTCGTCGTCTTCGAGGACACCGACATCGACAAGGCCGTCGAGGACATCGCCACGGCCGGCTACTTCAACGCCGGCCAGGACTGCACGGCCGCGACCCGCGTCCTCGTCCACGAGTCGATCCACGACGCGTTCGTCTCCGCGCTCGCCAAGGCCGCCGAGGACACGAAGACCGGGCAGCCCGACGACGAGGACGTCCTGTACGGCCCGCTGAACAACCCCAACCAGCTCAAGCAGGTCGCCGGCTTCATCGAGCGGCTGCCCGCCCACGCCAAGGTCGAGGCCGGCGGTCACCAGGTCGGCGACAAGGGCTACTTCTACGCCCCGACCGTCGTCTCCGGCCTCAAGCAGGACGACGAGATCATCCAGAAGGAGGTCTTCGGCCCGGTCATCACCGTCCAGTCCTTCACCGACGAGGACCAGGCCGTCGAGTGGGCCAACGGCGTCGAGTACGCGCTGGCCTCCTCGGTGTGGACCAAGAACCACGCCCGCGCCATGCGGATGTCCAAGAAGCTCGACTTCGGCTGCGTGTGGATCAACACCCACATCCCGCTGGTCGCCGAGATGCCCCACGGCGGCTTCAAGAAGTCCGGTTACGGCAAGGACCTGTCGGCGTACGGCTTCGAGGACTACACGCGCGTCAAGCACGTGATGACCTCGCTGGAGGGCTGAGGCCCCGGCGGCGCCACCGCGGCCACCGCGGCCACCGCAGCCCCGGACGGAGGACGGACCGTCCGGGGCCGCGGTGTGCCGTCGTGCGGACGTGGCGTACGGCGGGGCTGCGGTGTGCCGTCGTGCCGGATGCCGAGTGAGACGGTGCGCGGGACGCCCCCGCGCCGGACGCGGCGTACGACGGCCCGCGGGATGCCGCCGGGCCGCCGCCCCGGCAGCGGCGGACGGCCGGCCCCCGCCGGCCGGGCGGGGGCCGGCCCCGGGCGTGATCGACAAGGTGTCGGGAAGGCCCCGCCGGGCTCGACGGAGCGTCGATTGTCCGGGGCGGGCGCGGGCGGCATGCTGCGGGGATGCCCCGGACTCCGCTGACGCCCCGCACACCGCCGCGCAACGCGCCCGCCTCCTCCCGCCGTTCCCTGCTGCGCGCCCTCGGCTCCACCGCCGCGCTCGGCACGCTCGCCGGCTGCGGGGTGCCCGCCGCCTACGTCGCTCCGGGCGACCGCTTCGGACCGGACCGATCGGCCACCGACAAGCGGCTGACCTGGTCGAACTGGCCGCTCTACATCGACACCGACGACAAGAACCCGAACCGGCGGCCCACCCTGGAGGCCTTCGAGAAGAGCACCGGGATCTCCGTCGACTACTCCGAGGAGATCAACGACAACGACGAGTTCTTCGGCAAGATCAGCCCGTCCCTGATGAACCACCAGAAGCCCGGCCGCGACCTCATCGTCATCAGCGACTGGATGTGCGCGCGCTTCGTCCGCCTGGGCTGGGTGCAGGAGATGGACCGGGCCCGGCAGCCGAACGTCGCCGAGTATCTGGATCCGCTGCTGCGTTCGCCCGCCTTCGACCCCGGGCGGAAGTTCACCGTGCCCTACCAGTCGGGCATCACCGGCATCGCCTACGACCGCCGCCGGCTCGGCCGTGACATCCAGCGCGTCTCGGACCTGTGGGCGAGCGACCTCAAGGGCAGGGTGACGCTGCTGTCCGGCCTGGACGAGTCCTTCGCACTGCTGATGCAGGGCAACGGCGTCGACATCAGGAAGTGGACCGCGAACGACTTCCACCAGGTCTGCGACCAGGTGGAGAAGCAGGTCGCCCGCGGCCAGATCCGCCGCTTCACCGGCAACGACTACACCAAGGACCTGGTCAGCGGTGACGTCCTGGCCTGCCAGGCCTACTCGGGCGACGTGATCCAGCTCCAGGCGGACAACCCCGGCATCCGCTTCGTCGTGCCCGAGGAGGGCGCCGAGCTGTGGTCGGACTCCCTGATGATCCCCAACCGGGCCGCCCACAAGGCCAACGCCGAGCGGCTGATCGACTACTACTGCCGGCCCGAGGTGGCCGCCGACCTCGCCGCCTGGGTGAACTACGTCTGCCCGGTCCCGGCGGCCAGGGAGGTGCTGGCCGCCTCCGACGACAAGGAGACGGCCGCCCTGGCCGAGAACCCGCTGATCTTCCCCGACGCCACCATGCGGCGGCGCCTGGCCATCGCCCGCGACATCACCTCCACGGAACGGGTGGAGTTCGCCCGGCGGTGGAACAAGATCGTGGGACTGTGAAACAAGGAGGAGCAGGGGCCCGTACGGGCCCCTCGCTCAGCTGCTGCTCGCGTTCGACGCGCCGAAGAACTCGATCTCGGCGATGGACACCTGCTTGGACGCGGAGGTCTGGTACGCCGACTTGATCGTGAAGCGGACCGAGGTGACCTTGCCGACGCGGAAGGAGCGGGTCTGGGGCCCCGGGCCCTGGTCGAGGACGAGTTCACGGGTCGTGGTCTTGCCGTCGGCCAGCGTGATCAGGGCCTCCAGGCGGTGCGGGAGCGCCGACTTGGAGAGCTGGTCGGCGCGGATGGACTGCCCCGGGGTGATGATCAGGTTCAGCAGCCGCGTCGGCTCGTCGAAGCGTGCCTCGATCCACTGGCCCTGGCCCGACTCGGAGACGCCCGGACCCCACCACGTGTTGTTCAGCTTGTCGAAGGCCAGGTCGGGCTTGTGCCCGGGGTACGAGCGGGAGGCCCTGAACCCGTCGGGAGCGACCGGGGCCCGCTTGGCGAAGTGGTCGCGGGTCGCCTGCACCCCGTCGGGGATCTGCACGGCCAGCACGATCACCAGGGTCAGCACGATCGCCGCGCCCAGCCAGGTCAGTACGCGGTCGAAGGCGCGGCGCAGCCGGGGGCGGTCGCCGGCCCACGGCGCCTCGCGGTTGCCGCCCCGCGTCAGCCGCCGCCACCACGGCAGCCGCGCCGGCGCCTGACGGTCACCGGCCATCGGCATCGCGCACCGCGTGCAGTAGTGCCGGTCAGGGCGGTTGCGGGTGGCGCACCAGGGGCACGGGAGGCCGCCGTCCGCGCCGAGTTCCTCGCCCGGGGCCCGCACGGACTGCGGGCGCTGGGCGACGGGACGGCCGGGCAGCACCGGCGCGACGGAGGGCGTCGGCGCGGGCTGGGCCTCGGGGTCGGCGACCGGGATGAGCAGGCGCCGCGCCCGGTCCGCCGGGTCCTCCGGGGTGCCGTGGGCCGGGGTGGCCGGGGCGGCCGACGGGGTCCCGTCGGCGGGCGGGGCGTAGGTGGGCCCGGAAGGGGCGGCGGGGGCCGCCGGGGGCGTGGCGGCGGGCGGTGCGGCCGGGTCGGGGGCGGCGGCCGGGTCCGAGAAGTACTGCAGCCCCGGTGACATGTTCGGCAGGGTGTCGTCCTCGCGGGAGCGGGGCGGCTCGCTCCAGCCGCGCTCGTCCGGCGCGGCACCCGCCCCGGCGGCCGGGGCGGCCGGTTCGGGACCGGCGCCTTCCGGGCGCGGGGAGTCGGGCCACCGCGGCGCGTCCGGGGCGGGCACCGGGTCCGGGGCGGCGCCGGAGGAGGCGGGGGCGGCGGGGGGCGTGGACGCGGCGGCGGGCGCCGGTTCGCGGGTGTCGGATCCGCCCGGCCCGCGACCGCTGCCGCGCACGTCCGCCGCTGCCGCGCCGGACGTCTCGCCGCGCCCCTGCGCGGCGTCGGCGGCCCCGGCCGCCGCCGGGACCCGGGACGCGGCGGACGGCGCCCGGGACGCCGCCGGGTCCGTCCAGCTCAGTACCGCCCCGCAGGCGTCGCAGAACGACTGGCCCGGTTCCGCGCGGGTGCCGCAGTCGGCGCAGTTCTGGGGGGTCGTCATCTCTCGGGGGTCCTTTCGGCGGGTTCGGCGGGTACGGCGGTTTCGGCCGCGGTCACCTGCACCGTGTAGGGCATGTGGGCGGGGCGGGCGGCGGCCACCAGGGAGTCCAGGCGGTAGCGGTCCGCGGGGGTCGGGTCGGGCAGCCGCAGGTGCACGTGCAGGCGCGGCCGTGCCTCACCGGGCACCGGACCGAGCGGGCGGGCGTTCCAGGCGGCGGCCCCGCTCTCGCTGATCTCCGGCTCCACACCGAAGGCGAGCCGTACGGCCTCGGACAGCCCGCGCCGGGTGCCGCGGACCCGGTGCAGGTACGCGGCGGCGGCCACGGCGGCCCGCAGCAGCGGCTCGGGTTCGCTGCCGTCGGTCTCCGCCCCGACCCAGCCGCCCAGCCACTGGGCGAAGTCCAGCGGGGCCAGGGACGGCCGGAAGTACGTGTCCAGGCAGTCGAGGACGCTCAGGATCGGCGCGATCACCTCGTCGAGCCCGCCGACGAACCGCTGCGCGAGGTCGTCGTCGGCGAACACGGCGGGCAGCATCATGCCGATCGGCGCGGACGAACCCAGGCCGTCGATCGAGCCGCGCATCAGGCACCGTCCCCGATCACGCGCACCCGGTGGTCGAAGGAGAAGACGAGGGACGGCGCGGACAGGTCGATGCGGTCGGTCGCCTCGCCGCGCTTGCCGGTCAGCGGGTCCGCCGGGTGCAGGACCACCTGGTCGACGAGTTCGACGCCCGGCACGCGCTGCAGCACCGCGAACACCTCACCGGACTGCACCGGGCGCCCGAACGGCCAGCCCGTGCCGCTCGCCCCGCCGGTCAGCGGGTCCAGGTGCCGGTACAGCGCGTCATGGGCGTCCCGCCGCACCCGGTCGGTGTCCACGCCCCGGAACGCGTGCACCGTGGCCACCACCGTCACACCCTGGTAGTACGGCGGGCCGACCGCCAGCCTGGTCCCGATCAGCCGCCGTTCGTCCAGGTGCCGGGTGATCCGGTCCAGCAGCGCGTCACCGGGCACCAACTGCTCGAAACGGAGCCGGCCGCCCGGGTCCGGCACCGCCTGCGGCACCACCAGCACCCGTACCGCGTACGCGCCGTGCTCACCCTCCTCGCCCTCCAGGCAGGTGATCCGCGCGGTCTCCGGGGCGGCGCGTCTGGCCAGCTCCTCGTAGTCCCGCAGGGTCACCGCCCGCTCCTGGGCGCGCAGCGTGATCGGCGCCCGGACCTTCGCCTCCTCCACGGTCTCCCCGTCCACCCCGCCGCGCGCCGCCTCGCGGTTGGCGACCTCGGAGACGTACGGGATGGAGGTGCGCAGGATCTGCACGGCGCCGCGGGCCACGTTGCCGGCCCGGCCGCCGCCGGTGCGGTAGCGGCGGGCGCGGATCGGCGACCCCTTGGGGGCCACCGTCCCGTACTGGCGCAGGGAGCCGTCGGGTTCGCGCACGGCCGGGCCGAAGGCGATCTCGCCGGTGGTGGCGTCCAGGGTGATGTGCCGGTCCTCCGGCCCGGAGGCGGCGAAGTTCGGGACGACCTGCCAGTCCACCCAGCCGTCGTGCTCGGCGGTCTGCAGCAGCACCGGCGGGTCGTCCCCGACGACCGGCGCGTGCGTGAGACGCAGCCGCTGCCCCGGCAGCCCGGTGGACTCGCCGAGCGCCTCGTCGTACACGGTCTCGGCGTGCACGGTGCCGGTGGTGCCGCCGACCGTGAACGCCTCGGCGGCCCGGATGGTGGGGGAGGTGGTGTAGAAGGGCTGGCCGGGGTGGGGTTCGGTGACCCGGCAGCGCAGCCAGCCCGCCTCCTGACCGGCGTTGCGGGACAGCACGTGCCCGCCGGGGACGTGCAGGACCACCTCACCGGGGCGGTTGAGACCGCCGGTGCCGTCCCGGTCGACCTCGCAGGACTGCCAGCCGTCCGCCGTCCACGCCTCCCACACCAGCGGCGGCTGGCGCGGGTCCACGCCCACACCGTCGACGCGGCTGTCCAGGTCCAGAGAGACCGCGCAGTGCGGCACCGCCGCGGACAGGCCGAGCAGCATGCAGTCGCCGGGGTCGGGGGACTCCGCGAAGCACAGCAGGTCCTTGTCCTCCTCGGCGAGGTCATGGGTGCGGTCCACCGCCGCCTCGCCCCGGTGCTGCACCAGCAGGTTGCGCAACTCGCACGGTACGACGGTCAGTTCGCGCTCGGTGGCGAAGACCACCGCCTCCTCGCTCTCGGTGCGCACGGTCGCCACCTCGGTGCCCACCGGCACCGCCACCGGCTCCTCCTGCGGCGCCGACAGCCAGAACGTGACGTCCGTGCGGGCGGCCGACGGCGGGAACAGGGTGATCCCCACCAGGTCCAGGAAGGCCAGGTGGTTCTTCTCCGGCACCCGGTTGAGCCGGTAGACGATCTGGTCGGCCATGTGGGCGACCGTCTCGACCAGGGTGACGCCCGGGTCGGAGACGTTGTGGTCGGTCCACTCCGGAGCACGCTGCTGGATGTAGCGCTTGGCGTCGTCGACGAACTGCTGGAAGCGGCGGTCGTCGAGGTTGGGGGAGGGCAGTGCCATCAGCGATCGCTTTCCGGAGCCGGGGCGGTGCCGTCCGGCTCGTCGTGGGACGGAATGACGTAGAACGGGAAGACGAGGCTGCGCGGGTTGTTCGTGCCGCGGATCGAGTAGCGCACGTCGATGTACAGGACGCTCTGGTCGCCGCCCGCCGACACCTCGACGTCGTCGACCTCGATGCGCGGCTCCCAGCGGTCCAGGCTGACGTACACCTCGTGCTGGATGCGGCCCGCGGTCTGCTCGTTGACCGGGGCGAACACCAGATCGTGGATGGCGCAGCCGAAGTCGGGCCGCATGGGCCGCTCGCCCGGCGCCGTCGACAGCACCAGGCGGATCGCCTCCTCGACCTCCCGCTCGCCGCTGACCAGCGCGATCCCGCCGGTCGGCCCGATGCGCAACGGGAACGACCAGCCGGACCCCACGAACTGCTCGGCCATCAGGACCACACCCGCCTTCCACGGAAACGGCAACGGCGGCAACGGCCGCGGGGACCGCCACGGCCCCAGGGACGGCTCACGGAATCACCATCGGCACGGGAATGGTGGTGACCCCGAAGACGGGGGACGCGACCATGGTGGTCGGCGCCTTGATCGTCGTGTTGACGAACGAGGAGATCTGCACGGTGCCCTTGCCGGTGAGGTTGGCCATACCGCCCGCCGACAGGTTCAGCAAGCCCCCGGCGTCGACCCCGATCTCGGCCGCTGCCCGTACGTTGACCATGCTGGCGCTCTGGATGCTGAGCGGGCCGCCGCTCTTGAGGGTCAGGCTGCGCCCGGCGCTCAGCGACAGGTCGGTGCCCGCCTCCACCGACACCGACCGGCTGCCCTTGATCGTCACCGAGCCCTTGCTGTCCACGATGATCTCGGTGTTCGTCCGGTCCAGGTTGATCGTCAGCCGCTTGTCCCCGGAGACCAGCCGGACACCCTGCTTGCGGCCGCCCGTCTTCTGGCTGAGCAGGTCCATGCGGTTGCCGTCCCGGTCGGAGACGGTGTGCCGGCTCGCCTTCTTGCGCACCGCGTCGTGCAGCGGCACGTCGCTGACGGTCGTCGGCTTGTCCCGGCCGTTGTAGAGCCCGCCGATGACGAACGGATGGTCCAGGGCGCCCCGGTCGAAGGCGACCAGCACCTCGTCGTTGACGTCCATCGGGAAGATCCCGCCGCCGTCCAGGCCGCCCATCTGCACGGTCCGCGTCCAGTCGCTGACGTAACGGTCGTCCAGCCACGGGAACTGCAACCGCACCCGCCCCTGCTTCAGCGGGTCGTTCACGTCCGTCACCAGCGCGTTGGCCACACTGGGCAGCCGCGGCGCGGTGTCCGAGCCGCCCGAGGCGAGACCGTACAGCGAACGCCACTGCCGCCCGCTGACCGTCACCCACACCTCGTAGTGCTTGCCGTCGCCGAACACGTGCCGCACCGAGGTGACCGTGTACTTGCCCTCGAAGGGCACACCCACGTCCGCCAGCGCCACCGGAACCCCCGGACGCAGCAGCGGATTTCCGCGCGCGACGACCTCCAGCTCACCGAACGAGCCCGTCACGTCGTCGGCGAGGGCGTCGGCCGCGAACTTCACCTCGTTCTGCTTGTCGTAGGGCGTGCCCGTCTCGACCAGTTTGGCCGTCTTGAACTTGGCGGCGGCGGCGCCCGGCGTGGTGCCGATGGTGATGCCCGGGTTCTCGGTGGCGGGCGCGGTCGCCGTGAGCTTCTTCTTCGTCGTCACGTCCCAGCCGCGCGACTCGACCTTGCCCACCTGGTCGGCGGCGGTGACCGCGGCCCGCAGCCGCAGGATGTCGTGCCCCGCCTGGAGCACGAAGGGACTCTTCTCGCCGTCGGTGCTCGGCGAGGGCGCCCCGGAGGCCGATTTCGGCTTCACGAACTGGAACTTGCCGTCCGCGTCGACCGACATCACCATCTCGTTCTCGTCGGCGAGCCGCGCGAGGAAGTCCCAGTCGGTGACGTTGGACTGGCTGATGAACTCGTACACCGTCCGCGTCGACTCGATCCGCCCGATGGGCACCCCGTCCTGGCCGGCCAGTTTGCGGGCGATGTCGGAGGCGCTCTGGTTGCGGTACGCCGCCACCCGGCGCTGGCGCAGCAGACGGTGCCCGAGGTCGTAGCCGCGCACGACGGTGAAGCTGCCGGTGCCGTCGTAGTCGGCCTCCAGACCGGTGACCTCGCCGGTCAGCAGGGGATCACCGGCGCCCTCGCCGTCCGCCACCGGCGCGAGCACCACCTTGGTGCCGAACGTGATGTTCAGCTTGCCCAGCAGCAGCCGGTAGGGGTCGCGGAAGGTGAGCCGGAACGCCGCCGGGACGCCGACACCCTGGTCGACATAGCTGTCCACGAGGTCGGCGGCGAACTCCGGGGGCAGTTTGGCGCCCCCGACCTTGACGTCGATGACATTGGAGAACGCGGACTGCACCATCAGCCACGCACCTCCTCGGCGGACGGCAGCACCAGCTCGACACCGGTCGGCAGGACGGACGGGTCGTCGATGCCGTTGGCCTCGGCGATGGCCCGCCAGGCGGACGCGTTGCCGTACTCCCGCCAGGCCAGCGACTGCAGCGAGTCACCGGCCACGACCCGGTGCACGCGCTGCGCGGTGAGCGCGCCCGACGTCGGGTTCTGCCCCTTGGTCCGGCTCGGGATCTCGTGCAGCTGGAGCCGGCAGGTGGCGCGGATCGGCACACCGGTCGTCCCGAACAGCGTGTAACTCGCCTCCACCGAGCTGACGTACGCCGTGAAGCGGGCCGTCGAGAACGAACCCCACTGGAAGACGACCCACGGCGGCGAGGGCTGCTTGGCGGCGACGCTCTGCGCCGTCACCTCGCAGCAGGAGAGCAGCGACTCGACCTTCTTCAGCACGGTGTTGCTCGTCGGCTCGTCGGACGTGTCGAGGAAGATCTCGACACTCATCTCACGGGACTGCGTGCCCAGGAACTCCGGCAGCGGGCCCTTGCGTTCGATCTGGGAGGGGGTGACCTTCCAGTTGGCGCGGCGGGTCAGCGACAGCTGCGCCGGGTTGAAGTCGAAACCGAACGTCTTGATGATCCCGCCGGGCGTCCTGCTCTTGCCCTTCGGCGGCTGGTGGATCGCGAGTGTGGCCCGCACCAGGCTCTTGCCGGCGCCGCCCCTGCTGCCCTTCGCCATCTGTCCCGCTCCCCTCAGTCCGTGAACCCGTGGTGGGCGATCTCCAGCACCTCGGTCGCCACGGCGGGACTCGCCGGGTCGAGGGTGGGGCCGGTCCAGCTCACCGGGAGCACGTCGATCAGCCCCCAGCGGGCCACTTCGGACCCGTCCGCGCGCAGCGCCGCGATCTGCGCGGTGGGCCGCTTGATCCCCGTCTGCACGGACGAGATCCACTTGGCGACCTTGGTGGTGTCCGGGGTGAGCGGGCGGGTCAGCCGGATCGTGGAGAACGTGACGCGGGTCGGCAACTGCCAGACGAAGCCGTTGTTGCCGCCCTCCTGGTGGTGCTCGACCTCCACCTGCGACGACAGCCCCTCGCAGCCGTTGAAGTAGCCGAGGCTCTCGCCGTCGATGCTGAGGGTGAACCAGATGGTGGAACCCGGGTCCTGGCGGGACATCGAGGGTGGGCCCTTCTTTCGTTTCCGTCGTCGTTCTGGTCAGTGTTTCCCGGTGGGCTCCGGTGGGCCCCCGTCGTCTTCGACCGGCTCCGGGGGCGCGCCGGCGCTCAGTGGCGGGGGTCGCGGAGCTTGCCGATCCGCTCGCGGTCCAGGCGGAGTTCGGTACGGATCAGCCGGGTGATCCGGCCGATGATCCGGTGCACCAGCTCGTCGAGCTGGAAGTCGGTCAGCTCCCTCGGGTCGAACGCGCCCGGCGGGATCGCCTCGTACTCCGGCGGACCGGACGGGGGCGTCGGCGGGGCGCCTGCGGCGGCGTGCGGCGTGTACGGGGGCGGCTGACCGTCGGTGCGGTGGGCGGTCTGCGGTGCCGTGTGGGCTGCGGGAGGCGCGGCCGGCACGGGCCGCGAGGGCGGCGCCGCCGGTGCGGTGGGGGCGGGGGCGGGGGCGGGCGTCGTCCGCTTGGTGAGGGACGTTTTCGTGCCGGACTTCCTCCACCAGGAGCGCTGGACGACCGGCAGCGGCACGGCCGGTTGTGCCGCGGAGCCGGCCGGCGAGCCCGGCAGCGGAGCGGGCTGCTGGGTGAGGCGTGCCACGGGGAGGGGGCGCAGGGGTGCGTCGGGCTCGGGAGCGGAGAGGGAGGCGGACGTGAAGGTGGGGACCGAGGGGGCCGGTGCCGGCGGGACGGCGGCGGACGGCATGGGCGGCAGGGCCGACATGGTGGGCGCGGATCGGTGGATGCTGCGCTGCACCGTGGGCGCTGCCGGGAGCGGTGCGGGAAGCGCTGACGGCAGTGGTGCCGGCAGTGGTGCGGGGAGGGGCGACTGTGCCGATGCCGGTGGCATGGGGGCGGTCGCCGGGGCCGGGGATGTCGCAGTGGTGGGCTGCGGGGGCGTGGCGGCGACCGGCGCGGAGTCGGTGGGGGGCGTGGTCAGGGGCGCCCCGAGGGGTGAGCGGCGCACCGGGGTGACCGGGGCGGCCGGCGAGGCCGGACCCGTGGAGGCGCGGCGGAGCTGGACGGCGGGCGTCGCCGTGCCGCCGGGTGAGGGGAGCGGTGACTGAGCCGGTGCCGGTGCCGGTGCCGGTGCCGGGGCCGGTGCTGGTGCCTGGGTCGGTTCCGTCGTCCGTACGGGTGCTGCTGAGGAGGGCGCGGGAGAGGCCGCGGTGGCCGAGGGGCCGGGCGCGGGCGGGGCGGAGGCCTCGGTGGCTGCCGGGGGGTTGGTTCCGGACGCCGGGACCGCGGGTGCGGCGGGGCGTGAGGAGACCGGCGCGCCGAGACCGGGGCGGGGCGCACTGCCGGCCGGCGCGGCTGCCGGGCGCGGGGAGGACGCGGCGCGCTGCACGGGCGGAGGCGTGGACGTGGGCGTGGACGTGGGCGTGGACGGGTGGGTGGCCGAGGGTGCCGGGGTGCCGGTGGCGGCCCGCTGCACGGGGGCTCCGAGGGCAGGCGCAGAGGGCGCGGTGGACGAGCCCGTACGGCTGCCTCCGGATGCCGACCGGCGTTGTACGACGCCGGGTGCCCCGCCGGACGTGGACCCGGGCCCCGGAGCCGGACTCGGGCGCGGGGCAGGAGCCGCGGCAGCCGGGGCGGACGCGGACGACGGAGCCGGGGACGCGGCCGGAGGCGAGGGAGAAGACGGTGCAGACGGTGAGGCCGACGAGGAGGACGACGACGAAGAAGCCGAGGGAGACGGCGAAGGGGCAGCCGAGGGCGCGGCGGGGGCGGAAGCCGGGCGGGACGCCTTGGCCGAACGCTGGACCGGAGCCGGAGCCGACGGCGTTGCCGAGCCCGAGCCCGGCCGCGGGGCCGCGGCCGGGGACGAGCCGGGAGCCGAAGTCGGCGCCGTGGGCGGGTTGTCGACGGAGGCCTGGGCTGGTGCCGTGGCCGGCCGGGGGGCCGGAGCCCGCGGCGGAACCGGGGCCGACGGCGAGGCAGGGCCCGCTGCCGGGCCGGAAGCCGGACGCGCGGACGCACTCGTGGCCGGACCGGGGGCTGACGCCTTGCCCGGGGCTGACGTCTTGCCCGAGACGGGCGCCTTGCCCGCGGCCGTGGTCGAGCGCTGGACCGGGAACGACGGCGAGGCCGACTCGGGAGCCGTACCGGAGGCCGGGGCGGTTCCCGCGCTTCGGCGCGCAGGAGCGGCCGGAGCCGGGGCCGCGGCCGGAGTCGTCGCCGTGGTCCGGCTCTGCGGAGGAGTGGCGGGTGCGCCCGGTGCGGCCGGCGCCGGTGAGTCGCCGGACGGTGTGTTCCCGCCGGGGTTCGGGGGCATCGGGGCGGGGGCGGCCGGAGGCGAGTCGGTGCCGCCGGACGGCTGAGTAGCGCCCTGGGTGACCGACCGCTGGACGGCGGGCACCGCCTCGGCACCCGAGGTCGCGCGCTCGACTCGCGGGGCGGCGGGGGGCGTTGCCGCTGCTGGGCGCACCGGGCCGGTCGCAGCCGCCGGCTCCGGTGCCACGGTCGGGGCGCCGGGGCCGCCGCTGTCCTGGCCGCGCTCGGCGGCGGGCGCCGGCGCGGGCGGGGCCGCCGCACCCCTGGTGGTGCCGGACGCGTTCCCGGCGGGTGCCTTCTGCACCGCGGGTGCGTCACCGCCCGAGGCCACCGCGACCGGCGGGGCCACGGGAAGCGACCTCCGTTGCACGGCCGGGGCCCGCCGCTGGGCGCGCGTGAGCGACCCCGGACGCGACGACGAGCCCGGCGCGACCGGAGTCAGCCGGGGGCCAGAGACGGGCAGCGGCGCAACCGCTGCCCCGACCGCCGGCGGTTCGGGCGACACCACGGGAGTGCCCGGACCCGAGGACGCCGGTGCCGGTGCCGGTGCCGGCGACACGCCCGCCGTCGAACGCTGCACCGCGGGCGTGTTCGCCTGCGTGGCGGACGTAGCGGGCGTGGCGGACGACGTAGCGGAGCGAGCCGGTGCCGGACCCGCGGCGCCCGGCCCGGGCGGTGCGGTCGGGCCGCTGGGCCCCTCGGCGCCCCCGCTCGGCCCCGCCGCCGCTGCTCCCGTTCCCGAGGGCCCGACGGCGCCCGCGCGCTGCACCGCAGGAGCGGCGGCAGCGGGAGCACCCTGGGCGGACACGCCAGGCGATGCCGCAGCCGAAGGGGCCGAAGGGGCTGCGGGCGTCCGGGACACGGGCGCAGGCATCCCGGGCGCGGCGGACGCGGACGGCGCCGGCCGTACCGTCCCGGGCGCGGGGGAGCCGCCGGCGCGCGCGGTGGACGCACCGCCGGGACGTGTGCCGGGCGTGCCCCCCGGCACGCCCGGCACACGCGGCGGGATGAACCGCAGCGGCACCGCCGGCGCCCGCTGCACCACCGGCTCCTGGCCGGCGGCCGTGGGCAGGGCGGTGGCGGGCCGCTCCAGGCCCGTGGTCGGACGTGCGGTGCCCTGGTGGACCATGCCGCCGAGCACCGTGCTCGACCGCCCGTCCAGGACCGCGTGGGACGCCGAGGCGGCGAACGACGGGTTCTGCCACGTGGGCAGTCGTCCGCCGAACGCGGAATCGGCGACACCGCCCGGGGCAGGGGCGAGGGCACGCTGGATCGGCGGCAGCGCGGACCAGGTCGGCGCCACCGCCGCCCGTGTGTCCGAGGCGGCCGCGGGGCCGGTCGAGCCCCCGCCTGCCCCACCGCCCGCCGCGTCCGTGACGCCCGCACCGTCCGTGACGTCAGCGGCGCGTGCCACGTCCGTCACGGCACCGTCCGCCGTCTCGCCGCGCGCGGCGGAACCCCGCCTGCGGGTGCGCTCGCGCGGTTCCAGCCGGTCCAGGAAACCCACTGCTCAGCCCTCCGCCCCGGCGCGCGTCACCAGGGAGGCGATCGCCTCCGTGTAACGGCGGCGATCGTGGTGTTCCAGGTCCAGGATCTCCTCCAGGCTCCAGTGGAAGTGGTAGGCCACGTACGCGATCTCCTCCTGCAGCCGGTCGGTCGCGTACGTCACGATTCCCCCAGGCGGCTCCCGCCGAGTTCCACTTCGAAGGGTTCCGAGCAGTGCGGGCACCGGACGGCGGCGCGGGTGTGGCCCTCGGCGTTGATCTGCCGGTAGAAGTCCTGCAGGAACGCCAGGTCCGAGGCGAACATGTTCTCCACGATGCCGTCGTGGACCAGGGGCAGCGTGCCGAGCCGGGTGATGACCCGGCCCAGCAGCACCACCGACAGGTACGCCGGGTTCTCCTGCACGCGCACGTCCCGCAGCGGGACGAGTTCGTCGCGTGCCGTCGACAGCCGCATGGTCCCGTCCCGGTGGACGGTGCCCGACTCGTCGACGTAGCCGCGGGGCAGCTGGAAGGGGAACTCGGTGCGCAGCGGTTCCTGCGGCAGGGACTGCGGCGCCGCCGGCTGCGGTGCCGCGGCCTGCTGCGCCGGCGGAGCCTGCACTCCCGTCTCCGGGGCGGGCTCCGCCGCCGCGTCCTGGCCGGCGTACGCGACGGCGCTGCCGGCCCGGCCTGCCGTACGCCGCATTACTCGATGACCAGTTCTTCGAACGCGATCGTCACGGTCTCGGTCAGAGCGGCGGCCTCGCCCGCCTTGACCGTGCTCGCGTCGATCTTGCTGCACCAGGCGTTGCGCAGGTGGTAGCGCTTCACCGGGTTGTTCTGGAAGTCCATCATGATGATGGACGCGTTCTTGCGGGCGGTGGTCATCTGCCCGCTGATGGACTGGTTGATCCACTGGGTGAACGACGCCGACTGGGTCATGCCGCGCACGACCGTGCAGGTGCCGTTCTTCTTCACGCCCGGCAGGTTCTTGACGACGTTCTGGCCGCCCGGGGTGTTCTGCTGGTACGTGATGACGTCCTGCTCGATGCTCAGACCGCTGACCTCGGCCAGGTACTCGACCATCACGCCGTCGATCTGCAGGCCGAAATTGTGCGAGGTGAGGGCGTCACCCGGCTGGAGACTCATGTGTTCGCTGTCCTTCTCGAAGACCTAGCTAGCTGGGGGGAAGAGGAGCGGAGGGCGGGCGCGGGGCCTACTCCTCCAGCTCACCGCTGCCGCTGGAGAACTGAGCCAGCCGGAAGATCACGAACTCGGCCGGCTTGACCGGCGCGATGCCGATCTCGCAGACGACCCGGCCGACGTCGACCGACTCCGGCGGGTTCGTCTCCTCGTCGCACTTGACGTAGAACGCCTCCTCGGGACGCTGGCCGAACAGGGCGCCGCTGCGCCACTCGTTGACCATGAACGCCGAGATGTTGCGCCGGATACGAGCCCACAGCGCGTGGTCGTTCGGCTCGAACACCGTCCACTGGGTACCGATGAGGATGGACTCCTCAAGGTAGTTGAAGTAGCGGCGGATGTTCAGGTAGCGCCAGGCCGGGTCGGAGGAGAGGGTGCGGGCACCCCAGATGCGGATGCCGCGGCCCGGGAAGGCGCGGATGCAGTTGACGCCGATCGGGTTGAGCAGGTCCTGCTCGCCGCGGGTGATCTGGTTCTCCAGGTCGATCGCGCCGCGCACGACCTCGTTGGCGGGCGCCTTGTGGACGCCGCGCTCGGCGTCGTTGCGGGCCCACACGCCGGCGACGTGGCCGCTCGGCGGGATCAGCCGGGCCTGGCCGCTGCTCGGGTCGAACGTCTTGATCCAGGGGTAGTACAGGGCGGCGTACTTGGAGTCGTAGCCGGCCGTCTCCTGGCGCCACACCCGGATCTGCTGGGCGTTCAGGCCCGGCGGCGGGTCGATGACGGCGACCCGGTCGCCCATCAGTTCGCAGTGCGCGATCAGACCGAGCTGGACGGCCTTGACGGCCTCCAGGTCGATCGCGCCGCGCTGGTAGGCGGCCATCAGGTCGGGGACGGCGACCATGGAGACCTCGTCGACGGCCTCCAGGCCGCCGAAGCCGGTGCGGTCCGCGGAGTCGCCGAGGTACTCGGCCGGGCCGGGGTGGCCGCCCGGCACCGACTCCTGGGCGGGCGGCGTGGCGGGGACCGCGACGGGCGCCGGGGCCGGCAGGGCCAGCGTCTGGTTCTCCGGGCGGGCCAGCTGCGCGGCCGGCGCGGCCTCGGTCACGGTGATGAGCTTCGAGCGCTCCTTCACCTGCGTGACGACGTAGTTGCGGCCGCTCTTCTTGGCGGTGACGTCGAAGGTCTCGACGGCCTTGTCGCCGTCCTTGACGACCAGCTTGAACCGCTCGGCGGGGCCCTCGCCCTCCGGGTCGGCGACCTCGACGCTCAGCCCGCCCTTGGCGTTGGCGATGGCGGTCACCGTGAACGTGCCGAGCTGGCGCGGCTCACCGGCCGGCAGCGCGGCCGGAGCGGCGGAACCGCTCACCGCGGCGGGCGTCGAAGAGGCGCGGCCGACCGCGCCGTCGGTGCCCTCGGCGGAGCCTCCGACGCGGACGACGTAGGCCGCCGTGCCGCCGTTCTGGAAGAACCCGTACACCGAGTGGGCCAGGTAGTACCCGTCGGTGAACTCACCGAAGGCCGCCACGTACTGGCTCCAGTTGGTCACCAGGGTCGGCTCGTTGAGCGGCCCGGCCGGCGCGAGGCCCACGAAGGCCGCCACCGAGGTGCCGACCCCCTCGATCGGACGTGAACCGCTGGCCACCTCCTCGACGTAGACGCCGGGTGACAGGTAGGACGGCATGCTCTGCTCTCCTCGGGGTACGAGACAGGAACGGGCTCCACCCTCACGCGCGAAGCGCGTCGTTCGAAACGTCCTGCGGTACCTCTTCGCGGGCACGCCGATTGCCCCGACGGGCAGTCCGCCCGGCCCCGCTGCCCCCATGGCCGGGCCCGCTGCCCGCGCGACTGCCCCCGCGTCCCTTCCCTCCGCCCGCGCGCGCGGACCAGGCTGGTGAGCGCCGGCAGCGGAGGGGAGCGCGGCGCGCGTACGGGCAGGTGGACGCGGCGACTGGGGCGGGGCCGAAGCGGCGCCCGCCGGGGTGCGCCGGCGGCAGCCATGTCGTCCGCCGACGGCGACCTCGTCGAGTACGCCGAGCACCACGCCACGAAGACCCCGGAGCAGTGACCTGACAGATGAGCCTTTGGACCTCTCTGGAACCCGCTTCCGCGACCGTCGATCCGGGGGGCAGCACCCGCGTGCGGCTGCGGCTGCGCAACACCGGTGACGTCGTCGACGAGTACCGCTTCGAACCGGTCGGGGACATCGCGCCCTGGACGATCGTGGAACCGCAGACGCTGCGGCTCTACCCGGGCACGACGGGCACGGTGGAGCTGACCTTCTCCCCGCCGCGCACTCCCGACGCCACGGCCGGACCGAACCCGTACGCCGTCCGCATCACCCCGACCGAGCACCCCGAGGCCGTCACCGTCCCCGAGGGCAACCTCACCATCACGCCCTTCACCGAGATCCGGGCGGAACTGGTCCCGCACACCGTCAAGGGCCGGTTCCGCGGGCGCCCCCGCCTCGCGGTCGACAACCTCGGCAACACCAAGGTCACCGCCTCCCTGAGCGGCAGCGACAACGGCGACCAGCTCTCCTACGACCTGCACCCGAGCAACGTGCAGATCGAGCCGGGGCGGGCCGCCTTCGTCAAGGCCACCCTGAAGCCGCGGAAGATCATCTGGTTCGGGTCCAAGGAGCAGCGGCCGTACACCCTCGCCGTCCAGCGCTCGGGCGCGAGCGCCCTGCCCGTGGAAGGCACCTACGTGCAGCGCGGCTTCCTGCCGCGCTGGCTCGCCACGTTCTTCGGCGTGCTGCTGGCCCTGTCCATCACCTTCGTGATGCTCTGGATCGCCTACAAGCCCAGGGTCGGCACCGGCGCCAACGAGAAGGTCGCCGAGGCCGGCACCACGCTCGCACCGTCCCCGAGTTCGAGCCCGGCCCTGGCCCCCGCGCCGCCGCCCCCCTCTCCCGAGCAGCCGCAGCAGCCCGCGGCCCCGCAGAACACCGAGGAGGCCAAGGGCGGCGGGGACGGCGGAGGCGGCGGAGGCGCGCCCGCGAAGAAGAAGAAGCCCAAGCCGGTGGTGCCCGCCGAGAACGTGCTGCTGCGCAACACCACGACGAAGAAGTGCGCGGACATCCCGGGCTACGACAACGGCACGAAGACCGGGCAGGTGCGCGAGTACGACTGCGACGGGACCTCGCACGACAACCAGTTGTGGGACCTGGACGTGACGGACGCCAGGGGCGGCCCCGGCGGCACCCCCCTCTTCCTGATCCGCAACGTCAAGGACAGGTTCTGCATGGACGTGACCGGCTACGACGCCGCTCCCGTGCGGTCCCCGATCATGGAGTACACGTGCAACCCCACCCAGGCCGACAACCAGCTGTGGTGGGCGGACAAGCAGAAGAGCGGCGCCTACTGGATCCGCAACTTCGCCAGCCAGAACCTGTGCCTCGACGTGGCGGGCAACGGCGACGGCGTCAACGACACCAACCTCACCCTGTTCTACTGCTCCACGAGCGACGACCAGGAATGGCAGATCCTCCCGCAGAAGAAGGACGGCGAGTGACAGCCGCGACGGCGTAGCGAAGGGGTGGGGTGGGAGACCCGCGGGTCTCCCACCCCCCCCCCAGTCCAAGCAGGACCCCCCCGACACAACCCACAGCCCGACGCGCCACCCAGCCCCCCCCCGGAGCCGCACAGCGGGGCGCCC
>NZ_JBFACU010000025.1:0-128509 GCF_040641015.1 Streptomyces sp. NPDC021356 | reverse complement strand
CGACCTGGAGGGGCAGCGGGTCCGAGGCGGTGACCAGCTCGCGCAGGGGGTGGCGGGCCAGGACCGCGTCCACCTCCGGCGTCAACGCCGCCGCCAGCCGGGACGCGGCCGGCCGCTGCCCGTCCCGCAGGGCCGCCTCGGCGGCCAGCACGGTGTCCCGTTCCGGCCCCTCGGGCACCCCGGCCGCCGCCCGGGCGTACAGCAGGGCGCCCTCCGTCAGCACCAGCTCGGTGTCGAGACCCGCCGGGATCTTGATCCGGGCGTGCCGGCGCCAGGTGGTGACCGGGTCTCCCCACGCCTGAACGGTGTACGTCCAGCGGCCGGGCTCGCCGGCGGTCACGGTGGCGCCCCAGCGGTCGGTGCCGGGCGCCAGTTCGCGCATCGGCGTCCACGGGCCCGGCCGCCCCTCCGGGTCGCGCAGGACCACGTTCGCCGCGACGGCGTCGTGTCCCTCGCGGAAGACGGTGGCCGAGATCTCGAACGACTCGCCGGTGACCGCTCTGGCGGGCCTGCGGCCGTGCTGGACGACCGGCCGGACGTCGAGGACGGGGATCCGCCCGACGGCGGTGGCGTCCCGGGCGGGGGGCGGCCCCGGGGGTGCGGCCGGCGGTGAGGACGCGCCCGCGGCGGGCGGCCGGAGCGGGCCCGGGGGCGCGACGGCGTCGGCCGCGGGCGCCGCCGGGTCTGCCGGTGCCGCCGGGTCCGCGGCGCGTGGCCTGCGCGCGCCTTTCCTGCCGTTGGCCGGGGGTGGTGCCGAGTGGTGCGTGGCGGGCATGACCGCTCCTGTCCGCGTCAACGAGGGTGTGGGCGGATGTCAGTGGGGAGGTTGGTCCTGCGGAGTCCTACTGTCGGGCGTACCGCAGGAGCCTTCCCACCCTTTTCGGGTGAGCAATCCGGGACTTTGTTAACTACTCGCGTGTATGTCCACACACAAAGTTGGCCGTGTCTTGGTCCACCCGGCGGCGTAGCCCCCAGCGGCGCCCGCGCCGGCACCGGTACCGTGCTGTGTGACGGGGCGCACAGTGCCGTGCGTCCTGCCGGCGAAGCGCACCGTGCCGTGCGGCCATCAGCGAACGCGCCCAGGTGGTGGAATGTGAAGGCGATCCGTCGGTTCACCGTCCGTCCCGTTCTCCCCGAGCCCCTACGACCCCTCAGCGAGCTGGCCCGCAATCTGCGCTGGTCATGGCATGCGGAGACGCGTGACCTCTTCCAGTCCGTCGACCCGGAGTACTGGGCCGCGAGCGGCGGCGACCCGGTCCGTCTGCTGGGCGGAGTGTCCCCGGCCCGGCTGGCCGAGCTGGCCGCCGACCGCCGCTTCCTGCGCCGGCTGACCGCGGCCGCCGACGACCTGCGCGACTACGTGAGCGGCGAGCGCTGGTACCAGGCGCAGCCCTCGGGGCTGCCCGCGGGTGTCGCCTACTTCTCGCCCGAGTTCGGCGTCACCGCTGCCCTGCCGCAGTACTCCGGGGGCCTCGGCATCCTCGCGGGCGACCACCTCAAGGCCGCCAGTGACCTGGGCGTACCCCTGATCGGGGTCGGGCTGCTGTACCGGCACGGCTACTTCCGGCAGTCCCTGTCCCGGGACGGCTGGCAGCAGGAGCACTACCCGGTCCTCGACCCCAACGAGCTGCCCGTCACCCAGGTGCGCGAGGCCGACGGCAGCCCTGCCAGGGTCTCGCTCGCGCTGCCCCGCGGCAAGGCCCTGCACGCCCGGATCTGGCTGGCACAAGTTGGCCGGATCCCGCTGCTCATGCTGGACTCCGACGTCGAGGAGAACGATCTCGGCGAGCGCCAGGTGACCGACCGGCTGTACGGGGGAGGCAGCGAGCACCGGCTGCTCCAGGAGATGCTGCTGGGCATAGGAGGGGTGCGTGCGGTGCGGACGTACTGCCGGCTCACCGGGCACCCCGAGCCGGAGGTGTTCCACACCAACGAGGGACACGCGGGCTTCCTCGGCCTGGAGCGGATCGCCGAGCTGGGCGAGCGGGGCCTCGACTTCGACGCGGCCCTGGAGGCGGTGCGCGCGGGGACGGTCTTCACCACGCACACGCCCGTCCCGGCCGGCATCGACCGCTTCGACCGGGAACTGGTCGCCCGCCACTTCGGACCCGACGCCGAACTGCCCCGCATCGACGTCGAGCGCATCCTCCGGCTGGGCATGGAGACCTACCCGGGCGGGGAGCCCAACCTGTTCAACATGGCCGTGATGGGGCTCAGGCTCGCCCAGCGCGCCAACGGGGTCTCGCTGCTGCACGGCGGGGTCAGCCGGGAGATGTTCGCCGGGCTGTGGCCGGGCTTCGGCCCCGAGGAGGTGCCCATCACCTCGGTCACCAACGGCGTGCACGCCCCGACCTGGGTGGCCCCGGAGGTGTTCCGGCTCGGCGCCCGGCAGATCGGCGCGCAGCGCGCCGAGGACGCGCTGTCGGTGGGCGGCTCCGACCGCTGGGACTCGGTGGCCGACATCCCCGACGAGGACATCTGGGAGCTGCGCCGCGACCTGCGCGAGCAGCTGGTCGCCGAGGTGCGCCGGCGGGTGTGGGCGGCGTGGCGGCAGCGCGGTGCGGGCCCGGCCGAGCTGGGCTGGGTCGACGACGTGCTGGATCCCGGGGTGCTCACGATCGGCTTCGCGCGCCGGGTCCCCTCGTACAAGCGGCTGACGCTGATGCTGCGCGACCGGGACCGGCTGATGGACCTGCTGCTGCACCCCGAGCGGCCGGTGCAGATCGTGGTCGCGGGCAAGGCGCACCCGGCGGACGACGGCGGCAAGCGGCTGATCCAGGAGCTGGTCCGCTTCGCCGACGACCCGCGCGTGCGCCACCGGATCGTCTTCCTGCCGGACTACGGCATGGCGATGGCGCAGAAGCTCTACCAGGGCTGCGACGTGTGGCTGAACAACCCGCTGCGCCCGCTGGAGGCGTGCGGCACCTCCGGCATGAAGGCCGCCCTGAACGGCTGCCTCAACCTGTCCGTGCTGGACGGCTGGTGGGACGAGTGGTACCAGCCCGACTTCGGCTGGGCCATCCCGACCGCGGACGGCGGCGCCCCGCTGCCCGCGACGGCCGGCGCGGAGGCCGACCACCGCGACGACGTCGAGGCCGCCGCCCTGTACGAGCTGCTGGAGGGGCGCATCGCGCCCCGTTTCTACGAGCGCGGCCGGGGCGGTCTGCCCGACCGCTGGATCGAGATGGTCCGCAGGACCCTGACGCTGCTGGGCCCGAAGGTGCTGGCCGGCCGGATGGTCCGCGAGTACGTCGAACGTCTGTACACCCCGGCGGCGCACGCGCACCGCGCCCTGGACGCGGACGCGGCCCGGGGGCTGGCGGCCTGGAAGGCGCGGGTGCGGGCGGGCTGGCACGAGGTGACGGTCGACCACGTGGAGACGTCCTGCCCGGTGGCCCAAGGCGGCGGGGAGCCGTCGTCCACGGCCACCGCCGAGCTCGGCTCCACCCTGGGTCTGCGGGTGCGCGTCGGCCTCGGCGGCCTCGGTCCGGAGGACGTCCGGGTGCAGGCGGTCTCGGGGCGGGTCGACGAGGAGGACCGCATCACGGACGCCACCGCGGTCCCGCTGAAACCGGCGGGCAGCCCCGATCCGGACGGCCGCTGGGTCTACGAGGGCCCGCTCTCCCTGGACCGCACCGGGCCCTACGGCTACACGGTCCGCATCCTGCCCGACCACCGCCTGCTCGCCTCCCCCGCGGAACTGGGCCTGGTGACGGTGCCGGCCGAGGACGCGGGCGACGGAGCGGGGGTGCTGCTGCGCTGACCGCGGGCCGTCCGGGGCCGCCGGGCGGGGCCCGGCTGCCGGTGCGGGTCAGGTGCCGTCGCCGAGGCCGGCGCACAGGCGGCGCAGTACCGTGCCGCAGCGGCGGGCGTACGCGTGCTGGAAGCCGCGGGCCGCCGGGCCGCCCGCGCGGGCGTACCACTTGGCGGGGCGGCTGAAGGCGGTCACGGTCAGCCAGACCGTGCCGTCCCCGGTGCGGTCCACGACGAAGGACTCCTCGCCGGTCTCGGGGTGGCCGGGCAGCGTGCCGTAGGCCCAGCCGGCGCGGCGGGGCTCGTCGAGGGTCCAGACGATCCGGCAGGGGGCCTTGATCACCCCGGCGAGCGTGACGGTGACGTCGGCGCCGGGGGCGGCCCGCTCGGCGCCGGTGTGGATGCCCACACCGGCGGCGCGGTGCAGTTCCCAGGTGAGGACGGCCTCGGCGGCGCGCCGGAAGACCTCCTCGCCCTCTCCGATGCGGGTGCGCACGTGCAGGGGGTGGAAGCCGGGCGGGCAGTGGCCCTGCTCGCGGGTCGCGCCGACCTCCTCGTAGGTGAAGTCCTCCGAAGACATGGGACCCAGCGTAGGGCGGCACCCGGGTCAGTGGTCCTCCCGGGTGCCGCCCGTCGGCTGCCGCTCCTCGGTCAGTTGACGTTGACCCCGGACCAGGCCGCCGCGACCGCCTTGTACTCGGCGCTGGACGAGCCGTACAGGGCCGACGCCGCGTTCAGGGTCGCCGTGCGGGCGGCCTTGTAGTTGGTGGTCGACGTCATGTACGTGGTCAGCGCCTTGTACCAGATCTGCAGCGCCTTGGCGCGGCCGATGCCGGTGACCGTGGAACCGTTGGACGTCGGCGAGTTGTAGCTCACGCCGTTGATCGTCTTCGCACCGCTGCCCTCGGCCAGCAGGTAGAAGAAGTGGTTGGCGACACCGGACGAGTAGTGCACGTCCTTGTTGCCGACCGTGGAGGACCAGTAGTCGGCGGAGGCGCCGTCCTTGCTGGGCTTGTCCATGTAGCGCAGCGGGGAGCCGTCACCGTTGATGTCGATGCGCTCGCCGATCAGGTAGTCGCCCTTGTCGGCGGAGTTGTTGGCGTACCACTCGACACCGGTGCCGAAGATGTCGGAGGTGGCCTCGTTCAGGCCGCCGGACTCGCCCGAGTAGTTCAGCCCGGCCGTGTTGGAGGTGACGCCGTGGCTCATCTCGTGCCCGGCGACGTCCAGCGCGGTCAGCGGGTGGGTGTTGCCCGAGCCGTCGCCGTAGGTCATGCAGAAGCAGCTGTCGTCCCAGAAGGCGTTGACGTAGTTGCTGCCGTAGTGGACGCGGGAGTAGGCGCCCTGGCCGTTGTTCTTGATGCCGTTGCGGCCGAAGGTGTTCTTGTAGAAGTCCCAGGTCTCCTGCGCGCCGTAGGCGGCGTCGGCCGCGGCCGTCTGGTCGGAGGTGGAGCTGGAGGCGGTGCCGGTGCCCCAGATGTCGTCGGCGTCGGTGAACAGCGTGCCGGTGCCGGAGGTCTTGCGGGCCAGGTTGTACGTCTTGTGGCCGCCGCGCGAGCCGTCGGTCAGCTGGTACGTGGAGCCCGACTTGGTGGTGGTGAGGGTCACCTGGCCCGAGTACAGGGTCTTGCCGGTGCCGGTCTCGATGCCCTGGTACTCGTAGAGCTTCTTGCCGGTGGCGGCGTCGGTGATGACGTGCAGCTGGTTCGGGGTGCCGTCGTCCTGGAGGCCGCCGACGACCGTCTCGTAGGCGAGGACGGGCTTGCCGCTGCCCGCCCAGACGACCTTGCGCGGGGCCTGGTCGGCGGCGGTCTGCGCGGAACCGGCGTCCTTGGCGAGGGACACCGCCTGCTGCTCGGCCTTGGCGGCGGTGACCTTCGGGGTGAGCGAGGCGACCTTGATGGCCGCGCCGGTGGCCTTGGTGACGCCTTCGGTCTTCCCGGCCTTGGAGGTGTGGACGATCAGGTCGCCGCCGAGGACCGGCAGGCCGGCGTAGGTGCGCTCGTATCGGGTGTGCACCGTGCCGTCGGCGTCCTTGACGACGTCCTTGGCGACGAGCTTCTCCTGGGCGCCGAGGCCTATCTGCCGGGCGGTGCCGGTCGCATCCGTCTGCGCCTGCTGGAGCAGCGAGGTGCGGGCGGCGGTGGTGAGGGCGGCGGGGGCGGCGGCCAGGGTGGTACGGCCGCTGGAGTCGGCCGGGGTCTGGGCCGAGGCGCTGGTGGTCAGGCCGGTGCTGAGGAGGGCTCCGGCGGCGACGGCGGTGGCGACGGCCAGCATGGTGCGCTTGTGACGCAGGTGGCGGGGAGTCACACAAGCTCCTTATGTGGGGGGCCCGGCCGGCGTGGGGGTGCCGGCCGGACGGGAGGTCGGTTGCTGTGCTCGTGCGGCGGGTGGAGAGAGAGTGACATCAGGGACGCGTACATGTCAGGACCCCGAGGTGATGTTGGCCGAAAGTTGACTGTCCGGTTCGTGTTTCGGCAGTGTGAACGGGCGCCGCCCCGGGTGCTTCACCTCCGGAACGGCGCCCTGTCCTCGGGGGACTTGGGGTCCGGCGACGGCATGCGGCCCTCGCCGGTCGCGCCCGTCCGGCCTTTACGGGAAGGTCAGCTTCCAGCCGTCGATGTAGCCGGTGTCCTGCGGGCCCTTGTCCTGGACGCGCAGCTTCCAGGTCCCGTTGGCCGCCGACGCGGACGCGTTGACCGTGTAGGTCGCGTGCACGTCCGGCGTCGGGTCGTAGCCGCTGCTCTTGAGGCGGTACGTCGACCCGTTGGGGGCGACCAGGTCGATCTGGAGGTCACCGCTCCAGGAGTGGACGATGTCCACCGAGACCTGGAGGTTGGAGGGCGCCTTGCCGCTGCGCCCGGAGACCGTGATGGACGAGGTGACCGCCGAGCCGTAGTCCGGGATGTTCACGTTCGAGGTGTTCTCGAACGAGGTGCCGCCGCCGCCCGGGTCGCCGCCGCCGGAGCGCGACCCGACCGCGACCCCCGCCCACGCGTCCTGCACGGCCTTGTACTCGGCGCTGGAGGTGCCGTACAGCTCACCGGCCGCCGCGAGCGTACCGGTGCGGGCCGCCGCGTAGTTGGTGGTCGAGGTGAACTTCGTGGTCAGCGCCCGGTACCAGATCTGCAGCGCCTTGTCCCGGCCGATGCCGGTGACGGGCAGCCCGTCCGCGGTGGGCGAGTCGTAGCTGACGCCGTTGATGACCTTGGCGCCGCTGCCCTCGCTCAGCAGGTAGAAGAAGTGGTTGGCGATGCCGGACGAGTAGTGCACGTCCTTGTTGCCCACGCCCGAGTACCAGGAGTCGGCGGAGGCGCCGTCCTTGCTGGGCTTGTCCATGTAGCGCAGCGGGGTGCCGTCGCCGTTGATGTCGATCTTCTCGCCGAGGAGGTAGTCGCCCTTGTCGGCGGAGTTGTTGGCGTACCACTCGACACCCGTGCCGAAGATGTCGGAGGTCGCCTCGTTCAGACCGCCGGACTCGCCCGAGTAGTTGAGTCCCGCCGTGTTGGAGGTAACGCCGTGGCTCATCTCGTGGCCGGCCACGTCGAGTTCGGTCAGCGGGTCGGCGTTGCCCGAACCGTCGCCGTAGGTCATGCAGAAGCAGCTGTCGTCCCAGAACGCGTTCACGTACGAGTTGCCGTAGTGGACGCGGGAGTAGGCCGCCGCACCGTCGTTGCGGATGCCGTTGCGGCCGAAGGTGTTCTTGTAGAAGTCCCAGGTGACAGCCGCGCCGTAGTGGGCGTCGGCGGCGGCGGTGGCCGCGTTCGACGTCGTGCCGTCGCCCCAGGTGTCGCTGGACTGCGAGAACAGCGTGCCGGTGCCGGACGAGCCGTGGTTGAGGTTGTACGTCTTGTGGCCGCCGCGCGCCCCGTCGTTCAGCGTGTACGCCGAACCCGACTGGGTCGTCGTCAGCGCGACCTGGCCGCTGTACTGGGTGTTGCCGACACCGGTCTCGATGCCCTGGTAGCGGAACAGCTCCTTGCCCGTGTTCGCGTCGGTGACGACGTGCAGCTGGTTCGGGGTCCCGTCGTCCTGGAAGCCGCCGATCACCGTCTCGTACGCCAGCACCGGCGTGCCGCTCGCCGCCCAGATCACCTTGCGGGAGGACTGGTCCACCGAGGCCTTGGTGCTGCCGAGCGTCCTGGCCCGCTGCACGGCCTGCTTCTCGACGGTCGCCTTCGACACGCTCGGGGTGAGGCTGCGGACCTGCACGGCCGCGCGGGTGGCCTTGAGCACGCCCTCGGTCCGGCCCGACTTCGCGGTGTCGACCACCAGGTCGCCGCCGAGGACCGGCAGGCCGGCGTAGGTGCGCTCGTAGCGGGTGTGGAGGGTGCCGTCGGCGTCCTTGACGACGTCCTTGACGACCAGCTTCTCCTGGGCGCCCAGGCCCAGGTCCTTCGCCGTGCGCGCCTTGGCGCCGTCGGCGTCGCGGACCAGCTCGGCCCGCTGCGAGGGCGTGAGCTTCACGGCGACGTGGGCCGGGTCGGGCTTGCCGGCGTGCGGGGCCTGCGCGGGGGCCGCGCTGGCGGCGCCCGACTGGACGGCCGTGGCGATCAGCGCGGCGACACCGGCCAGGGCGATGCCCGCCGCCCGGCGGTGGGTGGTGTGGGAGGTGCGTCTGCGAGAGCTGCTGCTACTCAACACTGACTCCTTCTGCGTGGCCACGGGTCGCGCGGCCATGGGGGAGATCCGGACGCGGGGTGAGCGGTCCGGGCAGAACTGCGAGTACGCGGAACCAGGTGCGGACGTGCGAGATGCGGACGTACGAGATGCGGACGTACGAGATGCGGAGGTGCGACGTGCGGACGTGCGCCGTGCTGACGTACGAGGTGCGGGCCGGGCCACAGTCCGCAAAACGGTGGGGGGTGCTGTGGGGCGACTGAGAACGGCCGAGGGGAAGATTGGCAGGAGTACGCGACCGTTGTCAGGAGCGCGTCATCAAGTTGGCTGGAAAACGTTCGTTGTCCGGAAGTTCATGTTCGGTATACGAACCGGACGACCGGGGCGGCCCGACCGGCCCCGCCCCGGGCCCCTTGCGACGGGGATCGGGCAGTTGCCAGACTGGGAGCCGGCCGGGCGCTGTTCGGGCTCCGGTCAGGCCGTCGGGACCGCGGCCGTCCGGCTCGGGTGCAGGTGCCGGGTGAAGAAGCGGACCGCGCTGTCCGCCTCGAAGCGGGGCAGTTCCTTGTGCCTGCCCGCGTTGGCGTGCAGCGTCTTCTCCGTGGAGGCGAAGGCGTCGAACAGGGCGAGACCGGAGCTGCGCGGGATGTGCTCGTCGTCCCACTGGATCAGGAACTCGACCGGGACGGTGATCCGCCGTGCCGCCTCGGCGAGGGCGTCGGGCCAGTGGACGCCGAGGACCGCGGCGGTGATCCTGGGCTCGGTCGCCACGAACGGCACCCCGATCGCGGTGCCCATGTTCAGCCCGAAGTAGCCGACCGGTCCCTCGGCGCCGATCTCCGGCAGCCGCTGGAGCGCGTCCAGGGTCGCCCGCCACTCGGGTACGGCACGCTCCGCGAGCCGGGCGTTGTAGCGGACGACGATCGGGCCTTCCGGCTCGCCCGCCTCCCTCGCCCGGTACAGCGCGGCGATCTCCTGCTCGTCGTAGGGAGTGCGGGGCCGGCCGCCGTGGCCGGGCGCGTCGACGGCGGCGACGTGGAAACCGCCGTCGGCGACGAGACGCCGCGCGCGGCCGACCATGCCCGGCCACTTCTTGTGCGTGCCGCCCCCGTGGCCCATCAGGACCAGGGGTGCGCGCTCGGGACCGGAGGCGGGCGACCAGAGCACGCCGGGGATCCCGGCCACGGTGAAGTCGCGTTCGAGCATGCCGTCCGAGGTCGTCCCGGCGGTGAACTGCACAGTGTTCATGAGGTGTTGCCTTTCGGGAGTGCCTTGTCATGCAGGCGCTCCCCGGCGACACCTACGCGGTTCGCCCGACCGTGGCGATGGGAGGGAGCACCCATGCGGATACAGCGTTCACGGGACTCACCTCCTCACCTCGCGTCACGGCCTCCGGCATGCTAGTGCCTTGGGCGCTGCGCTGGACAGCCCATTTCCGCCCCTGGGGCGGCCCGGTGCCGGCGCGACGGCACCGGGCGGGGGGCCGGGTACGCCGCCGAAGCTCGACCGCCGTTCGTGGCGGCCGTGCGGCGGGCCGCCACCGGGGTCATCCACAGCCGTGCCGCCCGGTCGCCGGCGCCGGTGGCGAGCAGGGTGCCGTCGGGAGAGAACGCGAGCGCGAAGACCGCGCCCTGATGGCCGGTGGGCTGCTCCACGGCTCGTCTCGTCGCCGGGTCCCACAGCCGTGCCGCCCGGTCGCCGTCGCCGGTGGCCAGCAGGGTGCCGTCGGGGGAGAACGCGAGCGCGAAGACCGCCCCCGCATGGTGCAGCGGCTCGCCGACCGGCTCCTGGGCGCGTACGGGTCCGTACGGGCGTCCGCCGTCCGGCCGGGGCACACCCGTACGGATGCCCGGGCGCCTCAGTCCCGGGCGCCGGTGTGCAGCACCGCGAACACCCCCCGGGCACGGGAGCCGTCCGGCTGCTGCCAGGGGCCCGCCACGTGGCCGGCCGCCGTCGTCGGCGGGAGCGGTGCGCCGTCGCCCGGGGCGGGGGTCAGGACCCGGTGCAGACGGAGCAACGTGCCGTCGCCTGCGGTCAGTTCCGTCGCCCGGGCGGTGTCGTCGGCCGTGGTGAAGGCGGCGGGGACCGGGGCCGGGGCGGTGTGAGAACGGGTGATCTCGCGGTCGGGGGTGTCGCTGACGCTCTGCGCCTGGGGCTCGGCCCGGCCGTCGATCAGGGCCGCCAACTGGGCGATGAGGACCGGGTCGTGGCAGCCGTCGTACGCCCAGCGCGGCCCCAGCACCCCGTGCTCCATGGTGCCGACCAGGGCGTGTTCCGCGCCGTCTAGCGGGGCGGCGCGGTAGGTGAGGGGCACCAGGTAGGTGGCGGGGCGGGGGCCGGAGGCGTCGTTGACGACCATGAACTCGATGCCGACCTCACCGTTGGGGTCGTCGAGGCGGAAGCCGCCCGTCTTCGTCAACTCCGGTGCGGGCGAGCCGGCGTACCACGGGCGGGTGGGCAGCCAGGCGGTGAGCAGTTCGAGCTTGGTGGGCTTGACGGTGGTGCGGTGGATGACAGCCATGCCGGGGATTGTGCCCCGTCGGGCGGGCGGGGCCCCTCACCGCCGCGCATCCGCCGGGGGCTCGGGGCGCAGCGCACCCGCCACCAGGGCGCGGATGTCGGTGGGCGACACCGTCCCGCCGTTCACCAAGCGGTCGAAGACCAGGCCGTCCACGCAGGTGAGCAGGGTGATCGTGCGGGCGTCGGCGTCCGCTTCCGCAACGCCCCGCGCGGTCAGGAAGGCGCGTACGGCCTCCCGTGCCGTGTTCTCGCGCGGGGTGAGGATCTCGCGCAGCTCGGGGTGGTGCACGCTCTCGATCGCGCACGCGTAACGGGCCAGCGAGCGCTCCCGGCCTTCTCCCGTCAGGCGCTGTGCGGACAGGGCGGCGATGCCCGCCACCAGGTCCTCCGGGTGGCGCGGCACCGGAGTGCGCTGCCCCGCCTCCTGGAGTTCCGCCTGGTCCAGGGCGACCAGGCGGCGGACCAGTGCGGTCAGCAGGGCCCGGCGCGTGCGGTAGTAGGCGGAGGTGGTGCCGGAGGGGAGGCCGGCCGCCCGGTCGACGGCGCGGTGGGTCAGCCCGCGCACCCCGTGGCGCGCGAGGACGGCGATGGCCGCGTCGGCGAGGACGGTACGGCGGTCGGTGGGCTTGGACACCCCCTATTTCTACACCTGTAGAGGGGAGGCGTACGCTTCTTCTACAGATGTAGAAGCACGGGGCGCGGGTGCCCGGTGCGGGGGAAGGGGTCGGCATGGGCGGTACAGCGGCGGTGGTGGGCGGGGGCATCGGCGGGCTGGCCGCGGCGATCGGCCTGCGCGCGGCGGGCTGGGAGGTCGTGGTCGCCGAACGCGCCCCGGTCCTCGCCGACGTCGGGGCGGGCATCTCCCTGCACGCCAACGGCATGCGTGCCCTGGACGCCCTCGGCGTCGGCGAGGCGGTGCGCGCCGCCGCCCGGCCGCAGTACACCGGGGGCACCCGCACCCCCGACGGCCGGTGGCTGGCCAGGATGGACGGCGCCGCCCTCGAACGGGAGCTGGGCACCCCCATCGTCGGCATCCCCCGAGCCGAGCTGCACCGCGCCCTGCGCGCCGCCCTGCCGCCGGGGTGCCTGCGCACCGGGACGGAGGTGACGTCCGTGGACGACACCGACGGCGGGCGGATACGGGTCCTCCTGGACCGCGGCGGGGAGGACGACGGGGACGGGGGCGATGGCGGTGGCGGGGACGGTGGTGAGAGCGCCCGCCGCGCCGAACGCGTCGGCCGGGCCCTCGACGCCGACCTCGTCGTCGCCGCCGACGGTGTCGGCAGCCGGCTGCGCGGCCTGCTGTTCCCGCACCACCCCGGTCCCGCCTACAGCGGTTCCACCGTCCTGCGCGCCGTCACCGAGCACCCGGTGGACCTGCGCACCGACTTCGAACTGACCTGGGGCAGGGGAGCCGAGTTCGGGCACATCGCCTTCCGCGACGGCCGCGCGGAATGGCACGCCGTGCTCAACTCACCGCCCGGAGTGCGCCCCGCCGACCCGCTCGCCGCGCTGCGCCGCCGGTTCACCGGCTGGCACGACCCGGTCCCCGCGCTGCTCGAAGCCACCCGGCCCGACGCCGTCCTGCACCACGACATCCACGAACTCACCGTCCCGCTGCCCTCCTACACCGTGGGACGTGTCGCCCTCCTCGGCGACGCCGCCCACGCCATGACCCCCCACCTCGGCCAGGGCGCCTGCCAGGCACTGGAGGACGCGGTCACCCTGGCCGTCGCCCTCGCCGCCGAACCGGTCCTCGGGCGGGCGCTGGCCCGCTACGACGCCGAACGCCGCCCGCGCAGCCAGGCCGTGGCCCGCGCCGCCCGCCAGGCCGGCCGGATGGGCCAGCGGCTCACGCATCCGCTGGCGATCGCCGCCCGCGACGGCGCGCTCCGGCTGGCCCCCTCCGGCGCCACCATGCGGGCCGTACTCCGCCACGCCGACTGGACCCCGCCGAAACTGCCCTGACGCAGGCTCAGGCCCGCACGCCGTCCCCCACCGCATCCCCGGCTCCGACCCCGGCCCCCTCCGCATCCCCGGCTTCGTCCCCGGCCCCCTCCGATTCCCCGGCTTCGTCCCCGGTCCCGTCCGCATCCCCGTGCCACGTGTGCCACAGCGCCGCGTACGCCCCGCCCGACGCCACCAGCTCGTCATGGGTGCCCACTTCGGTGAGCAGGCCGTCCTCCATCACGGCCACCCGGTCGGCGTCGTGCGCGGTGTGCAGGCGGTGCGCGATGGCGATGACCGTACGGCCCCGGAGCACGGCCGCCAGGGCGCGCTCGGTGTGGCGGGCCGTCGACGGGTCGAGCAGCGCGGTGGCCTCGTCCAGGATCAGCGTGTGCGGGTCGGCCAGCACCACCCGGGCGAGGGCGAGCTGCTGGGCCCGGGCGCCGTCGGTCGGGTGGCCGCCCGCGCCCAGCCCGGTGTCAAGACCGTCCGGCAGCTCCCGCACCCAGACGTCGGCGCCGACGGCACCCAGCGCCGACCACAACTGCCCGTCCGAAGCCTCCGGTTCGGCGATGCGCAGGTTGTCGCGGACCGTGCCCAGGAACACGTGGTGCTCCTGGGTCACCAGGACGACCTGGCGGCGCAGCCGCTCCGGTTCCAGCGCGGCGACCGGCACCCCGCCCACGGTCACCGCCCCCGCGCTCGGCGCGTCCACGCCCGCCAGCAGCCTGCTCAGCGTGGACTTGCCCGCCCCGGAGGGCCCCACCACGGCCAGCCGCTCACCGGGCCGCACCGTGAGGTCCACCCCGCGCAGCACCTCGCCGCCGCGCTCGTAGGCGTAGCGGGCGCCCCGCACGTCGATGCGGTCGTCCGCCGGAGCGGGAGCCTGCGCCGTGGCGGTCCGGGGCGCCCGGGCCAGGCCCTCGACGCGGGCGAAGGAGGCGCCGCTGCTCTGCAGCAGTTCGATGTGCATCAGGATCTGGTCGAGCGGTTCCGTGAACTGCCGCAGGTACAGCGCGGCGGCCACCACCGCGCCCACCGTCACCGCGCCCCGCGCGTGCAGCGCCCCGCCGACCAGCAGCACCCCGGCCACGGGCAGCACGTACGACACCTCGACCGCCGGGAAGAACACGCTGCGCAGGAAGAGGGTGTACAGCCGCGTGCGCAGCGAGGTCTCCAGCGCGTCCCGGCCGGCCGCGACCCGCCGCCCGGCCAGCCGGTACGCCTCGACCGTACGCGCGCCGGAGGCCGTCGCCGCCAGGACCTCGGCGATGTCGGAAACGGCGGCGCCCTCGCGCAGGTAGCCGTCCCTGGCCCGGCGCAGGTACCAGCGCACCGCGCATCCGACCGGGGCCAGCGCCAGGACGCCGACGGCGCCGAGCAGCGGGTCGATGAGGAACACCGCCGCCAGCACGAACAGCGCCTGCACGGTGCTCACGAGCAGTTCGGGGCCCACGGTGCGCAGCGTGGTGCCGACGGCGGTCACGTCCGCGGTGCCACGCGTGGTCAGGTCACCGGCGCCGGCCCGCTCGACCACCGACGCGGGCAGGGCCAGGGCCCGGTCGACGAACTCCTCGCGCACCCGGGCCAGCGTGCGCTCGCCGAAGCGGTGCGCCGCGTAACGGGCCCAGCGGGCCAGCAGCAGCTGCGCCAGCGCCGCCGCGAGAATGCCCACGGCCAGCCGGTCCACGCCGCCGACGCCGCCGCCCGCGCGTACGTGGTCGATGATCCGGCCGAGGAGCCACGGACCGGCCAGGCCCGCTCCGGCGGCGAGCACGTTCAGGGCGAGGACGGCCGAGAACGCTCGCCCCTCGGCCCCGACCAGCCGCAGCGCGGCCCGCCGTACGTCCACGGGCCCGGCGACCGGCAGCCTGCCGTCCGCGGCGTCGTCCACCGTCATCGCACGGCCTCCTGCGCGCCCTCGCCCGCGCCCCGCCCCGCAGGCTCCTCCACGGTCCCCTCCACCGGCTCCCGCACCGTCCGCCGTTCCCGGCTCTCCTCCCCGGACTCCTCCGCGTCGCGTGCCACGAGCGCCCGGTATCCCGGCTCGGTGTCGAGGAGTTCACGGTGGCGGCCCGTGGCCGCGACCTTGCCGTCGACCAGGTACTGCACGGTGTCCGCGTGGTCGAGCACCAGCGGCGACGTGGTGGTGACGAGCGTCGTGCGGCCGGTGCGCGCCTGCCGCAGCCGCTTCGCCACCGCCGCCTCGGTGTGCGCGTCGAGCGCGGAGGTCGGTTCCACGGCCAGCAGCACCTCCGGACCGGCCAGCAGCGCCCGGGCCAGTCGCACCCGCTGCCGCTGCCCGCCGGACAGGCTGCGGCCCTGCGCGGCCACGGCGGTGTCGAGGCCGTCGGCCAGCCCCTGCACGATGTCCTCGGCGGCAGCCGCCCGCACCGCCTCGGCCACCTCGCCCGCCTCCCGGTCCCGGGCGCCGCACACCACCTCCCGCAGGGAGCCGGCGAACAGGTCCGCCTCGTTGTCGGCGACCAGGATGTGCTCGCGCACCCCGGCGAGCGCGTACGCGTCCAGGCGCACCCCGCCCCAGGTCACCGCCGACGGTTCGTAGCGGCCCAGCCGGTCGACCACCGCCGTCGCGTCGGCGGGACGGGCGCTGACCAGCGCGGTCAGCCGCCCCGGCGCCACCCGGACGTCCGACTCCGGGTCGTGCAGCGCCGAGGGCTCGGCGGGCGGGGGCAGGGTGCCGGTGTCCTTCTCCGGTCGCAGCCGCAGCAGTTCGACCACCCGGCGCGCGGCCACGACGCCCCGGCTCAGCTGGTAGCCCCCCTCGACGAAGAAGGACACCGGGGTCACCAGGACCGCGACGTACCCGTACACGGACACCAGCTCGCCCACCGTGATCCGCCCCTGGGCGGCCAGCCGCGCCGCCAGCCAGGTCACGACCGCGAGGAACAGCACCGGCAGGCCCGTGCCGAGCGCCTGCAGCCAGCTGGTCACCGCGCCCACCCGGTAGCCCTGGGCCCGCAGCCGCTGCGAGTCCCGGCGGAACGCGTCCGCGAACAGCCCTTTGCCGCCGAGCCCGTTGAGCACCCGCAGCCCGCCCGCGAGGTCACCGATCCGCGCGGTGAGCACGCCCTGCCGCTCCCGGTACTCGCCCTCGGCCCCCTGCAGCCGCCGGGTGAGCGGCCCGATCAGCAGCACGGTCAGCGGCGCCCCCAGCAGCACCACCGCGGCGAGCGGCACGGACACCGCCAGCAGCATCCCCGCCACCACCGCGTAGACGACGACCGCGCCCACCCCGGGGCCGACCACGGTCAGGCACTGGCTGATCGTCTGCACGTCGCCGACGCCGATGGTGAGGACCTCGCCCGCGTCGGTCCGGCGCGGCAGGGCGGCGCCGAGGCGCACCACGTGGTCCACGACGACCTTGACCGTGCGGAAGTTGGCGTCCATGCGCACCCGCGTCATCGTGCGGTGGCGCAGGATGCTCAGCCAGGCGTTGAAGGCGCCGACCCCGAACAGCGCGCCCGACCACAGGGCCAGCGCGGCCGTGTCGCCGCTCTGGAGACCGTCGTCGACCGCCCGGGACATCAGGTACGGCGTCGCCGCGAGCAGCACCATCCAGACACTGGCCAGCACCGCTCCGGCGACCGACCGGCCCGGCTGGCGGGTCACCAGCCACCACAGGTACCACCAGCCGCCCCGGCTGTCGGGCGTGCCCGGGTCCGCGCGCGCGTCGATCACCGCTGTCCCTCCGTCCGCTCAGGCCAGACTGTCGCGCCAGGCGCGGTGCAGGTGCGCGAACCGGCCGGTCCCCGCGACGAGTTCGGCCGGGGTGCCGTCCTCGACGATACGGCCGTGCTCCATCACCAGCACCCGGTCGGCGATCTCCACCGTGGACAGGCGGTGGGCGATGACCACGGCCGTACGGCCCCGCAGGACCGTCGTCATCGCGCGCTGCACGGCCTGCTCACCGGGGATGTCCAGGGAGCTGGTCGCCTCGTCCAGGATCAGCACCGCCGGATCGGCGAGCAACGCCCGGGCGAAGGCGACCAGTTGGCGCTGACCCGCGGAGATGCGGCCGCCGCGCTTGCGGACGTCGGTGTCGTAGCCGTCGGGCAGGGCGCTGATGAAGTCGTGCGCGCCGATCGCCTTCGCGGCCCGCTCGATCTCCTCGCGGCTCGCCTCGGGGCGGCCGACGGCGATGTTCTCGGCGACCGTCCCGGAGAACAGGAAGGCCTCCTGCGTCACCATGACCACACCGCGCCGCAGTTCGGGCACGTCCAGCTCGCGCAGGTCCACGCCGTCCAGCAGCACCCGGCCCTCGCTCGGGTCGTAGAAGCGGGCCAGCAGCTTCGCCAGGGTCGACTTGCCCGCGCCGGTGGAGCCGACCACTGCGACGGTCTGCCCGGCCGGGAGCGTCAGGTCGAAGCGGGGCAGCACCTCGCCGCCGGTGCGGTAGGCGAAGCGGACGCCGTCGAAGAGCACCTCGCGGCCGGGGAACCCGGACGTCCGGGGCGGCAGCTGCCGCGGCGCCGACGGCTCCGGCACCGACGGGGTCTGCGCGAGCAGGCCCGCGATCTTCTCCAGGGAGGCCGCTGCCGACTGGTAGGAGTTGAGGAACATGCCGAGCCGGTCGATCGGGTCGTAGAGGCGGCGCAGGTACAGCACCGCCGCCGCCAGCACACCCAGCTCCAGCGAGCCGTCCGTCACCCGCCAGGCGCCCCACAGGACGATCGCCGCGACCGCCGTGTTCGCCACCAGGCGGGAACCGACGACGTAGCGGGCCATTTCGAGGAGCGCGTCGCCGTTCGTGCGCTCGTGGCGCCGGTTGAGGACGGCGAAGGCGGCGTCGTTGGCCGGCTCCCGGCGAAACGCCCGCACCGGGCGGATGCCGTTCATCGTCTCCACGAACTTCACGATCACCGCGGCGATCGCCGTGGACCGCTCCCGGTACACCCGCCCCGCGCGCCGCTGGTACAGCCGCACCAGCAGGTACAGCGGCACGAACGACGCCACCGCGACCGCGCCGAGCCCGAGGTCGAGCCAGAGCAGCATCGCCGAGATGGAGACGAAGGACAGGACGACGGTGATCAGTTCCTGCAGGCCCTCGTTGAGCAGTTCGCGCAGCGACTCCACGTCCGTGGTGGCACGGGAGATCAGCCGGCCGGAGGTGTAGCGCTCGTGGAAGTCCACGCTGAGCGCCTGCGCGTGCCGGAAGATACGGCCGCGCAGGTCGAGCAGCACGTCCTGGTCGACCCGGGCGGCGGCCACGATGAACACCCACTGGAGTCCGCCCGAGGCCAGCGCGCACAGCAGGTAGCCGACGGCCACCGCGACCAGCGGCCCGTGGTCGTGGCCGCGGAACGCCGGTACGGCCGTGTCGATGGCGTACGCCACCAGCAGCGGGCCCGTCTGGACGGCCGCCTGCTGGAGCAGCAGCACGAGCGCGGTGGCGGCCACGCGGGCCTTCATCGGCGCCAGCAGCGAGCGCAGCAGCGCGGCCGTGGCACCCGGGGGAGTGGGCAGCACGTCCCGGTCGAAGGGGTCGCCGGTGTCCCCGGCGCCGGTGCCGGCGGTGAGCGGCAGGTCCTCCTCGTCCCCGGTGGCGGGGACGGACGTGGTGGGGGCCGTCATCGGTCGTCGTCCTCCTCTTGCGCCGCTCGCGGCGTCTGCCCGCCCGCCATCAGGTGGGCGTACTCGGCGTTCGTGCGCAGCAGTTCGTGGTGGGTGCCCACCGCGGTGATCCGGCCGCCGGAGAGCAGGGCGACGCGGTCGGCCAGCAGCACCGTGGAGGGGCGGTGGGCCACGATCAGGGCCGTGGTGTCGGCGAGCACCTGGCGCAGCGCGGCCTCCACGGCGGCCTCGGTGTGCACGTCCAGCGCGGACAGCGGGTCGTCCAGCACGAGGAAGCGGGGCCGGCCCACGACCGCCCGTGCCAGTGCGAGACGCTGGCGCTGGCCGCCCGACAGGCTCAGGCCCATCTCGCCGACCTGCGTCCCGGTGCCCTGCGGGAGGGCGTGCGCGAACTCGGCCTGCGCCACGGCGAGCGCGCGGTCCAGTTCACCGGCGTCCGCCCCTTCGCCGGCGCCCATGAGAACGTTGTCGCCGACGCTCGCGGAGAACAGGGTGGGTTCCTCGAAGGCGACGGCGACGAGGGTGCGCAGCGCCTGCCGGTCCAGCGCGCGGATGTCGGTGCCGTCCAGCGTGATCCGCCCGGATGTCACCTCGTGCAGGCGCGGCACGAGCGCCGTCAGGGTCGTCTTGCCGCTCCCGGTGGCGCCGACCAGGGCCATCGACTCGCCGGGACGGATGTGCAGGTCGACGTCGTCGAGGAGGGGCGGGGAGCCGGGCGGGGCGTCGGGGTAGCGGAAGCGGACGTTCTCGAAGCGGAGCCCGCCCGCGCCCGCGGCGGGAGCACCGCTGCCGCCGTGCCCGGTCACGTCCGCGGGCTCGGCGCCGGTGCCGCCGTCCGCGGCCCCGCCGTCCGGCCCGGTGGACTCCGGTTCCGCGTCCAGCACCTCGAAGTACCGCTCGGTGGCCGTCGCCGCCTCCTGGCTCATCGCGAGCAGGAAACCGATCGACTCCACCGGCCAGCGCAGGGCGAGGGCCGTGGAGAGGAAGGCGACCAGGGTTCCCGCCGACAGCCCGCCGTCCGCGACCTGCACGGCGCCCACCACCAGTGTGGCCCCGATGGCCACTTCGGGCAGGCACATGATGACCGCCCAGATGGTGGCCAGCAGCCGCGCCTTGCGCAGTTCCGTGCCGCGCAGGGTGGCCGACAGCGCGCGGAAGGCGCGCGCCTGGGTGCGGTGCCGCCCGAACCCCTTGATGACGCGGATGCCGAGCACGCTCTCCTCGACCACCGTCGTCAGGTCCCCGACCTGGTCCTGCGCCAGCCGCGCCACGTGCGCGTACCGCGTCTCGAAGAGGGCGCTCAGGACGATCAGCGGCACGGCGGGCGCCAGCATCACCAGGCCCAGCGTCCAGTCCTGGAGCAGCATGATGACCACGCCCACGAGGATGGTCACGCCGTTGACGAGGAGGAACGTCAGGGGGAAGGCGAGGAACTGGCGCAGCAGCATCAGGTCGGTCGTGCCCCGGGACAGCAACTGGCCCGACGCCCACCGGTCGTGGAAGGCGACCGGCAGCCGTTGCAGATGCCCGTAGAGCCCGGCCCGCATCTCCGCCTCGACGTTCGCCAGCGGGCGCGCCACCAGCAACCGCCGCAGCCCGAACAGCAGTGCCTCCGCGACGCCGAGCAGCAGCAGGTACAGCGCGCCCAGCCACACACCGCCCCGGTCCCCGTCGGCGACCGGACCGTCCACCAGCCATTTCAGGACGAGCGGGATCACCAGCCCGACGCAGGAGGCGACGATCGCCACGAACGCGGCGACGGACAGCCGCGTGCGCACCGGGCGTACGTACGGCCACAGGCGCAGCAGTGTGCGGACGGCGGACCGCCCGGCGGCCGGGGCGGCACGGGCGGCGGGATCGGCGCGGTCGCCCTGATCGGCAGGGCCCGCGGGGTCGGTACGGTCCTCGGCGGCGGCAGGTGTAGTGGACATCACTTCGGAGACTACGGACCGGCACTGACATCGCCCACCGAGTTTTGGCCGACCCGGGCCCGGCCGCCCGGCCCCCACCTGTGCCTTCGCCCGGTCGGCCGACCCGTGCCGCCGTCCGGTCGCAGTGCCGCATCAACCGATCGGCCGATGCCGCCTCGAGCGCGTCGGGCGATGTGCACGGGCGCCGCCGACCGCGACCCTGATGCCATGTCCGTCATCGAAGTCAGCGAACTGCGCAAGTCCTACGGCGGCCGGGCCGTCGTCGACGGCGTCTCCTTCGCCGTCGAGGAGGGCGAGATCTTCGGCATCCTCGGCCCCAACGGCGCCGGGAAGACCACCACCGTGGAGTGCGTCGAGGGGCTGCGGGTGCCCGACGCGGGCCGGGTCCGGGTCACCGGGCTCGACCCCGTCGCCGACCACGAGAAGGTCGCCCGCGTCCTCGGCGCCCAGCTCCAGCAGAGCGAGCTGCAGGCCAAGCTCACCGTCCGCGAGGCGCTGGAGCTGTACGCCTCCTTCTACCCGCACCCGGCCGACTGGACGCCGCTCGCCGAGCGCCTGGGCCTCACCGGCAGGCTCACCACCCGCTTCGCCAAGCTGTCCGGCGGCCAGAAACAGCGCCTGTTCATCGCGCTCGCCCTCGTCGGCAACCCCCGTCTCGTCGTCCTGGACGAGCTGACCACCGGGCTCGACCCGCGCGCCCGCCGCGACACCTGGCAGCTCATCGAGGACGTCCGGGCGGGCGGCGTCACCGTCCTGCTCGTCACGCACTTCATGGAGGAGGCGCAGCGGCTGTGCGACCGGATCGCCGTGATCGACCGGGGCCGGGTCGCCGCCCTGGACACCCCGCAGGGGCTGATCCGGCGTTCGGCGGGTGCCACCGTCATCAGCTTCACCCCGTCCGCACCGCTGGACGAGCGTGACCTGAACGCCCTGCCCGAGCTGGCGTCGGTGACGTCCAAGGACGGCCGGATCACGCTGTCCGGCACCGACACCACCGTCAACGCGGTCATCACCCTGCTCGCCCGCCACCACATCACCGCCCACCAGCTCCGCGTCAGCGACGCCACGCTCGACGACGCGTTCCTCGACCTGACGGAGGCCGCCGCATGAGCAGCGCACTGAACCCGGCCGTACTGCGCACCGAGATCCGCCTGTTCCGCCGCGAGAGCGGCGCGATCTTCTGGATCCTGCTGTTCCCCACCCTGCTGCTGGTGATCCTCGGATCCATCCCGTCCTTCCGGCAGCACGACGACGGGCTCGGCGGTCTGCGGCTCGTCGACACCTACGTACCGGTCGCGGTGCTGCTCGGCATGATCCTCGGCGGGCTGCAGGCCATGCCGCAGGTCCTCACCGGCTACCGCGAGCGCGGCATCCTGCGCCGGATGTCCGCCACTCCGGTCCGGCCGATCGTCCTGCTCACGGCGCACATGGTGCTCTTCGCGGGCGCCGCGCTGGTGTCGGCCCTGCTCGCCCTGTCCGTCGGCCGGCTCGCCTTCGGCGTACGCCTGCCCGAACAGCCCTTCGGCTACGCGCTCGCGCTGCTGCTGGCCGTGTGCGCCGCCCTCGCGCTGGGCTCGGTCGTCTCCGCGCTGTCGCGCACCACGAAGATCGCCGGCGCGATCGGGAGCGCCGTCCTCTTCCCGATGATGTTCAGCGCGGGCCTGTGGGTGCCGGTGCAGTCCATGCCGCACGTGCTCGCCCGGATCGTCGGGTACTCGCCCTTCGGCGCCGCCGCGCAGGCCCTGGACCAGGCCGCCGCCGGTCACTGGCCGGGCTGGACCCACCTGGGCGTGCTGGTGGCGTGGACGGTGCTGCTCACCGCTGGCGCCGCCCGCTGGTTCCGCTGGGAGTGACCTCCCTCATGCCCGATGCCGGGGCCGTGCCCGCGAGAGGGGCCGTGCCGGACACTGGGGCCATGCCGGACACCACAGCCACGACGACCGCCGAGTGGAAGCAGCCCCGGGCCTCGTTCGACGTCTGGGGGCCCTATGCCCTGCTCGTCGTGGCCGTGCTCACGGCGGCGGGCTCGGCCGTCGCGGTCGGCATGACCCGGGGTGAGATCTTCGTCGCCGTCGTCCTGGTGATCGTCGCGCTGGTCCTCCAGGCGGGATGGTCGCGCTGGGCCCGCGAACGGCCGATGCCGGGGCGGGCGAGTGCCTGTTTCTACTTCGCGCGCTGGGCCGTGGGCTTCGCCCTGACCTGGCTCAACCCGTTCTTCGCCTTCTACGCCGTCACCGGCTACTACACCGCGGCCCGGCAACTGCCGCGCCGGCTGGTGCTGCCCGGCCTGTGCCTGACCGCCGTCACCATGGCCGGCAGCGAGATCGGCGGCATGCCGCCGCACGGCCTGGTCCTCTGGTTCGGCTTCGTCGTGGTGCTCGGCGCCAACGCCGGCCTGGTCCTCCTGTTCACCCGGTACGCCGACCAGGAGCAGGCCCGCGCCCGCACCCAGGCCGCCACGATCTGCGAACTGGAGCGCACCAACACAGCGTTGCAGCAGGCCCTCGACGAGAACGCCGCGCTGCACGCCCAGCTCCTCGTCCAGGCCCGCGAGGCCGGTGTCGCCGACGAGCGCCGGCGCCTGGCCGCCGAGATCCACGACACCCTCGCCCAGGGGCTGACCGGCATCATCGCCCAGCTCCAGGTGGTGTCCGCCGCACCGGACGAGGCGACGGCCCGCGAGCACGTGGGCCGCGCCATGGACCTGGCCCGGCACAGCCTGGGCGAGGCCCGCCGCTCGGTGCACAACCTCGCCCCGGTGGACCTGGCGGACGCCGGGCTGCCGGAGGCGCTGAAGAGCACCGTCGCCCAGTGGGGCGAACGCACCGGACACCGGGCCGACTTCACCGTGACCGGCACCGCCCAGCCGCTGCACGACGAGGTCTCGGCGACGCTGCTGCGCATCGCCCAGGAGGCCCTCTCCAACGCCGTCCGGCACGCCCGCTGCTCCCGGGTCGGCGTCACCCTGTCCTTCATGGGCGACGTGGTCTCCCTGGACATCCGCGACGACGGCCGGGGTTTCGACCCGCTCGCCGTGCCCGCCCGCACCCGCGCCGGCGGATTCGGCCTGGACGGCATGCGCGCCCGCGCCGAACGCATCGCGGGTTCCCTGACGGTCGAGTCCGAGCCCGGCCACGGTACGGCGGTCTCGGCTCGCGTACCGTTGGTGGGTGATGACCGATGACCCGTCCATCTCGCTGCTGATCGTCGACGACCACCCCGTCGTACGGGACGGTCTGCGCGGCATGTTCGAGGCCGCGTCCGGGTTCACCGTGCTCGGCGAGGCGTCGGGGGGCGCCGAGGCGGTGGAGAAGGCCGCCGCGCTCGACCCGGACGTCGTCCTCATGGACCTGCGGATGCCGGGCGGCGCGGGCGTGGACGCGATCCGGGAGCTGACCCGCCGCGGCGCCCGCGCGAAGGTGCTCGTGCTGACGACGTACGACACCGACTCCGACACGCTGCCCGCGATCGAGGCGGGCGCCACCGGTTACCTGCTCAAGGACGCCCCGCGCGAGGAGCTGTTCACCGCGGTGCGGGCCGCCGCCGAGGGCCGTACGGTGCTGTCCCCGGCCGTCGCCTCCCGCCTGGTCTCCGCGGTCCGCGCCCCCGCCCCGGGCAGCGAACCGCTCTCGGCCCGCGAGCGCGAGGTGCTGGTCCTGGTCGCCCGCGGGACCTCCAACCGGGAGATCGCCCGCGAACTGTTCATCAGCGAGGCCACGGTGAAGACCCATCTCACCCACCTGTACGCCAAGTTGGGCGTCAAGGACCGGGCGGCGGCCGTCGCGGCGGCCTACGACCGGGGCATCCTGGGCTGACCCGCCCGCGCCTGCGCCGTCGCCCTCGCCTTGGCCGGCCCGGGTCACCGTACGGCAGGAGCGCCCGGCGCGATGACGACCTTGCCGACCACGGACCCGGACTCGGCGTACCGCAGGGCCTCGGCGGCCTGGTCGAGCGGGTAGACGCGGTCGACCCTGGCCGCCAGCGTCCCCGCGCGGAGCAGTTCGAAGACGTGGGCGAGGTCCTCGCGCAGCCGGGCGCGGTAGCGCTCGGGGCGCCTGGCCCTGCCTGCCCACAGGTTGAAGAAGTGGGCGCGGCGGCCGTTCGGCAGGGTGTTCCACACGAGCAGCCGGCCCACCAGCGCGAGGACCGGGATCCTGCCGTTTCCGGGTTCGTCGCGGGTGGCGGCGCTGCCGTAGGAGACGAGGGTGCCGCCGGGGGCCAGCATCCGCCAGGAGTCCTTGATGCCCGGGCCGCCGACGTGGTCGAAGACGGCGGCCACGCCCCGCGGTGCAAGGGCGCGCACCTGGGCGAGGACGTCGGATCGGTAGTCGACGGGGAGGGCGCCCATGGCGCGGACGGCGTCCTGGTTGCGGGCGGAGGCGGTGCCGATGACCCGTACGCCGTGGGCGCGGGCGAGCTGCACCAGGACACTGCCGACACCGCCGTTGGCACCGTGCACGACGACGGTGGCGCCCGGCCGCACGCGCGCGGCGCGGTGCAGCATGCGCCAGGCGGTGGCGCCGTTGGTCACGAGCGTCTCGGCCTCGGCCGGGTCCACGCCGTCGGGGACCGGCACCAGGTCGGCGGCGTCCAGCAGCGCGTGGTCGGCCCAGCCGCCGGTCTTGGTGAGCGCGGCGACCCGCTGCCCCGGGGCGGGCGACGGCTGCCCCGGTACGGGCTCGCCGGCGGCCTCGACCACACCGACGAGGTCGTAGCCGGGGACGAAGGGAAAGGCGGGCATGTCGTAGTACTTGCCGCGGCGCATCTGCTGTTCGGCGAAGGTCACGCCGCTGGCCTCGATGCGCACCAGGGCCTGTCCGGGACCCGGCCCGGGCAGGTCCCGCACCCGGGTCTCCAGGGTCTCGGGCTCTCCGGCGGCCGGGAGGACGATCTCGGTGACACGCATGGCTGCTCCGTTTCGGCGTATTCGAGTGGCCTGAGAGAAGGCCTTGCATGAGTGGTCGATCACTCACTGAATGGTTGGGGGAGAGGGCGGCTGTCGGGCCGGTGGTGAGCCCGACGGCCGCCCGGGGAAAGGGCGAGGGGCGGGGCGGGTGTCAGTAGTGCCGGATGCCCGTCGCCAGGGTCCGCGTCCAGGGCGCGTCCACGGAATCGGCGTCGATGGACACCAGCAGGTGGCACAGCATGCCGACGGCGAAGAAGTGCTGGACCTGCTGGTCGTCGCCGCCCGAGGCCCCCCGGACGTACTCGACCGTGCGGGCGTAGCCCGTGCGCACGACCTCCTGTACGGCCGGCTCGGAGACCGCCGCCGCCTGGGCGTGCAGTTGGACGAGGAGCAGGTCGCTGTCGCTGATCAGCTTGGCGTAGGCGTCCCCCATGGCGGACAGGACCGCGTCCGGTGAACTGCCCGCGGCCTGGGCGGCGCCTTCCTCCAGGGCTGCCCGCACCCGGACGAAGCAGCGCTCGACGACCGCGGTGAACAGGGCCTCCTTCGTCGGGAAGAGCCGGTAGACGTACGCCTGGGAGATGCCGGCCGCCTTGGCCACCTCGGTCGTGGTCGTGCCGAAGTAGCCCTTGGCCGCGAAGGCGCCGACGGCGGTGTGCAGGACCGTCTCGCGGCGCTCTTCGGCGGTGGACAGCTGTCGGGGGCGTTCCGTCTTCATAGGTGTAGTCAACCACTCACACTTTTCTCGGTCAACCGGCGGTGACGCGCAGCAGCAGGACCGTGCGCGCCGGCACGGTGATCGCAGTCCCCGCCCGGCGCGTCCCGCCGGGCGCCACGCGCTGCTCCTCGCGGCCCGTGTCCACCACCACCTCGTAGCGCTCCGCCCACGGCGGGCCCGGCAGGACGAAGTCCACCGGACGCTCCCCGGCGTGCAGTACGGCGAGGAAGCTGTCGTCGAGGACCGGCGCGCCCCGCGCGTCCCGGCCCGGGATGTCCCTGCCGGACAGGTACATGCCCAGCGTGGCGGCGGGGGCGTACCAGTCGCCCTCCGTCATCTCGGTGCCGCGCGGGGTGAACCACGCCAGGTCCCGCAGCCCGTCCGCCGAGGCCGCGCGCCCGGAGAAGAACGCCCGGCGGCGCAGTACGGGATGCCGGTGGCGCAGCGCGATCAGCCGGGAGGTCAGTTCGAACAGCGCCTTCCAGCCCGGGTCGTCCAGCAGGGTCCAGTCCAGCCAGCCGATCTCGTTGTCCTGGCAGTAGGCGTTGTTGTTGCCGCGCTGGGTGCGGCCCAGCTCGTCGCCCGCGACCAGCATCGGCACGCCCGTGGACAGCAGCAGCGTGGTCAGCAGGTTGCGCAGCTGCCTGCGGCGCAGCGCCCGGATCCGCTCGTCCTCGCTCTCGCCCTCCGCCCCGCAGTTCCAGGAGCGGTTGTCGTCCGTGCCGTCCCGGTTGCCCTCGCCGTTGGCCTCGTTGTGCTTGCGGTCGTACGACACCAGGTCGCGCAGGGTGAAACCGTCGTGCGCGGTGACGAAGTTGACCGACGCGTAGGGGCGCCGGCCGCCCCAGGCGTACAGGTCGCTGGAGCCGGAGAGCCGGTAGCCCATCTCCCGTACGTCCGGCAGCGCGTGGCGCCAGAAGTCCCGTACGGCGTCGCGGTAGCGGTCGTTCCACTCCGCCCACAGCGGAGGGAACGCGCCCACCTGGTAGCCGCCCGAGCCGATGTCCCACGGCTCGGCGATCAGCTTCACCCGGCGCAGCACCGGGTCCTGCGCGATGACGGCGAGGAAGGGGGAGAGCATGTCGACGTCGTGCAGCGAGCGGGCCAGCGCCGCGGCCAGGTCGAAACGGAAGCCGTCCACGCCCATCTCGGTCACCCAGTAGCGCAGCGAGTCGGTGATCAGGCGCAGCACGTGCGGCTGGACGACGTTCAGCGTGTTGCCGCAGCCGGTGTAGTCGGCGTACCGGCGGGCGTCGGGCGCGAGGCGGTAGTGGCGCTGGTTGTCGATGCCCTTCAGGGAGAGCGTCGGGCCGTACTCGTTCGCCTCGGCGGTGTGGTTGTAGACGACGTCGAGGATGACCTCGATGCCGGCCGCGTGCAGCGCGCGCACCATCCGCTTGAACTCGCCCACCTGCTGCCCGGTGGTGCCCGAGGCGGCGTAGGCGGCGTGCGGGGCGAAGTAGCCGATCGAGTTGTAGCCCCAGTGGTTGACGAGGCCCCGGCGCAGCAGGTGGTCCTCGTGCGCGAACTGGTGCACCGGCAGCAGCTCCACCGCCGTCACCCCCAGCTTCACCAGGTGCTCGATCGCCGCCGGATGGGCCAGACCGGCGTACGTTCCCCGCAGCTCCTCGGGGATGCCCGGGTGCAGCTTGGTGAAGCCGCGCACGTGCAGCTCGTAGATGACCGAGTCCGCCCACGGCGTCTTGGGTCGGCGGTCGTCCGACCAGTCGTCGTCGTCCTGGACGACCACGCCCTTGGGGACGAAGGGCGCCGAGTCGCGGTCGTCGCGCACCGTGTCGGCGACGTGCTGCTCCGGCCAGTCCCGGACGTGCCCGTAGACCTCCGGGGGCAGCGCGAACTCGCCGTCCACCGCGCGGGCGTACGGGTCGAGCAGCAGCTTCGCCGGGTTCCAGCGCGCGCCGGTCCACGGGTCCCAGCGGCCGTGCACCCGGAAGCCGTAGCGCCGGCCGGGCAGCACACCGGGGACGAACCCGTGCCAGATCTCATGCGTCAGTTCGCCCAGACGCGCGCGCGTCTCCCGGCCGGCCTCGTCGAAGAGGCAGACGTCGACCGCCTCCGCGCCGCCCGCCCACAGGGCGAAGTTGGTCCCCGCCACCCCGTCAGGTCCGACCCGGAAGCGGGCGCCCAGCGGCGTCGGCGCGCCCGGCCACACGGGCACGGCGGGCGGCGGCGCGGCGCGCCGCGCACCGGTCACGACGCCGGACGCGAGCGCCCCGTCACCGGCCCGCCCGTCGGTACCGGTCCGCACGTCGGTACCGGTCCTCCCTTCGGTACCGGTCCGCACGTCGGTACCGGTCCTCCCTTCGGTGCCGGTCCGCACGTCGGTACCGGTCCTCCCTTCGGTGCCGGTCCGCACGTCGGTACCGGTCCTCCCTTCGGTGCCGGTCCGCACGTCGGTACCGGCCCGCCCGTCCGTCCCGGTCCGCCCGTCGGCCCCGGTGCGTCCGTTCCCGGTGGCGCGCCCGCCCGCCACCGCCTCCTGCTCGGCTGCGCTGGACACCTGGTCGGCCCCTTTTTTTCGGCTGGTGCGGCTCGTTCGGCTCCGGTTCGCTCCCGCGGCCACCTCCCGGCGCGGCTTCCGGGCGCATGCTCCTCCCCACTGTTCTGCCCACCGCTCGGCTCGCACTCACGTTTCCCGGGAGCGAGCCGGTCGTTGGGCAGCTCGTGAGGCACGTACAACGGCGCGCACGGCGCGCGGGGGCCGCGCTGGCCGCCGTACTGACATGGGCAGGACTACTGGCCGGGGCCACCGGCTGCACCACGGGCGGCCCGGACGCCCCGGACGCGGCCCCCGGCGGGGCCCCGCGGGCGGCGGGCCCCGTCCGCGTCTCGCCGAAGGACGGCAGCAAGGACGTGAAGCCCGGAACGAAACTGCGGGTGCGGGTCGTCGAGGGCCACCTGGAGTCGGTCGAGGTGGTCCGCTCCCAGGACGCGCAGGACACCCGGGTGGCGGGCCGGCTCTCCCGCGACGGCCGCACCTGGCGGCCCGCCGAGGACAGGCTCGCCCTCGCCGCCAAGTACACGGTGGACACCGTGGCCGTCGACGGCGAAGGGCACCGCTCGGCCCGGCACACCACCTTCACCACCTACGTCCCCGGAGAACGCTTCATCGGCTACGTCACCCCGGAGAACCGCGCCGTCGTGGGCACCGGAATGATCGTCTCCCTGGCGTTCAGCCGGGAGATCGCCGACCGCGCCGCCGTCCAGCGCGCCGTCCGGGTGACCGCGGAGCCGCCGGTGGAGATCCGCCCGCACTGGTTCGGCAAGGACCGCCTGGACTTCCGCCCCCGGCACTACTGGACCCCCGGCACCCGGGTCACCGTCGACCTGCGCCTGCGGGACGTGCAGGCGGCCCCCGGTGTCTACGGGCTCCAGCACAAGACCTTCTCCTTCACCGTCGGCCGCAGCCAGGTCTCCCTGGTCGACGCCGCCGCGCACACGATGGAGGTGCGCCGCGACGGCGAGCTGCTGGCCACCGTGCCCATCACGGCCGGGGCGCCGCAACACACCACCTACAACGGCAAGATGGTGGTGATGGAGATGCTGGAGGTCACCCGCATGAACAGCCGGACGGTCGGCTTCGGCGGCGAGTACGACATCCCCGACGTCCCGCACGCCATGCGGCTCACCGGCTCCGGCACCTTCGTGCACGGCAACTACTGGTCGACGACCGACCCGTTCGGCCGCGCCAACGTCAGCCACGGCTGCGTGGGTCTGCAGGACGTCAAGGGCGGCGGTTCCGACACTCCCGCGGGGTGGTTCTTCGACCGCAGTCTCGTCGGTGACGTCGTCGAGATCGTCCACAGCAAGGACAAGACGGTGCGGGCGGACAACGGCCTGGGCGGCTGGAACATGGGCTGGGAGGACTGGAAGGCGGGCAGCGCGGTCAAGTGAGGCCGGCAGCGGCGGGGGACCCGCGGTCGCATGAGGCCGACAGCCGCGGGGGCCGCGGTCGAACGAGGCCGGCAGCGGCGGGGGACCCGCGGTCGCACGAGGCCGACAGCCGCGGGGCCGCCGCCAGGTGATCCCGGAAGCCCCGCGGAAGCGGCGCGCGGCGGGCCGCGGGCCATGCCCACGAGCGTGTCCGGAGTCTGTTGAACTTGGGACGGAACAGTGACAATTGCCTGACATCCTGCCCCTGACCTTGTGGTTACTATGCGCGGGTGTGCGCGGTAGGCGCTGGGGCTCGGGGCAGACCGGCCCGGGGGAGGAGACGGACTTGAACATGCGGCCGATATCGGGGGCGTCGGTTGAGGCGGCCCGGCGACGGGGACCGGGTGGCGGACGGCGGGGGACCAGGGGGATGCTGGCGCTGGTCTCCGGCGCGCTGGTCCTCGCGGTCAGCGCCTGCGGCGGAGGCGACTCCGGCACGGAGAGCGGGCAGGGCACGGGCAAGGGCTCCGGGGCCGAGAGCAAGCAGTCGCAGGCGGTCGTCACCATCGCGCCCAAGGACGGCTCGACGTCCGTCGACACCAGCGGCGCCCTGAAGGTCGGCGCGAGCAAGGGCACGCTCACGCAGGTCGTCGTCAAGGACGCCAAGGGCGGTGAGATAGCCGGGAAGATAACCGGCGGCGGCGCCACCTGGACGCCGTCCACCCACCTGGCGGCCTCGACCAAGTACACGGTCCACGCGGTCGCGAAGGACTCCGACGGCCGTCAGGCGGCCCAGGACTCCAGTTTCACCACGCTGACGCCGAAGAACACCTTCGTCGGCAACTTCACCCCCGAGGACGGCTCCACCGTCGGTGTCGGAATGCCGTTCTCCGTCAACTTCACCCGGGGCATCACGCACCCGCAGGCCGTCGAGAAGGCCATCGAGATCAAGACCGAACCGGCCGTCGACGTCGAGGGCCACTGGTTCGGCAACGACCGGCTCGACTTCCGCCCCGAGCACTACTGGAAGGCCGGCACCAAGGTCACCGTCAAGCTCAGCCTCGACGGCGTGGAGGGCCGGCCCGGCGTCTACGGCAAGCAGACCAAGACCGTCTCCTTCACCATCGGCCGCAACCAGGTGTCCGTCGTGGACGCCAAGAAGCACACGATGAAGGTCACGCAGGACGGCAGGACCGTCAAGACGCTCCCGGTCACGACCGGCAAGCCAGGCTACGACACCTGGAACGGCCGCATGGTCATCAGCGAGAAGCTGTCGGTGACCCGGATGAACGGCGACACCGTCGGTTACGGCGGCGAGTACGACATCAAGGACGTCCCGCACGCCATCCGCCTGACCACCTCCGGCACCTTCGCCCACGGCAACTACTGGGGCGGCGACGCCTTCGGCAACTACAACTCCAGCCACGGCTGCATCGGCCTGCGCGACGTGCGCGGCGGCTACGACAGCTCCACACCGGCCGCCTGGTTCTTCAACCACTCGATGATCGGCGACGTGGTCCTGGTCAAGAACGCCCACGAGAAGACCGTCGCCCCCGACAACGGCCTCAACGGCTGGAACATGTCGTGGCAGGAGTGGAAGGCGTAAGGACGGGCACCCCGCGCCCCCCGGCGGGGGCGCGGCGCCCGCCGTCCGCCGGTACGCACACCGGTGCTGCCTCCCGCGTGAACGACCGCTAACCTGCGGGACATGACCGTATCTCTGGAAGTCGCCGAGGGCGTCGGCACGCTGCGCCTGGACCGCCCGCCCATGAACGCGCTCGACGTCGCCACGCAGGACCGGCTCAAGGAACTCGCCGAGGAGGCCACCCGCCGCGCGGACGTGCGCGCCGTGGTGCTCTACGGCGGCGAGAAGGTGTTCGCGGCCGGCGCGGACATCAAGGAGATGCAGGTGATGGACCACGCGGCGATGGTGCTGCGGGCCCGCGCGCTGCAGGACTCCTTCACCGCCGTGGCCCGCATCCCCAAGCCGGTGGTGGCCGCGGTCACCGGTTACGCGCTGGGCGGCGGCTGCGAGCTGGCGCTCTGCGCGGACTACCGGATCGCCGGGGACAACGCGAAGCTGGGCCAGCCGGAGATCCTGCTCGGCCTCATCCCGGGCGCGGGCGGCACCCAGCGGCTGTCCCGGCTGATCGGCCCCTCCAAGGCCAAGGACCTCATCTTCACCGGGCGTCAGGTCAAGGCCGACGAGGCCCTGGCGCTCGGCCTGGTGGACCGCGTGGTGCCGGCCGCCGAGGTTTACGAGGCCGCGCACGCCTGGGCGGCGAGGCTCGCCCAGGGGCCGGCGATCGCGCTGCGCGCCGCCAAGGAGGCGATCGACACGGGCCTGGAGACCGACATCGACACCGGGCTCGCCGTCGAGCGCACCTGGTTCGCGGGACTGTTCGCCACGGAGGACCGCGAGCGCGGGATGCGCAGCTTCGTGGAGGAGGGCCCGGGGAAGGCCAAGTTCATCTGAACCGGTCGGCTCTGACGAGGCGTCTGCTCGCGAGTCGCTCGATGGGGCGTTCATGGAAGCCTTGAGGCAACCTCAAGCGTGTGGTGCGCGCGCCGGTGCCCGTCCGTCGCCGGCCGGGCCGTCCGCGCAGGTCGGCCCGTCCGCACCGGCCTCTGAAGTGCCCCTGGCATATGCCGGGCGAGGGGGTGGGACGGGGGCGCTCAGGGGGCGTATTCCCCCGGAACGGCCACGGAGGGCACCGCAGGCGGCCATGATGGGGGCATGGCGGGGCTGGAGGGCATCGAGCAGCCGCGGGGACAGGGACATGCGGCCGTACCGCGCTGGTCGCCCGCGGTCGAGGACGAACGGGCCTCGGCGGCGGTGGAGCTGTACGGCAATCCCACCGAGTCCGAGGTCCGGCTGCCGTCCCGCCCCGAGTCCGCGGCCACCGCCCGCCGCCTGGTCCAGGTCGTCGCCCTGCGCCACTGGGGACTGTCCCCCAAACTGACGGAGGACGCGGTCCTCCTCGTCTCCGAACTGGTGGGCAACGCCGTACGCCACACCGGTGCCCGGGTGTTCGGCCTCCGCATGCGCCGCCGCACCGGCCGGATCCGCATCGAGGTACGCGACCCCTCCCGCGGGCTGCCCTGCCTGATGCCCGTCCAGGAACTGGACATCAGCGGCCGGGGCCTGTTCCTGGTGGACAGGCTCTCCGACCGCTGGGGCGTCGACCTGCTGCCGCGCGGCAAGACGACGTGGTTCGAGATGAGAGTGGCGGACCGCTGACCCGCCGCCCGGCCAGGGCGGCCCCCTGACCGGGACTCAGCAACCGCTGGGCGGGCGCCCCCGCACCACCTGCCCGACGTTCACCCGGTGGACATCCGGGTGAATCGCCCGTTTTCTTACTCTGCGCCCCTTAAATGGTGCAGGTGACCACCACCGACCGACGCGGTGTGCTGCGGGCCGGTGCCGGACTCGTTGCCGGGGGCGCGCTCGCCGCCGGGTGTTCCTCCGCCGGTACCGCCCCGCACCCCGCCGCGTCCGACACCTCGCCGGGCAGCCCGTCCGGCCCCTCTACCGACGGCGCGTCAGGCTCCCCGCGGTCCGCCGCGCACGCCTCCGCCGCCCCCGCCCCCCGCGCCTTCCCCGGGCAGCCCGCCCAGATCAGCCACGGCCCCCGCGACAAGCCGCACGTCGCCCTCACCTTCCACGGCCAGGGCGACCCGGCGCTCGCCCGCACCCTGCTCACCACGGCCGAGAAACACGGCGCCCGGGTCACCGTGCTCGCCGTCGGCACCTGGCTCGACGCACACCCGGAGATGGCCCGCCGGATCCTCGACGGCGGCCACGACCTCGGCAACCACACCCAGCGCCACCTGTCCGTCAACGACATGTCCGAGGCCGACGCCCGGGCGGAGATCACCGGTTGCGCGGACCGCCTCCAACGGCTCACCGGCTCGATCGGCACCTGGTTCCGGCCCTCGCGCGCCGTCACCGCCTCCCCGCTGGTCGAACGGCTCGCGCGCGTCGCGGGCTACCCGCACGTCCTCTCCTACGACGTCGACTCGCTCGACTACACCTCGCCCGGCGCCGCCGCCGTCACCCGCAACGTGCTGTCCGCGATCCGCGACGGGTCCGTGGTGAGCCTGCACTTCGGCTACCCCGGCACGGCCACCGCCCTTCCCGACCTCCTCACCGAACTCGACCGCCGCGGTCTGCGCGCGGTCACCACCACGGAGCTGCTGAGCTGATGCGTCCCAGTCCCACGTCCGTCTCCCGCCTCACCCGGATCGTCGCCGCCGGCGCCGCCTGCGCCGCACTGGCCGCGCTCTCCGCGTGCAGCAGCGGGGGTTCCGCGCAGCACCACACCGACGAAGCCCTCGGCAGCAAGGCGCCCGCGCGCCCGCAGCAGCCCCGGCAGCAGGCCGCCGACGCCCTGCCCGGCATGCCGCCCGTCCTGGACGCCAAGGACGTCTACGCCGCCGACCGCCCCAACCGGCTCTCCGACGTCGTCAAGGACTTCCCCTCCCGGGTCTACGTCCCCAACACCAACTCCAACACGGTCACGGTCGTCGACCCCCGGACGTACAAGGTCATGGAGACCATCCCGGTGGGCCGCCAGCCCCAGCACGTCGTGCCGTCCTGGGACCTGAAGACGCTGTGGGTCAACAACGACCTCGGCAACTCGCTGACCCCCATCGACCCGAAGACCGGCAAGGCGGGCAAGCCGGTCGACGTGCACGACCCGTACAACCTGTACTTCACGCCGGACGGCAAGTACGCCGTCGTGATGGCCTCCAAGGACCGCCAGCTCGTCTTCCGCGACGCGCACAGCATGGAGCGGGTGAAGACGCTCCCGGTCACCTGCGCCGGGGTCAACCACGCCGACTTCTCCGTCAACGGCCGCTACTTCATCGTCTCCTGCGAGTTCAGCGGCGAACTCCTCAAGGTCGACACGGCGGCCATGAAGGTCGTCGGGCAGCAGAAGCTGGCCTTCCACGGCGCCATGCCGCAGGACGTGAAGATGTCACCCGACGGCAAGAGGTTCTACGTCGCCGACATGGTGGCCGACGGGCTGTGGATCCTGGACGGCGACAGGTTCGGCAAGCCGCAGTTCCTGTACACCGGCAAGGGCGCCCACGGCCTCTACGTCAGCCGCGACTCGCGCGAGATGTACGTCTCCAACCGGGGCGAGGGGACCATCTCGGTCTTCGACTTCGCCCAGCACAAGCTGACCAAGAAGTGGCGCCTGCCGCACGGCGGCAGCCCCGACATGGGCGGTGTCTCCGCCGACGGCACGGTGCTCTGGCTGTCGGGCCGCTACAACTCCGAGGTGTACGCCATCGACACCCGCACCGGCAAGCAGCTCGCCCGCATCAAGGTCGGCAGCGGCCCGCACGGCCTCGCGGTCTACCCGCAGCCGGGCCGCTACTCGCTCGGCCACACCGGCGTCTTCCGCTGACCCGGGCCGCACCCGGCAACAGCGCCTCCGCCCCCACAGGCCGGCAGCCGGCCGCCTGGAACACCCGGGACACCTGGAACGCCCGCGCACGGCGGGCGTTCGCCCCCGTGCCGTACGTCCTGCTCCTCCACCGCCGACACCGTCACGTGCATCCAGCGGGCCTCCGTGCCTTGAGTCTCCACCCGCTGGAAGGCCAAGAATCGCGGACATGACCGATGACAGCACCGGACTCTTCACCATCGGCGAACTGGCGCGGGCCACCGGGCTGACCGTGCGGACCATCCGCTTCTGGTCGGACGAGGGGGCCCTGCCCCCGGTGGCGCGCTCCGCCGGCGGCTACCGCCTGTACGACGCCGCGTCTGTCGCCCGGCTGGAGCTGATCCGCACCCTGCGCGAACTGGGCCTCGGTCTGGAGGACGTGCGCCGGGTCCTGGCGGGGGAGCGGACGGTCGCGGAGGTCGCCGCCGCGCACGTGGCGGCGCTGGACGCGCGGATCCGGTCGCTCAAGGTGACCCGTGCGGTGCTGTCGACCGTGGCACGCCGCGGTTCGAGTGCGGAGGAGACGACCCTCATGAACAGACTGGCACGGCTCTCGGCGGCAGAGCGGCAGCGGATCGTGGACGAGTTCGTGGACGAGGTCTTCCACGGGCTCGACACGGCCGACCCGTGGATCCGCGAGCGGACCCGCAGCCTCGGCGTCAGCCTGCCCGACGAGCCCAGTGCGGCCCAGGTCGACGCGTGGGTGGAACTGGCGGAGCTGCTGCAGAAGCCGGGCTTCCGGGCCGCGATGCGCCAGATGATCGAGTACAACGCCGCCGACCGGGGCCCCGACTCCCCGGCGGGCTCGTCGATGCGGTTCTTCCAGCGGCTGGTCGGGCTGGTCGGCGACGCACGGGCCCGGGGCGTGGCGCCCGGCGACCCCGGGGCGGACACCGTGCTCGTCGAACTGCTGGGGGCGGGGACCGACCGCGCGGCCGTCCTGCGCCGCATCGATATGGGCAACGAGGTCGCCCGTTACCGGGAGTTGGTGTCCGAGATCAAGGGCGAGGAGGCGCCCCCGAGGTACCAGGAGGAGTTCGCCTGGGTGGTCGCGGCACTGAAGGCCTGGCCGGGCCGTTAATCTGACCTGCGTCAGTACGACAGCAAGACAGACCGGAAGCGACACAAAGGGGCGGATCGGTGGCGGACATCGACGAGGCACGCGAGCAGTTCAAGCGGATCGATGCGGACGGTGACGGGTACATCACCGCTGCCGAGTTCAGGTCCGCCCTCGCCCAGGGAGGCGACTGGAACGTCACCGACACGGTGGCGGAGGCGATCATCAAGCAGCGGGACCTCGACGGGGACAAGGTCCTGTCCTTCGACGAGTTCTGGGCCTACCTGAACAAGTGACCCGCACCGGGGGGGCGCACGACGGCTGTCGTGCGCCCCTTCTCCGCATCTGTCACACGGCCCGCGGTGCACCCGGCGCCGGGCCCGTGCGGCCCCGACGGACCCTCGGAGACCGCCCCGCCCCACTGCCCCGGTGACCTGTCCGGCCCACGCCCGGAATAGCCCGCTCCCGGCCGGGGTTGGTGGTGCCTTGCACATGCTGTACGGCAAGGACACGACACCGGTACCGACCTCCGGACCTCCGGAAGAGCGAGGCGAACTGAGATGAAGATCGGCATCATCGGGGCGGGCAACATCGGCGGCAACCTGACGCGGCGGCTCACCGCCCTCGGGCACGACGTCTCCGTCGCGAACTCGCGCGGCCCGCAGACCCTGACCGCGCTGGCCGAGGAGACCGGGGCGACCGCCGTGCGGGTGGAGGAGGCGGCGCACGGCGCCGAGGTCGTCGTGGTCACCGTCCCGCTCAAGGCGGTCCCGGACCTGCCGTCCGGCCTGCTGGCGGGGGCGGCGGACGGCGCGGTCGTGATCGACACCGGCAACTACTACCCCCAGCGGGACGGCCGGATCGCGGCGATCGAGGACGAGGGCCTCACCGAGAGCCGCTGGACCTCGCGGCACCTGGGCCACCCCGTGGTCAAGGCGTTCAACGGCACCTACGCCCAGGATCTCCTGGACCGCCCCCGCCCGGCCGGCGACCCCGGCCGCCTCGCGCTGCCGGTCGCCGGTGACGACGCGGCGGCCAAGGCGAAGGTACGGGCGCTGATCGAGGAACTGGGTTTCGACACGGTGGACTCCGGCACCATCGACGAGTCCTGGCGCCAGCAGCCCGGCACCCCGGTCTACGGGCTGCAGGAGGGCGTCGAAGCCGTCACCAAGGCCCTGGCGGAGGCCTCCCCCGAGCGCCCGGCGGACTTCCGGGCCTGACCGGCCGGAACCGGCCCGCGCCCGCCCCGGGGGCCTACGCGCCCGCCCACTCCCGCAGCGCCGCCGCACTGGAGAAGTTCGCCACGTTCGTGTCGTGGGGGCTGTCGGTGTACTGGTGGAAACGCCATTTGGCCTTGATGCGGGGGTGGCCGGCGGAGACGTAGTCGGCGATCCACAGGCCGTCCCCGGCGTAGGAGGTGGTGTCGACGCTCAGCCAGAAGTGCCGGTTGGTGTAGAGCAACACCCGGTTGTGCGGCCGCAGTTGCTTCACCTTGCGGATGAAGGAGTCCTTCTCCGCGTTGGAGGCGTGGGTTCCCTCGCCGGTGGTCTCCCAGTCGACGGCGAGGACGTCGCCCCGCTTCTCGGGGGCGTGGGAGAGGAAGTACTCGGCCTGGGCCGTGATGTTGCCGGGCCACAGGAAGTGGTAGAAGCCGACGACCAGATGGGCGTCGCGGCCGTGCTTGGCCTGGGCGGCGAGCCTGGAGTTGACGTACGAACGGCCCTCCGTCGCCTTGATGAAGACGAAGGAGAGGCCGTCCGTGCCGTAGGTGGAGGACTGGTACGCGCTCACGTCGATGCCGTGCAGCATGCAAACTCCCTGAGGGAACCGTGGGGGGAGGAGTCGTCGCTTGAGTTCTGCCCCACTTCGGTACGTTCGATCCCTCCAGGGTGTTCGAACATCAGCCCAGGCCGGAGCGCGCGGCGCGCGCGCCGGGCCGCACGGCGGTGCGGCGCCGGGCGGTGGCCTGGAGTCCGGGCCTTCGGCACGCACACGATCGCCGATGTCGAGGCCGGCACGCTCCCCGCAGGAGTCAGTGGTCTCCACTGCGGTCTCAGTAGCGTTCAGCGGTCGGCGATGCCTGGTGGCACGACCCACTCGGTGGGCTGGCCGGTGAGGGAAGCGATCATGTCGAAGTCGCCGTCGTAGTGGAGTACGGTCAGCCGGTTCAGCTCCGCTGTGGCGGCGATGAGGAGGCCGGGGAGTGACAGTGCCCGGTGGAAGCCTGCGTTGAGCGCGTGGCGCTGGACCTCCAGGGCGCGAGCGAAAGTGCGGCCGTCACTGCGCAGGTAGTCGAAGGCGTGGAGCCAGGTGCTGATGCGCGTTGCCTCGGCGGCGTCCCGGGCCGAGTGGATCATCTCGTACTCGGTGGGCTCGCAGACTGCGAGCAGGCAGCGTTCGTGGAGGGGCTCGAGTACCTCCCTGACGCCGGGTTTCGTCCAGCGCGCCAGAGCGGACTCGTCGATCAGGTAGCGGTCCTGCATCAGGCGGCTCGGCCACCCTCGCGCTTGAGGGTTCCGTCGGCGTTCCGAGGGCCGGTGCTCTCGATGATCTCGCTGAAGTCGAAGTCGCCGGCGTCCATGGCGTCGAAGCCTTCCTGTCGCAGGTGCCGTTTGACGGCGTCCTCCATGGCGAGGCGTACGGCCTGAGCTTTTGTCTTGGTGTCGAAGATCCGCAGGTCTGCTGGAGTGTGGTCCGACGGTGGGCCGCTCGTTCGGGTGAACTGCGGTCTGCGGGGACTGTCTGCGCCTGCAGCGGTGAGCTACCTCCAGTAGGCGGGTGCGGCTCTCATTCGAACTGGGCGAGCAGCAGGCCGCCCATGAGGACGAAGCGCCCCCGGCCCAGGGGTGATGAGGCCAGGCGGTAGAGAAACCGTTCGAGGATGTACTCGACCATGACCTCGCCGTGGACCGGCTGTTGCGGCGGGCCAGGTTGCGCAGGTTGTTTACGTGGCCGGCGGTGGCGCCGCGGGTGGGGTTGACCATCAGGCGAGCGCCGCATCTACGGCGGTGCGGACGATGGAGAGAGCGTCCAACTCGCCCGCGATGGGCTGGAGTCGCCGACGTCGCCGCGTCCGCTCCGACGCAGGCAGGGGCCGAGCGCGGGATGGCGAGGGTCTCACCCAGGGACTTTCCGTCACGTGAGCAGGGAAGGCCCTGACAGCGCTGAAAGACACGAACGCGCTGTTCAGGGCCTGTTTCCTAGCACTCGATGATGTTCACCGCGAGCCCGCCGCGCGCCGTCTCCTTGTACTTCACCGACATGTCCGCGCCGGTGTCCTTCATGGTCTTGATGACCTTGTCCAGGGACACCTTGTGGGAGCCGTCGCCGCGCAGGGCCATGCGGGCGGCGGTGACGGCCTTGACGGCGGCCATGCCGTTGCGTTCGATGCACGGGATCTGGACGAGACCGCCGACGGGGTCGCAGGTCAGGCCGAGGTTGTGCTCCATGCCGATCTCTGCGGCGTTCTCGACCTGTTCGGGCGTGCCGCCCATCACCTCGGCGAGCGCCCCGGCCGCCATCGAGCAGGCCGAGCCGACCTCGCCCTGGCAGCCGACCTCGGCACCGGAGATGGAGGCGTTCTCCTTGAACAGCATGCCGATGGCGCCGGCCGCCAGCAGGAAGCGGACCACGCCCTCCTCGTCGGCGCCGGGCACGAAGTTGAGGTAGTAGTGCAGGACGGCGGGGATGATGCCGGCCGCGCCGTTCGTCGGAGCGGTGACCACCCGGCCGCCTGCCGCGTTCTCCTCGTTCACGGCCATCGCGTACAGCGTGATCCACTCCATGGCGCGGGCGGCGGCGTCGCCCTCGGCGCGCAGCTGGCGCGCGGTGACCGCCGCGCGGCGGCGCACCTTGAGGCCGCCGGGCAGTATGCCCTCACGGCTCATGCCGCGCGTCACGCACGCCTGCATCACCCGCCAGATCTCCAGCAGGCCCTCGCGGATCTCCTCCTCGGAGCGCCAGGCCCGCTCGTTCTCCAGCATCAGCGCGGAGATCGACAGGCCGGTCTCCCGGGTCAGGCGCAGCAGCTCGTCGCCCGTGCGGAAGGGGTACTTCAGCACCGTGTCGTCCAGCTTGATGCGGTCCGCGCCCACCGCGTCCTCGTCGACGACGAAGCCGCCGCCCACCGAGTAGTACGTCTTGGTGAGCAGCTCGGCGCCCGAGGCGTCGTACGCCCACAGGGCCATGCCGTTGGCGTGGTAGGGGAGGGCCTTCCTGCGGTGCAGGACCATGTCGTCGTCGAAGGAGAACGCGATCCCGTGCTCGCCGAGCAGGTTCAGGCGGCCGGCGGCCTTGATCCGCTCCACCCGCTCGTCCGCCGTCTCCACGTCCACCGTGCGCGGCGAGTCGCCCTCCAGGCCCAGCAGCACCGCCTTCGGTGTGCCGTGGCCGTGGCCGGTCGCGCCGAGGGAGCCGTACAGCTCCGCGCGCAGCGACGCGGTCCGCTCCAGCACACCCTCGCTGCGCAGCCGGCGGGCGAACATGCGTGCCGCGCGCATCGGGCCGACCGTGTGGGAGCTGGACGGGCCGATGCCGATCGAGAACAGGTCGAAGACCGAGATGGCCACGGGGACTCCTCAATGCGGGGGTGGTGCGAGGGGACGGGAAGAGGGCGGGCGGCGTGCGGGCGCCGGGGTCACCGGCGCCCGCGCCCTGCTGCCGGTGACTTACTTGTTCAGTCCCGCGTACAGCGGGTGCTTGTCGGCCAGGGCCTTCACCCGGGCCTTGAGGACCTCGGCGTCGTAGGACGGCTTCAGCGCCAGGGCGATCACGTCCGCGACCTCGGCGAAGTCCTCGGCCGTGAAGCCGCGGGTGGCCAGGGCCGGGGTGCCGATGCGCAGTCCTGAGGTGACCATCGGCGGCCGCGGGTCGTTCGGGACGGCGTTGCGGTTGACCGTGATCCCGACCTCGTGGAGGCGGTCCTCGGCCTGTTGGCCGTCCAGCTCCGAGTCGCGCAGGTCCACCAAAACCAGGTGCACGTCCGTGCCCCCGGACAGCACGTCCACGCCGACCGCCTTGGCGTCCTCCTGGACCAGGCGCTCGGCCAGGATGCGGGCGCCCTCCAGGGTACGCCGCTGGCGCTCCTTGAAGTCGTCGCTCGCGGCGACCTTGAACGCGACCGCCTTGGCGGCGATCACGTGCTCCAGCGGGCCACCCTGCTGACCGGGGAAGACCGCGGAGTTGATCTTCTTGGCGAGTTCGGCCGTGGACAGGATCACACCGCCGCGCGGGCCGCCCAGCGTCTTGTGGGTCGTGGTGGTGACCACGTGGGCGTGCGGCACCGGGTTGGGGTGCAGGCCCGCCGCGACCAGACCGGCGAAGTGCGCCATGTCGACCATCAGGTACGCGCCGACCTCGTCCGCGATCCGGCGGAACGCGGCGAAGTCGAGCTGCCGCGGGTACGCCGACCAGCCGGCCACGATCAGCTTCGGCTTCTTCTCCTTGGCCAGCCGCTCCACCTCGGCCATGTCGACCTGACCGTCCTCGCCCACGTGGTAGGCGACGACGTCGTAGAGCTTGCCGGAGAAGTTGATCTTCATGCCGTGGGTCAGGTGCCCGCCGTGCGCGAGGTTCAGGCCCATGATCGTGTCGCCCGGCTTGAGCAGGGCGAACATCGCCGCCGCGTTGGCCTGGGCGCCGGAGTGCGGCTGCACGTTGGCGTGCTCGGCGCCGAACAGCGCCTTGACCCGGTCGATCGCGATCTGCTCGACCACGTCGACGTGCTCGCAGCCGCCGTAGTAGCGGCGGCCCGGGTAGCCCTCGGCGTACTTGTTGGTGAGGACCGAGCCCTGCGCCTCCATGACCGCGACCGGGGCGAAGTTCTCCGAGGCGATCATCTCCAGCGTGGACTGCTGGCGGTGCAGCTCGGCGTCGACCGCGGCGGCCACGTCCGGGTCGAGTTCGTGCAGGGGCGTGTTGAGAACAGTCATCTGGGTCCCTTTGCTCCTCAGCCGGCGTTCTGGGCGCTGTACTCGTCGGCGGAGAGCAGGTCGGCCGGCTCCTCCGACAGGCGCACCTTGAACAGCCAGCCGCCCTCGAAGGGCGCGGAGTTCACCAGGGACGGGTCGTCCACCACGTCCTGGTTGATCTCGGTGATCTCACCGCTGACCGGGGAGTACAGGTCGGAGACCGACTTGGTCGACTCCAGCTCGCCGCAGGTCTCGCCCGCGGTCACCGTGGAGCCCACCGCCGGGAGGTCGGCGTAGACGACATCGCCGAGCGCGTTGGCCGCGAACTCGGTGATGCCGACCGTCGCCACGCCGTCCTCGGCGGGCGACAGCCACTCGTGCTCCTTGCTGTAGCGCAGCTGCTGGGGGTTGTTCATGGCCTGAATTCTCCTGTACGCGGGGGAGTGCTGGTGAATGAGGGACTGCGCAGGGCGTGCGTGACCGGGGCGATGTGCCCCACGTCACCCCTGACCGGTGACGACGGCGTCACTTCCGCCGCTTGTAGAAGGGCAGCGCCACGACTTCGAGGGGCTCGTGGTTGCCCCGGATGTCCACGCCGACACCGGCCGTGCCCGGCGCGGCGTGCGCGGCGTCGACGTACGCCATGGCGATCGGCCTGCCCAGGGTCGGGGAGGGGGCGCCGGAGGTGACCTCGCCGACGACCTCGCCGCCGGCGACGACGGAGTAGCCCGCGCGCGGGATGCGGCGGCCCTCGCAGACGAGGCCGACCAGGACGCGCGGGGGTGCCTGCTCGGCGCGCTCGGCGGCGGCGAGCAGCGCCTCACGCCCGACGAAGTCGCCCTCCTTCTCGAACTTGACCACCCGGCCCAGCCCCGCGTCGAACGGGGTCAGTTCCTCGGTCAGCTCGTGCCCGTACAGCGGCATGCCCGCCTCCAGGCGCAGCGTGTCGCGGCAGGACAGGCCGCAGGGGACCAGGCCGGCGCTCTCCCCGGCCTTCGTCAGCGCCTGCCACAGCTCCACGGCGTGCTCGGGCTTCACGAACAGCTCGAAGCCGTCCTCGCCGGTGTAGCCGGTGCGCGCGATCAGCGCGGGCACGCCCGCGACGGTGCCCGGCAGGCCGGCGTAGTACTTCAGGCCGTCCAGGTCGGAGTCGGTCAACGACTTGAGGATGCCGGGGGACTCCGGGCCCTGCACGGCGATCAGGGCGTAGGCGTCGCGGTCGTCGCGGACCTCGGCGTCGAAGCCGGCCGCCCGCCCGGTGAGCGCGTCCAGCACCACCTGCGCGTTGGAGGCGTTCGCGACGACCATGTACTCGGTCTCGGCCAGCCGGTAGACGATCAGGTCGTCCAGGATGCCGCCGTCCTCGCGGCAGATCATGGTGTAGCGGGCCCGGCCGACGCCGACGGAGGCGATGTTGCCGACCAGGGCGTGGTTCAGCAGGGCGGCTGCCTGCGGGCCGGTCACCGTGATCTCACCCATGTGGGACAGGTCGAAGAGACCGGCCTTCGTGCGCACGGCGACGTGCTCGTCGCGCTCGGAGCCGTAGCGCAGCGGCATGTCCCAGCCGGCGAAGTCGGTCATCGTCGCGCCGAGCGAACGGTGCACCGCGTCGAGTGCGGTACGGCGGAGCGGACGGGACGCGGAACTGCTCATCGGTCGGTCTCCCAGGAAGGAACGGGCGAGGACAGGTCGGGTGTCCTCCCCATCTGTCATCGGAACCTGAGAGGTTCGCCATGACCGCCGTCGGACGGACGGGCACGGCTTGCACCTTGGGTGGAGCCACTGCGGCAGCGGCCCGCTTTTCAGATGTGCCTCGCCCGCGCGGTACGGGGCCTGAGAGATTCAAGGGAGGGACTTGCTCCTTCGGCGCCCCGGGCAGACGTACTGCCGGGGACTCTCCCGCGCGGATTCAAGCGGCCGGTATGCAGTTGGCGCGGACATCATCGCACGCCCGGACTCTTCGCGGCAGGCCGGATCTGTAACCGGCCTGTGGCAGAACGCGCACGCAAACGGCAGACCCGCGTATTACCTTCTCTTTACACTCAAGGGGGAGGTGAACCGTCACCACCCCCGGGGAGGACGATGACGGTGAACAGGACAGCGCCGGCGTACGCGACGACCCGGACCCCCGCCCTGCCCGCACGGCCGCCGGCCGCCGGCCGCGCCCACCGCGGCGAGCGCACCGCGCCCGTCGTCCGCGACCTGCGGCAGCGGGCCGGCCGCACCCCGCACGCCCTGCTCTTCGGCCCCCGCGACCTGGTCGTGGTCACCGGCCTGCCCGGCAGCGGCAAGACCACGCTGATGCGCCGCGCGGCCCGTGGCGCACGGATCGACTCCGAGGACACCCGCGACCGCTGGGACGCCCGCCTGGCCGGCCCTCTCCCGTACGCCCTGTACCGCCCCCTGGTCCGCCTCGCCCACTACGCCGCGCTGCGCCGCGCCCTGCGCACCGGCGAGGGCGTCGTGGTCCACGACTGCGGTACCCAGGCCTGGGTCCGCGCCTGGCTCGCCCGCACCGCCCACCGGCGCGGCGGCGCCCTCCACCTGCTCCTGCTGGACGTGGCGCCCGCCGCCGCCCGCTGCGGCCAGCGCGAGCGCGGCCGGGGCGTCTCCCGCTACGCCTTCTGGCGCCACCGCAGGGCCGCAGCCCGCCTGGTCGCCGCCGTGGAGCGCGGTGAGCTGCCCCGGGGGTGCGACGCGGCGGTCCTGCTGGACCGGGAGGCGGCGGCCGGTCTGCGGCGGATCGGGTTCACCGGCCCGCCCGGCGGCGGCACCCGTTAGCCTTTCCGTCACAGCAGTGGTTCCCAGCAGGCGGTAGGCAGATGGACTTCCCGGCGGACTTCTCCGCGGACTTTCCGGGGGACTTCCCGGCACAGGCGCACCCCCACCCGCACGGCGGGTGGCCCGGCAACGAACTGGAGGAAGTGCTCTCCGCCGCCCTCGGCATCCCGACGGCCGGCGGCCGGATCATCGAGGTCCTGGGCCGCAGCTTCCTGTGGGTCCCGCTCCCGAGCGGCGGCGGCCCGCACAGCGGCCCGCTCGACCTGCCCACCCTGGAGATCGAGGGCCAGGCCTACGTACCGGTCTTCAGCTCCGAGGAGCAGCTGCGCCAGGTCGCCGGCCACCACATGGCGTTCACCGTCGCGCCCGCCGTCGAGTTCGCGCGGGGACTGCCCGCCCAGGTCGGCATCGCGCTGAACCCGGACGGCGTGGCCGGTCTCCCGCTGCCCCCGCAGGCCGTGGCCGAACTGTGCCGGGCCGGGCGCACCGAACTGGACGGCCCCGCCGGCGGCGGCCGGGTGCGCCTCTACGAACCCGACTGGCAGGACGACCCGGTGGACTTCCTGTCCGCCGCCGGTACCGAGTTCGCCGCCACCGGCGTGGTCCGCACCGCCCGCCGCTGCCTGGCCGCCGTCGAGACGGCCGACCCGGTCATGTTCGTCGGGGTCGAGCTGTCCCAGTGGGACGACGACCTGCGCAGCCGCCCGCTGGACGCGCTGGGCCGCGCCCTGGCCAAGGCACCCACCCCCTGGCCGGTCAACCTCGTCCTCCTGGACATCACGGACGACCCGGTGGCCGAATGGATGCGCGAAAGGGTCCGGCCGTTCTACGAGTCGGGTCACTGAGGCACCCCGTGCGGGCGGCGCCGCCCGACCCGCGCCGCCGCACCGCGGGGCCGAGCCCGGCCTAGCGTGCCCGCCGTCCCGCGACCACGGCACGCACCGCGCCGCACGGGCGGCCTTAAGCTAGGCCCTGCCGTCGTGTTCCCGTCCGACCCGCGCTCCGGGCGGACGACGGGAAGGCGACGACAGGACCCAGGTCCACAGCTCGGTCGGAGCACGACGAAGGGGCGGTAGAAGGTGAGCGCCAGCGGCACCACGGCCGGGCACGTGGAGCAGATGCTCCGCCAGGTGACACCCGGGCGGTACGACGCCTACGAGGCGCTGCTGCGCACCCTCGCGACCCCCTCCTCCGGCCAGGTCTGGATGCTGCTGTGGCACGGCCAGGCCGGTTCCCCCGACGCCCAGTACGGCCACATGGAGGTCGACGGCCACGGCTACGCGCCCTGTGTCACCTCCGCCCAGGAGCTGTCGGCGAGCGGCTGGATGCGCTCCTACGAGGTGGTCGACGGGCTCGACGTCGCCCGCACGCTCTACCCCGACCACTACGGCCTCTGGCTCAATCCGCACGCCCCGGGCGGTGGCGTCGGCATCCCCTGGCTGGACCTGCGCCGCATGGCCGCCGGCCTGGACCGCCAGCCCGCCGGGCCGCTGCGGCTCTCCGAACCGGCCGTCGAGATCCCGCAGTTCTACGCGCTGCTCACCCAGGCCGCCCACCGCACCCCCGCGCTGCGCTCGCTGCGCCGCGCCTGGGTGCAGCCCGCCGTCGGAGCGCCGTACCTGGCCATCGGCCTGGACGTGTACGACACCTCGCCGCCGGCCGTCGACTCGGTGCGGGCGATGATGCAGCAGTCCATGACGGCCGTCCCGGACGGGCTGCCGGTCTCGACCGTGGTGATGTCGGACGAGTTCGACCCCGTGGCGATGTGGCTGCGTGCCAACTCCCGCCCGTTCTACGACCGCGAGTCGCACGCGGTGGCCGGCCCCCCCGCGGTGGGCGGGTACGGCTACCCGCCGGCCGCCACCGGACACTGATCCGGAACCGCACGTTCCGTCCGGCGGCGAGCAAGGGACCCCGAGCCTGTCTGCGCGCGTAGATGAGGGCGGAAGGTCCGATTCTGCGGGAGAAAGACCCAACTGGCCCGCGTCCGACCCCCGTTACCCAACGTCCGGATAACGGAACCCCTCTACCCGCATCACGTTTGCGCATCCTTTCACCGTCAAGTCTGGCAACAGATCGCCCGCGCGTTGAAGACTCCCGCAACAAGGGGCGTTCGCCCCTGTGTACGACGGACTGACGATGCCGCCACAGCGGCAAGTGCGGGCCGGCTACCGCCGGTTGAGAGGGGTCCCTGCCTAATGACGGCACCATTGCACGAGCCGACCGCCGAAGCGGCCCCCAGCGCGGCCGATGAGGCGGCGGTGGCCACCACGGGCGCCAAGGCCGTCCAGGGCCGCTCCCTGGGCCGGATCGCCTGGGAGCGGCTGAAGCGGGACAAGCTCGCCCTGACGGGCGGTGTGGTCGTGCTCCTCCTCATCGTCGTCGCGCTGCTCGCGCCCGTGCTCGCGAAGCTGATCGGGCAGGACCCGAACGCCTACCACGAGAACCTGATCGACCCGCTCTTCGGTACGCCCACCGGATCCCTGGGCGGCATCGGCGGCGACCACCTCCTGGGCGTCGAGCCGGTCAACGGCCGCGACATCTTCGCCCGCATCCTCTACGGCGCGCAGATCTCGCTCCTGGTGGGCTTCCTGTCCGCCCTGGTCGCCGTCGTGCTCGGCACGGTCCTCGGTATCCTCGCGGGCTTCTTCGGCGGCTGGGTGGACGCGACCATCAGCCGTGTCATGGACGGGCTGCTCGCCTTCCCGCAGCTGCTCTTCATCATCGCGCTCGTCTCGGTCATGCCCAGTGACATGCTGGGTCTGACCGGCTCCAGCGTGCGCGTGTTCGTGATGATCCTGGTCATCGGTTTCTTCGGCTGGCCCTACATCGGCCGTGTGGTGCGCGGCCAGACGCTCTCGCTGAGGGAACGCGAATACGTCGAGGCGGCGCGGTCGCTGGGCGCCGGGCGGTTCTACATCCTGTTCAAGGAACTGCTGCCCAACCTGGTCGCTCCCATCATCGTGTACACGACGATGATGATCCCGACGAACATCCTCACCGAGGCGGCACTCAGCTTCCTGGGCGTGGGCGTGAAGCCTCCGACGGCGTCCTGGGGACAGATGCTGTCGAGCGCGATCGACTACTACGACTCGGACCCCATGTACATGGTGATCCCCGGCGTGGCGATCTTCATCACCGTCCTTGCCTTCAACCTCTTCGGCGACGGCGTGCGCGACGCGCTGGACCCCAAGGGCTCCCGCTGAACCGCCGTATCCAAGCGACCCGTGGCGCATGCACGGGGTCTCTCATCTATTCCGGAGGAACCGAGATCGTGACTACCCAACGCACCTCAGGGCGGCGCAAGCAGGCACTGGCCGCTGCGGCCGTGGTCGCAGGGCTGCTGACCACGGCGGCGTGCGGCGGCGGAGGCGGCAGCGACTCGAAGAGCGGCGCCGCCGGCTTCGACGCGGCGAACAACAAGGTCGTCAACGCCGCGAAGGTCAAGAAGGGCGGCGAGCTGAAGTTCGCCGGCACCCAGGACGCCGACTCGTGGGACACCACACGCGGTTACTACGGCTTCATGTGGGACTTCTCGCGCTACTACAGCCGTCAGCTGCTCACCTACTCGACCGCGCCGGGAGCCGGGGGCGCCAAGCTCACGCCGGACCTGGCGGCGGACATGGGCAAGGTCACCGACGGCGGCAAGACGTACACCTTCACGCTGCGCGAGGGGAGCACCTGGGAGGACGGCAAGCCGATCACCTCCAAGGACATCAAGTACGGCATCGAGCGGGTCTGGGCGCAGGACGTCCTGTCCGGCGGCCCGATCTACCTCCAGCAGGCGCTCGACCCCAAGAAGACCTACCAGGGCCCGTACAAGGACAAGGCCGCCGACCACCTGGGTCTGAAGGCGATCGACACGCCGGACGACAAGACGATCGTCTTCCACCTGCCCACGGCGAACTCCGACTTCATCCAGATGCTGGCGCTGACCTCGGCGTCGCCGGTCCGCCAGGACAAGGACACCAAGTCGCAGTACGGCCTGCACCCGTTCTCCTCCGGCCCGTACAAGTTCGAGTCGTACTCCCCGGGCAAGAGCCTCGTGCTGGTCCGCAACACCAACTGGAAGGCGTCCTCGGACCCCGTCCGCAAGGCGTACCCGGACAAGGTGTCGCTCAAGCTCTTCACCAACGCCAACGACCTGGACCAGCGCCTGATCAACGGCGACTACGACCTGGACCTCAGCCAGACCGGTCTGTCGCCGCAGGGCCGCCAGATCGCCCTGAAGCAGCACAAGGGCAACCTGGACAACCCGGTCTCCGGCTTCATCCGCTACGCGGTCTTCCCGCAGAGCGTCAAGCCGTTCAACAACGAGCACTGCCGCAAGGCCGTGATCTACGGCGCCGACCACGTGTCGCTGCAGACCGCGCGCGGCGGCCCGATCGCCGGTGGTGACATCGGCACGAACATGCTCCCGCCGTCCGTCGCCGGTGGCGAGGGCCAGAAGTACGACCCGTACCAGCTCGCCGGCGCGGGCAAGAACGGCGACGCCGCCAAGGCCAAGGAAGAGCTGAAGGCCTGCGGTCAGCCGAGCGGCTTCAAGACCACCATCGCGGTCCGGAACAACAAGCCGGTCGAGGTGGCCACCGCCCAGTCCCTGCAGGCGTCGCTGAAGAAGGTCGGCATCACCGCCGACATCTACCAGTACGACGGCTCGCAGACCGCCGGCATCATCGGCAGCCCCTCGAACGTGCAGAGCAAGAAGTTCGGCATCATCATCATGGGCTGGGGCCCGGACTTCCCGACCGTCCAGGGCTACGGCGTGCCGCTGTGGGACAGCCGCTACATCCTGCAGAGCGGCAACAACAACTACGCCCTGATCAAGGACAAGTCGGTCGACGGCCTGTTCGACCAGTACAACACCACGCTGGACGAGGCGAAGAAGGCGCAGCTCGCCACCCAGATCAACCACAAGGTCATGGAGGGCGGCTACTACCTGCCCTTCACCTTCGAGAAGCTGCTCAACTGGCGCTCGACGCGCCTGGGCAACGTGTACACGACGAACGCGTACAGCGGGTACTACGACTTCGTCAACCTCGGCCTGACCTCCACGAAGTAAACCCGGCACACCCGCCGAACGGCACGAAAGGCAGGTGAAGGCCGGCGCGGCGTGAGCGCGGTCCCGCCGGAAGATCTCCGGCGGGCCGCGGTCCGCGGCGGGCCGTAAGCTGTGCTCGCTTACCTCATCAGGCGGCTGTTCGCCGCCGCAGTGATGCTGGTGGTCATCATCGTGGTGGTCTTCTGCATCTTCTTCCTCGTCCCCAAGTGGGCGGGCGTCGACATCGCCCTGAGTTTCGTGGGCAAACAGGCCGACCCGGCCGCCGTCGAAGGGGTCCGGCAGAAACTGGACCTGGGGGCCCCGGTCTACACCCAGGTCTGGCACTTCTTCCAGGGAATCTTCGCGGGCCGCACCTACTCGGGCGGCGGCAGCGTCACCCACTGCCCCGCGCCGTGCTTCGGCTACTCCTTCAAGAGCGAGCAGGCCATCTGGCCGGTGCTGACCGACCGCTTCCCGGTGACCCTGGCCCTCGCGCTCGGTGCCGCGGTGCTGTGGCTCGTCTTCGGTGTCGCCGCCGGTGTGCTCTCCGCCCTCAAGCGGGGCAGCATCTGGGACCGCAGCGCGATGGTCGTCGCCCTCAGCGGCGTCTCGCTGCCCATCTACTTCACCGGCATGCTCTCGATGGCGATCTTCGTCTTCGGACTGAAGCTGTTCAAGGGCCAGTACGTGCCGATCAGCGAGAGCTTCACCGGCTGGTTCGGCGGCATGATCCTGCCCTGGATCACCCTCGCCTTCCTCTACGCCGCGATGTACGCGCGCATCACCCGGGCCACCATGCTGGAGGTCCTCGGTGAGGACTACATCCGCACCGCCCGCGCCAAGGGCCTGCGCGAGCAGACCGTCATCGGCAAGCACGCCATGCGCTCGACGATGACGCCGATCCTGACCATGCTCGGCATGGACCTCGGCGCCCTGATCGGCGGCGCGATCCTGACCGAGACGACGTTCAGCCTGCCCGGCCTCGGCCAGGCCGTGCTCAACGGCATCAGGAACCAGGACCTGCCCATCATCCTGGGCGTCACCCTGATCACCTCGCTCGCGGTGCTCATCGCCAACCTCGTGGTGGACGTCCTGTACGCCGTGATCGACCCCCGAGTGAGGCTCGCATGACCGAACTCAGCAAGACGGGAGCCGCCGTGGGCGAGCCCACCGCCGCCTCGGCCGCCCCGAGCGCCTTCCTGGAAGTGCGCGACCTGAAGGTGCACTTCCCCACCGACGACGGCCTGGTCAAGTCCGTCGACGGACTCAGCTTCAAGCTGGAGAAGGGCAAGACCCTCGGCATCGTGGGCGAGTCCGGCTCCGGCAAGTCGGTGACCTCGCTGGGCATCATGGGCCTGCACACCGCCGGCCAGTACGGCAAGCGCAAGGCGCAGATCTCCGGCGAGATCTGGCTGGACGGCACCGAGCTGCTGTCCGCCGACCCCGACCACGTGCGCAAGCTGCGCGGCCGGCAGATGGCGATGATCTTCCAGGACCCGCTCTCCGCGCTGCACCCGTACTACACGATCGGCCAGCAGATCGTGGAGGCGTACCGCATCCACCACGACGTCGACAAGAAGACCGCGCGCAAGCGTGCGGTCGAGATGCTCGACCGGGTGGGCATCCCGCAGCCCGACAAGCGCGTGGACAACTACCCGCACGAGTTCTCCGGCGGTATGCGCCAGCGCGCGATGATCGCGATGTCGCTGGTCAACAACCCCGAACTGCTCATCGCGGACGAGCCGACCACCGCCCTGGACGTCACCGTCCAGGCGCAGATCCTCGACCTCATCCGGGACCTGCAGAAGGAGTTCGGCTCCGCGGTCATCGTCATCACCCACGACCTGGGCGTCGTCGCCGAACTCGCCGACGACATCCTCGTGATGTACGGCGGCCGGTGCGTGGAGCGCGGTCCGGCCGAAGAGGTGTTCTACGAGCCCCGCCACCCCTACACCTGGGGGCTGCTCGGCTCGATGCCGCGCCTGGACCGGGAGCAGCAGGAGCGGCTCATCCCCGTCAAGGGGTCCCCGCCCTCCCTGATCAACGTCCCCTCCGGCTGCGCCTTCAACCCGCGCTGCCCGTACGCCGACGTACCCAAGGACAACGTGACCCGCACGGTGCGCCCCGAGCTGACCGAGGTGGGCAGCGGGCACTGGGCCGCCTGCCACATGTCGCAGGAGCAGCGGGAGCGGATCTGGACCGAAGAGATTGCGCCGAAGCTGTGAGCGAGAACGCCAAGGACAAGGCAGTGGGCATCCCTGCGCAGAGCGACGGCGACGAGGCCGCGGCGAAGGCCGAGGCGTCCGGCACGGCCACCCTCACCAAGGAGGCCGCGCCCGGCGAGGTCCTGCTCAAGGTGAGCGGGCTGCAGAAGCACTTCCCCATCAAGAAGGGGCTGCTGCAGCGCCAGGTCGGCGCCGTGCGCGCCGTGGACGGGCTCGACTTCGAGGTGCGCTCGGGTGAGACCCTCGGTGTCGTGGGCGAGTCCGGCTGCGGCAAGTCGACGATGGGCCGGCTGATCACGCGGCTGCTCGAACCCACCGCGGGCCGGATCGAGTTCGAGGGCAAGGACATCACGCACCTCGGGGTCGGCGGAATGCGCCCGATGCGCCGCGACGTGCAGATGATCTTCCAGGACCCGTACTCGTCGCTGAACCCGCGCCACACCATCGGCACCATCGTCGGCGCCCCCTTCCGGCTCCAGGGCGTCGAGCCCGAGGGCGGGATCAAGAAGGAGGTGCAGCGGCTGCTGTCGGTGGTCGGGCTCAACCCCGAGCACTACAACCGCTATCCGCACGAGTTCTCCGGCGGCCAGCGCCAGCGCATCGGCATCGCCCGCGCGCTCGCGCTCAAGCCGAAGCTGGTGGTGGCGGACGAGCCGGTCTCCGCGCTCGACGTGTCGATCCAGGCGCAGGTCGTCAACCTGCTCGACGACCTCCAGCAGGAGCTGGGGCTGACGTACGTGATCATCGCGCACGACCTGTCGGTCGTCCGGCACGTCTCGGACCGGATCGCGGTCATGTACCTCGGCAAGATCGTCGAGCTGGCCGACCGGGACGCCCTCTACAGGGCGCCGATGCACCCGTACACCAAGGCGCTGATGTCCGCGGTGCCGATCCCGGACCCGCGGCGCAAGAACGCCAAGAGCGAGCGCATCCTGCTCCAGGGCGACGTGCCCTCGCCGATCTCCCCGCCGAGCGGCTGCCGCTTCCACACCCGGTGCTGGAAGGCGACGGAGGTCTGCCGCACGACGGAGCCGGAGCTGAAGGAGCTGAAGCCCGGTCAGCGGGTGGCCTGCCACCACCCGGAGAACTTCGCGGACCAGGCACCGCAGGACACGGTGCTGCTGTCGGCCGCGAAGGAGGCGGCGGAGCTGGTCTCCGAGGAGGTCCTGGCCAAGTCCGCCGAGACCTCGGCGGCGGTCGCGGCGGAGGTCGCGGAGTCGGCGGAGACCACGGCGGAGCCTGAGCCCGGGGCTTCCACCGAGTCCGCGGAGGGCGCCACCGAGTCCGCCGAAGCCGCCGCCGAGCCCACGGCGGAGGCCGGTGAGCCGGCCGACGGCGCCGCGGAACCCGCGCAGCCGGCCAGGACGGCCACGGCGAAGGCAGCCAAGACGGCCACGGCCAAGACGGCGAAGACGGCGAAGACCGCGAAGACGGCGAAGACGGCGAAGACCGCCGGCCCCGCGAAGGCCGCCAAGTCCGCGAAGACCGCCAAGTCGGTCAAGTCCGTGAAGCCGACGAAGGCCGCCGAAGCCGCCGTCTCGAAGGACGTGGACGGCGGCGCGGACGCGGGCGGCGCGGAGCGTCAGGAGTCGACCGACGACTGAGGCATGACGACTTGGCAAAGTCATGCACATGATCGAACGGGAGAGCGCAGAGTCGTCCCTGTCCGTGTGATCCACTGATCCACGCGCGAAGGGACGACTCATGGCACTCTCCCGTTCGGCACGTCTGGGGGCCGTCGCGACCGCGGCGGCCTCCTTCCTCGCGATCGCCGCCTCCTCGGCCCCCACCCACGGTGCCCCGGGCATCGGCGACTCCTACTTCCCCCAGCTGGGCAACGGCGGCTTCGACGCCCGCCACTACGCCCTCGACATCGCCTACAACCCGGACACCGACCGCCTCGACGGGCGCACCACCCTCACCGCCCGCGCCACCGAGAACCTGTCCTCCTTCGACCTGGACCTGCAGAATCTGGAGGTCACCCGGGTCGAGGTGAACGGCAGAGCCGCCCACTTCACGCGTGACGGCGACGAACTGCGCATCACCCCGCGCGGGGTCCTGCGCAAGAACCGCACCTTCACGGTCGCCGTCACCTACGGCGGCATACCCGAGCCGCTCAGCGGCCCCATCGTCTTCGGTTCCCAGTACGGCTGGATGAAGACCGAGGACGGCGTCTTCGTCGCGTGCGAACCCAACGCCGCCTCCACCTGGTTCCCCTCCAGCGACCACCCCTCCGACAAGGCCACCTACGACATCCGGATCAAGGCGCCCAAGGGCCTGACCGGCGTCTCCAACGGCCGGCTCGTCTCGACGTACGACAAGGGCGGCTCGACGTACACGCACTGGCGCGAGAGCCGGCCGATGGCGAGCTACCTGGCGACCGCCACGATCGGCAGGTTCGACGTGCGCACCGGCCGGACCCCGGGCGGCACCCCGATGTACGTGGCCATCGACCCGAAGCTGAAGAACAGCAACAAGGTCGACGTGTACGCGGTGACCGCCGCCGCCACCGACTACTGGTCGCAGGTCTTCGGGCCGTACCCGTTCGAGGAGACCGGCGCGATCGTCGACGACATGCCGCAGGCCGGGTTCTCGCTGGAGGTCCAGAGCAAGCCCGCCTACTCGGCCGTGCGCAGCGAGTCGACCATCGTGCACGAACTGGCCCACCAGTGGTTCGGCGACTCGGTGTCGGTGAAGCACTGGAAGGACATCTGGCTCAACGAGGGCTTCGCCACCTACGCCCAGTGGCTGTGGGCCGAGCACAAGGGCACCCGCTCGGCGCACGACTCCTTCCGCGCCGCGTACGACTCCATCGCGGCCGACGACTCCTTCTGGCAGATCAGGCCCGCCGACCCGCAGCGCGACACCATGTTCGCCGACGCGGTCTACGACCGGGGCGCCATGACCCTCCAGGCGCTGCGCGAACGCATCGGCGACAAGGCGTTCTTCCGGCTGCTGCCCGCCTGGACGACACTGCACCGCTACGGCAACGCGCAGACCGCCGACTTCGTCCGTCTCGCGGAGAAGGTCTCCGGGCAGCGGCTCGGCGACTTCTTCCACACCTGGCTGTACACCCAGGGCAGGCCCGCGCTGCAGGGGACAGGGGACTCGCGCGGCGGGGCCCGCACCGCGCCCTGAGTAAGAATGTGGGGTGCTTCAGCAACTGTTCAGCCCCTCCGTCCAGCACACGGTCGACGTCATCGGCATCTTCGTGTTCGCCATCTCCGGCGCGCTGCTGGCCGTCCGCAAGAACTTCGACGTCTTCGGCATCGCCGTGCTCGCCGAGGTCACCGCGCTGGGCGGGGGGCTGTTCCGGGACATCGTCATCGGGGCCGTGCCGCCGGCCGCCTTCACCGACCTGGGGTACTTCCTCACCCCGCTGATCGCCACGCTGGTGGTCTTCTTCCTGCACCCGCACGTGGAGCGCATCCAGCGGGCGGTCTACGTCTTCGACGCGGCGGGCCTCGGCCTGTTCTGCGTCTCCGGCACGACCAAGGCGTACGACTACGGGCTCGGCCTCACCTCGTCGGCGACCCTGGGACTGGCCACCGCCGTGGGCGGCGGTGTGCTGCGCGACGTGCTCGCCAACGAGGTGCCCTCACTGCTGCGCTGGGACCGCGACCTGTACGCGGTCCCGGCGATCGTCGGCTCCACCATGGTGGTGCTGTGCATCCACTACGCCGTGCTGACGCCGGTCACCAGCGCGTTCGCGGCGGTCACGGCTTTCGCGCTCCGCCTGCTCGCGATGCGGTACCACTGGCGAGCTCCGCGGGCGTGGAACCGGCGTTCGACCGTCCGTGAGGAGTAGGCGGGGTCGTGGTGTGCCCGCCGTGGCCGGCCCTGCGGCTCATCTCCACGGTCAGCCAGCGGAACGCCGTCGGCACCTGGGGCCGCCACAGCGCCATGCTGTGCCCGCCCGCGCTGCGCGGCAGGAAGACCACGTGCACGGTCGTCGGCGGCTTCGCGATCTGCTCCAGCGCCACTCCGGCCTGGTAGCCGTCGCCGGCCTCACCGGAGAGGTAGAGCGCGATGTGCGGCGGCTTGCGGTACTTCTTCAGCAGTACGTAGGGGTTGTTCGCCCGGCGCAGGGCGGGGCTCTGCGCGGCCAGCGAGGCGCTCTCGCCTATCGGGTCGTTGTAGCCGGACAGGCTCACCGCGGCCCGGTAGCGGTCGGGGTGGGCGACGACGAGCTTGGCCGCGCAGTGGGCGCCGGCCGAGTAGCCCGCCGCGGCCCAGCCGTCGGGCGCGGACCGGGCGCGGAAGTTGTCGGTGATCATCTTCGGTACGTCGATGCTCAGCCAGGTGTCCGCGTTGACCGTGCCCGGGATGTTGGCGCAGCCCGTGTCGGCCTTCGCGATCACGTTGGTGCGCGGCGAGACCAGGATGAACGGGGCGACCTGCCCGCTGCGCATCAGCGGTTCGAGCTGCTCGTGCACCTTCAGCGAGCCGAACCACGCCTTGGCCGAGCCGGGGTAGCCGGACAGCAGCTCGACGACGGGGAACTTCTTGCCGCGGTAGGCCGGCTCGTCGTACTGCGGCGGCAGCCAGACGTAGACCTCGGCGCTGACCCCGGAGACCCGGCCCTTCAGCTGGGTGACCCTGACCCCGCCCGCCGCGTGCATACGGGGCCCGTCGGCCTGCGAGAACTTCTGCTCGACCTTGGGCAGCTTGCGGTAGGCGATGCCGCCGGTGCCGTCGGCGCCGAGGTCGGCGGCCTGCTGCACGTGGTTGCCGGTGCCGAGCAGGTCGGACCAGTTGTCGTACAGGTTGTTGGAGTTGTTCACCAGGACGAAGACCAGGGTGATGGCGGTGGCCTGGGCGAACAGCAGCATCAGTGCCCGCAGGGCGGCGCGCAGCGCCTTGGGGCCCTTGGTCCGCGTCCACAGGGCGAACGGCAGGACCAGGGCCACCACGGCCAGCGCGATGGTGGTGTACAGGAACGGAGTCCCGGTGAGGCTCATGTCCCCGTAGAGGGAAAACAGGGGCCTCGGGTTTACGGACGAGTGCGGACACTTACCGAGAAATTGCCTGGCGTTCACGCAGTGGAAGGCGCCCGTCACGCAGCCGTCATAACAAAAGCTACCGCTTAGTAGTTGCCTGTTGTACCGTTCCCGTATGCCAGATGCAGCCTCCGCCCCGGCCGTGCGGGCCTCGATCGGCGACAGTGAGTTCGACCGGGACACCGCGGTCACCCGCCGCGCCCCGGGCGTCTACGACACCGACCTCTCCGCCGGCTGGACCATCATCAACGCCGTCAACGGCGGCTATCTGCTGGCCGTCCTCGGCCGCGCGCTCGCGGACGCCCTGCCGCACCCGGATCCGTTCACGATCTCCGCGCACTACCTGACCGCCTCGCAGCCCGGCCCGGCCGTCGTGCGCACCGAGGTGGTCCGCACCGGCCGTACCCTCTCCACCGGCCAGGCCTCGCTCTTCCAGCTTGAGGAGGACGGCACCGAGGTGGAACGCATCCGGGTCCTCGCCTCCTACGGCGACCTGGACGCGCTCCCCGACGACGTCCGCACCACGGCCGAGCCGCCCGCGATCCCGCCCCTGGAGCAGTGCTTCGGCGCCGATGACGGACCCGCCCCGGTCGAGGGCGGCTCCGCCATCGCCGACCGCCTGATGCTCAAGCTCGACCCGGCCACCCTCGGCTGGGCGCTCGGCTCGCCGTCCGGCAGGGGCGAGATGCGCGCCTGGTTCGGACTGGCCGACGGCCGCGACGCCGACCCCCTCTCGCTGCTGCTCGCGGTGGACGCGCTGCCGCCGACCGCGTTCGAACTCGGCCTCAGGGGGTGGGTCCCGACCGTCGAGCTGACCGTGCACGTCCGCTGCCGCCCGGCCCCCGGCCCGCTGCGGGTCTCGATCACCACCCGCAACCTGGCCGGCGGCTTCCTGGAGGAGGACGCCGAGGTGTGGGACGGCGCCGACCGGCTGGTGGCGCAGTCCCGGCAGCTCGCGCGGGTCAGGCTCGGCTGAGCGGACGCCGTCCCGGCCGGATCGCCGGCCGCCCTCGCGTGCCGGGCCTCCCGGGCGGGGGCGGCCTGCTCCGTGCCCGCCGTGCGCAGTGCGGGGTGACCCTCACTCCCGCCAGTGCCGGCGGCCGATGCTGATCAGCCGCAACTGCCGGGTCGCGAGCCGGGTGACGCGCTCGCGCTCCGCCTCCGGGGCCTCCAGCGCCTCCAGGAAGAGCGAGGCGGTGATCAGCATCTGATCGACGTACAGATGCGCGAGCATCAGCAGGTCGTCGTCGCTCCACCCTTCGGCCAGGGCGTCCTCGGCGAGTTCCGCCTTGACCTCGCGAGCGAAGCGGGACAGCTGCGCGCGGATCTCCGCGCGCACCGGCTGGACCCCGCCGTGCCGCTCCCGGGCGATGAAACGGACGTGGGCCGGGTACTCGGCCACGTGACGGGCGATCAGGTCGACGGCGCGCGCTATGCGTTCCTCGCTGTCGTCCGCGGTGGACACCGTGGTCCTGATCAGTGGATGCAGGCTGCCCAGCACCTCCTCGACCAGGGCCACGCCGAGGTCCGCGGTGGAGCGGAAGTGCCGGTAGAAGGCCGTCGGGGCCACCCCGACGGCCCGTGTGACCTCGCGCAGGCCCAGGCTGCTCAGGCTCTGGTCCTCCAGCAGCGTCAGCGCCGCGTCCAGCAGGGCCTGGCGGGTCTTCTGCTTCTGGGCCTGCCGGACGCCGGGGGTGTGACTCATGCCATACAGTTAACAACTGTTCTCTGGAATTTCCAAGCGGTGGGCGGCGCTAGACTGGGTAGTCAGTGAACAACTGTTAACGCAAGCGTCCGCCGGGAGCATCCCCGGCCGGCGCCGAAGGGGGATCGGATCCCATGCTGTTCCTCGTCGCCGCACTGCTGCTGCTCGGTGTCACCCTGGGCACCGTCGCCCACGCGCCGCTCGGCTTCACCCTCGTCGCGGCCGTCGTGATCGCCGTCTGGCTCGCCGTCTTCGCGCTGCGCGAGCGCCACGCCCGCCGCCGCGGCACCTCCCACTGACACCGCCCGGCCGGCCCGCCCGACAGGCCCGACGCCCCTCGGACCGTCCCGCCGGCCCCTCCGACCGCCCGTACGACCCAAGGAGCCACCCGCCATGCAGCTCACCGCACCGGTCACGCGCCGCACCGTCACGCGCGACGCCGACGGCATGGCCGTCGCGTCCTTCATCCTCGGCCTGATCGGCCTGCTCGTCCTCAACCTCGTCCTCGGCCCCATCTCCGTCGTCCTGGCGTCGGTGGCCCTGTGGCGCGGCACCGAACGCCGCGGGCGCGCCCTGCTCGGCCTCACCCTGGGCATCGCCGACCTCGTCGTCCTCGTGTCCCTGATGCAGGTGGACCACACGGTGTCCTGGAGCTTCTAGTTCTCCGGAGGCCTTGCCGGGCCCTGGCCGCCCGGGCGGCGATCCGGCGCGACCTTGCCCCGTGGCCCCCGCCGGGCGCCCCGTAGAATCAGCCTCACCATGGCTTACCTCGACCACGCCGCGACCACCCCCATGCTCCCGGAGGCGGCAGAGGCGCTGACCGCCGCGCTGGGTGTCACCGGCAACGCCTCCTCCCTCCACGCGTCCGGCCGCCGGGCCCGCCGCACCGTCGAGGAGTCCCGCGAAAGCCTCGCCGAAGCACTCGGCGCCCGCCCCAGCGAGGTCGTCTACACCTCCGGCGGCACCGAGGCCGACAATCTCGCCGTCAAGGGCCTGTACTGGTCCCGCCGGAACGCCGACCCCGCACGCACCCGCGTCCTGGCCAGCCCCGTCGAGCACCACGCCGTCCTCGACGCCGTCCACTGGCTCGGCGAGCACGAGGGCGCCACCGTCGAGTACCTGCCGGTCGACTCCTTCGGACGCGTCCACCCCGAGGCCCTGCGCGAGGCCGTCGCCCGCGACCCGGACGACGTGGCCCTGGCCACCGTGATGTGGGCGAACAACGAGATCGGCACGGTGCTGCCGGTGCGTGAACTGGCGGACGTGGCCGCCGAGTTCGGCATCCCGCTGCACGCCGACGCCGTCCAGGCCTTCGGCCAGGTCCCCGTCGACTTCGCCGCCTCAGGACTCGCCGCGATGACCGTCTCCGGACACAAGATCGGCGGACCGTACGGCATCGGCGCACTGCTGCTCGGCCGCGAGTACACCCCCGTCCCGGTGCTGCACGGCGGCGGCCAGGAACGCCACGTCCGCTCCGGCACCCTCGACGCACCCGCCATCGCCTCCTTCGCCGTGGCCGGCCGGCTCGCCGCCGAGCGGCGCGAACGGTTCGCCCGCGAGATCGGCGCCCTGCGCGACGCGCTGATCACCGCCGTCCGCACGGCGGTCCCCGACGCGATCCTCGGCGGCGACCCGGCACCCGGGGGGCGGCTTCCGGCCAACGCCCACTTCACCTTCCCCGGCTGCGAGGGCGACTCGCTGCTGCTCCTGCTGGACGCCCAGGGCATCGAGTGCTCCACCGGCTCCGCCTGCACCGCGGGCGTCGCCCAGCCCAGCCACGTCCTCCTCGCCACCGGCACCGACCCCGACCTGGCCCGCGGCACCCTCCGCTTCACCTTCGGCCACACCTCCACGCAGGCCGACGTCGACGCGGTCGCCGAGGCCATCGGCCCGGCGGTGGAACGGGCGCGGGCGGCCGGTCTCAGCTGACGCCGGGCGGCAGACTCAGGTGCGCCCGGTGTGCTCGGCGCGGCCGGTGCCCGAGGCGTGCGTGGTGCGCTCGGCCGACGAGGGGTGCGCGGTGGGTGAGGCACGCGGGGTGGGAGCGGTGCGCGCGCGGCGCACCAGCCGCAGGTAACGGTCCCAGTCCCAGTACGGCCCCGGGTCCGTGTGGTCGGTTCCCGGCACCTCCACGTGCCCGATGATGTGCTCGCGGTCGACGGGTATGCCGTACCGCCCGCAGATTCCCGCCGTCAGCCGCGCCGAGCCCGCGTACATCGCGTCGGTGAAGGACGAGGCCTTCTCCACGAAGCCCTCGTGCTCTATGCCGACGCTCCGCTCGTTGTACTCCCGGTTGCCCGCGTGGAAGGCCACGTCCAGCTCGCGGATCATCTGCGTCACGTGCCCGTCCGCGCGCACGATGTAGTGCGCCGCGGCCTGGTGCCCGGGGTCCTGGAACACCTTCACCGCGCTCGCGTAGCTGCCCTGCGTGACATGGATGACCACCCGGTCGACCGCGTAGTCCTCGGGCCGGTCCGCGCGCCGGTAGTTCGCCGGTGAGGCCGCCACCCACCGGGCTCCGGCGAAGTCCACCGCACCGGCCACCCGCGGTCGGCCCTCGCCCGGCAGGGCCGCCCAGAGCCGGGCCAGTTCGTCGTGCCACAGCACCGCACCGCCCGCGACGGCCACCGCCCCGCCCACGAGCACCGCGCGGCGCGCCGGCCACCGTCCCGCGCCGCCGTCCCCGCCGGACTGCCCGGCCTTCTTCGCCCCCATGCGACCTCCAACGGATATCCGGCAGCCCGGGTTCCCGCACCCCCCGTACCCTGGAGGAGCTATGACTGACACCCCGCCGCGTTCCCGCCCCCTCCGCGTCCTCGCCGCCATGTCCGGCGGCGTGGACTCCGCCGTCGCCGCGGCCCGCGCCGCGGAAGCCGGACACGACGTCACCGGCGTCCACCTCGCGCTCTCCGCCAACCCGCAGTCCTTCCGCACGGGCGCGCGGGGCTGCTGCACCATCGAGGACTCGCGCGACGCCCGCCGCGCCGCGGACGTCATCGGCATCCCCTTCTACGTGTGGGACCTCGCCGACCGCTTCCGCGAGGACGTCGTCGAGGACTTCGTCGCCGAGTACGAGGCGGGCCGCACCCCCAACCCGTGCCTGCGCTGCAACGAGAAGATCAAGTTCGCCGCGCTGCTGGACAAGGCGCTCGCCCTCGGCTTCGACGCGGTGTGCACCGGCCACTACGCGAAGGTGATCCTCCGCGAGGACGGCACCCGCGAGCTGCACCGCGCCTCCGACATGGCCAAGGACCAGTCGTACGTCCTCGGCGTCCTCGACGAGAAGCAGCTCGCGCACGCGCTGTTCCCGCTCGGCGACACCGTCACCACCAAGGACGAGATCCGCGCCGAGGCCGAGCGCCGGGGCCTGGCCGTCGCCAAGAAGCCCGACTCGCACGACATCTGCTTCATCGCCGACGGCGACACCCAGGGCTTCCTGGCCCGCCGCCTGGGCAAGGCCGAGGGGGACATCGTCGACGAGACCGGCGCGGTCGTCGGCACCCACGAGGGCGCCTACGGCTTCACCGTCGGCCAGCGCAAGGGCCTCAGGATCGGCACCCCGGCCCCCGACGGCAAGCCGCGCTACGTCCTGGACATCTCACCGGTGACCAACACGGTCACGGTCGGCCCGGCCGCCGCCCTGGACGTCGACGCCCTCACCGCGATCAGGCCCCGCTGGTGCGGCACCGCCCCCACCGGCCCCGGCACCTACACCGCCCAGCTCCGCGCCCACGGCGGCGAGACCGAGGTGAGCGCCGAACTCGTCGAGGGCGAACTGCGGGTGACTTTCACCGAGCCCGTCCGCGGCGTCGCCCCCGGCCAGGCGATCGTCCTGTACGACGGCACGCGGGTGGTCGGCTCGGCGACGATCGCGACGACCCGGCGGGCGACCGCGGGCGCCGCGTAACCCCCACGCCGGCCGCTACGCCCCGTAGAACTCCGCCAGCACCGGCGCCAGCACCTCCGGCTCCACCGCGTGGGTCTGGCCCTCCAGGACGCGGTACGTGCCCTGGGGGGCCGCACGGGCCACCTGGCGGGCCGCCTCGCGCACCCACGCCGGGCCCGCGTCGCCCGCGACGGACAGGACCGGGACCGTGATCGACGCCAGCAGGTCACGGGGGACCGTGCCGTCGCCCATGACCGCGTCGTCGTACGCGAGGGTCGGCGCGACGGCCTCCAGGCCCCGCCACATGGGGGACTGGCGGGCGTTCACGATCATCTGCTCGGCCAGCCCGGTGACGCGCAGGAACAGCTCCACCGCGTCCCCGCGCCGGCCCTGAGCCAGCGCCCGGTCCAGGTCGGCCGAGTAGCGCGCGTGCTCCGGGCCGCGGTCCTCCCGGACATCGAACGGAGGCTCGTACACCGCGACCCGCCGCACCGGCAGCCCGGCCGCCGCCGCCCGCAGGGCCAGCGCGCCGCCCGACGAGATGCCGTAGAGCGCCGCGTCGCCGCCCACGGCGTCGATCACGGCCGCGAGGTCCTCCACCTCGCGCTCCACCGCGTACGGCGCCGTGTCACCGCTCTCCCCGCGGCCCCGGCGGTCGTACACGACCGCGCCGAACCGCTCCGAGAGCGCCACCGCGAGCGGCGCGACCGTGGCACCCGTCGACATCGCCCCGCTGACCAGGACGACCACCGGGCCGGTGCCGGTGCGCTGGTAGGCGATCGGGGTGCCGTCACGCGAGAGCGTCTTCTTGTCCATGGCCATGAAGACTGTCACGGCGGCGGCGGCTCACCGGGCTACAACACTTCGGCGCCGTAGAAGCACAGGTGGTCCTTGATCTCCGCGACCTCGGGCTTGGGGTCCGGGTAGGCCCACACCAGGTCGGCGGCGCCCGGCACGGACCAGTACGACGCAGTGCCCTTGAACGGGCACTCGGTGTGGGTGTCCGAAGGGGTCAGCAGGTCGAGGCGTACGTCCTCGGACGGCAGGTAGTAGCGCGGGGGGCAGCCGGTCTCGCGCAGCACCAGGGGACGGCGGCTCTCCGCCAGGACCTGCCCGCCGTGCACCACGCGCACGTGCTCGTCGCCCTGCTCGATCGTGATCGTGTGTCCTTGGGTCATACAAGGGAAGCGCTCGCGCGCGCGGGGTTCTTCCCGCGCGATCCACCGTCCTTCCCGCGCGCGGGAAGCCGCCTGGGGCCGCGTACCGTGGGGCGCATGAACATCTGCGTCTTCCTCTCCGCCGCCGACCTCGACGACCGCTACACGCGACCCGCGCGGGACTTCGCCCGGCTGCTGGGCAAGGGCGGGCACAGCCTGGTGTGGGGCGGCTCGGACAGCGGGCTGATGAAGGTGGTCGCGGACGGAGTGCAGGAGGCGGGCGGCCGGCTGATCGGCGTGTCGGTCGACTTCCTGTCGGCCAAGGCCCGGCCCGGCGCCGACGAGATGGTGATCGCGGGCGACCTGGCCGAGCGCAAGAAGCTGCTCCTGGAGAAGGCCGACGCAGTGGTGATCATGGTGGGCGGCACCGGCACCCTCGACGAGGCCACCGAGATCCTGGAGCTGAAGAAGCACGGCCGGACCGGCAAGCCGGTGGTGCTCCTCAACACGGCGGGCTTCTACGACGGCCTGCGCCAGCAGTTCCGCCGGATGGAGGAGGAGGGGTTCCTGCCCCGGCCGCTGGCCGAGCTGGTGTTCTTCGCCGAGGAGCCCGCGGGCGCGCTGGCCTACCTGGAGGAGTCGCTGGGCGCCCGCTGACCCACGGGTGCGAGCATGGCGGGCATGGCTACACATGTGATCACCGGGGCCGGTTCCGGCATCGGCGCGGCCGTCGCCCGCCGTCTGCACGCGCGCGGGGACGACCTCGTGCTGCACGCGCGCGACGCGGGCCGGGCCAAGGAACTGGCCGCCGAGTTCCCCGGCGCCCGCACCCTGGTCGGCGACCTGGCCGACCCCGACCGGCTCAGCTGGGCGTTCTCGCACCAGACGCTCCCTGACCGGGTGGACTCCCTGCTGCACGTCGCGGGCGTGGTCGACCTCGGGCCGATCGGCGAGCTGACGCCCAAGTCCTGGCACCACCAGCTGAACGTCAACCTGGTCGCCCCCGCCGAGCTGACCCGTCACTTCCTGCCCCAGCTGCGCGCCGCACGCGGCCACGTGGTGTTCGTCAACTCGGGCGCGGGCCTGAGCGCGCACGCCGCCTGGGGGGCCTACGCCGCCTCCAAGCACGGCCTCAAGGCGCTGGCGGACGCCCTGCGCGAGGAGGAGCACGCCGGCGGCGTCCGCGTCACCTCCGTCTACCCCGGCCGCACCGCGAGCCCCATGCAGGCCAAGGTGCACCAGCAGGAGGGCAAGGAGTACGAGCCCGGGAAGTGGATCGACCCCGAGTCCGTGGCGACCAGCATCCTGATGGTCCTCGACCTGCCGCGCGACGCGGAGGTGAACGACCTGACGGTACGACCGGGGCGCTGACCGCCCCGCGGTCGTTCCGTACGCTGCTGCGGTGAGCGAAAACAACCAGTCCGGCTTCGGTGCGGCCACCGGCCTCGGGTCGATGCCCGGCGGGGACGCCCGAGAGGCCGTCAAGACCGTCACCGGGACCTTCGAGGACTTCCCCTTCCTGCCCGAACTGCCCGCGCGGGGCCCGGGCGCCGACATGATCGGGCGCACCGCCGGAATGCTCGTCGAGATGTACGCGCGCGTGGAGCCCAGTGGATGGCGCCTCGGCGACCGGCCGGGGCGGGACACGAAACGGGCGCGGTCCTGGCTGGGCGAGGACCTGGACGCGCTGGAGGAGTTCACGCAGGGGCACGAGGGCGCGCTCAAGGTGCAGGCGGTGGGCCCGTGGACGCTCGCCGCCGCCCTGGAGCTGAGGAACGGCGAGGCGGCCCTGTCGGACCCCGGCGCCTGCCGGGACCTCGCCGCCTCGCTCGCCGAGGGGCTGCGGCTGCACCTCGCGGAGGTCCGGCGGCGGGTGCCCGGGGCCCGCCTCGTCCTCCAGCTCGACGAACCCTCGCTGACCGCCGTCCTGCGCGGACAGGTGCGGACCGCCAGCGGCTACCGCGCCCACCGCGCCGTCGACCGGCAGGTCGTGGAGGCCACCTTGCGGGACGTGTTCGCCGCGCACTCCGACGGGCCCGTCGTCGTCCACTCCTGCGCGCCGGACGTGCCGTTCGCGCTGCTGCGCCGGGCGGGCGCGACCGGTGTCTCCTTCGACTTCTCGCTCCTCACCGAGCGTGACGACGAGGTGATCGGGGAGGCCGTGGAAGGCGGCACGCACCTCTTCGCCGGTGTCGTCCCGACCACGGACGGCCCATTGTCAGACCCTGCCGGTAGCGTCATGGGTGTCAGAACGCTGTGGCGCAGGCTGGGGCTGCGACCGGGGCTGCTCGCCCGGTCGGTCACCCTCACCCCGGCGTGCGGCCTCGCGGGCGCTTCCCCCGCGTACGCACGCCAGGCGCTCGCCCACTGCGTCCGGGCGGCGAGATCCCTCGCGGACAACCCAGAGTAACGGGAGGACAACACGGTGGCCGGCGACAAGCAGCAAGCGGAAACAGCGGTGCCCGCCGAGGCGCGGGAGGAGCACGCCCGACTCGCGGAGCAGGTCGAGGAGCACCGCTTCCGGTACTACGTCAAGGACGCGCCCGTCATCAGCGACGCCGACTTCGACCGGCTGCTGCGCTCCCTCCAGGCGCTGGAGGACAAGCACCCCGAGCTGCGCACGCCCGACTCGCCGACCCAGAAGGTCGCCGGCTCGTACGCCACGGAGTTCACCGCGGTCGAGCACCGCGAGCGGATGCTCTCCCTCGACAACACCTTCAACGACGACGACCTCGCCGCCTGGACCGACCGCATCGCCAGGGAGCTGGGCGAGCAGGAGTACCACTTCCTGTGCGAGCTGAAGGTGGACGGCCTGGCCGTCAACCTCACCTACGAGCGCGGCCGGCTCACCCGCGCCGCCACGCGCGGCGACGGCCGCACCGGCGAGGACATCACCCCCAACGTCCGTACGATCGCGGAGATCCCCGACCGGCTGCACGGCGAGCGGGTCCCGGACCTCGTGGAGATCCGCGGTGAGGTCTACTTCCCGATGGAGAAGTTCGAGGAACTGAACGCCCGGCTGGTCGCGGCCGGGGACAAGCCCTTCGCCAACCCGCGCAACGCGGCGGCCGGTTCGCTGCGCCAGAAGGACCCGCGGGTCACCGCAACCCGCCCCCTGCACATGGTGGTCCACGGCATCGGCGCCCTCGAGGGGTACGCAGGCCTCACCCGCCTCTCGCAGGCCTACGAGCTGCTGCACACCTGGGGCCTGCCCACCTCCCCGCACAACCGGGTGGTCGACGGCCTCGCGGGCGTACGGGAGTTCATCGCCTACTACGGCGAGAACCGGCACTCCGTGGCGCACGAGATCGACGGCGCCGTCATCAAGCTCGACGAGATCCGCCTCCAGGGCCGGCTCGGCTCCACGGCCCGCGCGCCGCGCTGGGCGATCGCGTACAAGTACGCGCCCGAGGAGGTCAACACCAAGCTGATCGACATCAAGGTGGGCGTCGGCCGCACCGGCCGCGTCACGCCGTACGCACAGGTGGAGCCGGTCACCGTGGCCGGTTCGGAGGTCGAGTTCGCCACCCTGCACAACCAGGAGGTGGTCAAGGCCAAGGGCGTCCTCATCGGCGACACGGTGGTGCTGCGCAAGGCCGGTGACGTGATCCCGGAGATCCTCGGTCCGGTCGTCGACCTGCGCGACGGCAGCGAGCGGGAGTTCGTGATGCCCGCCGAGTGCCCCGAGTGCGGTACGCCGCTGCGGGCCATGAAGGAGGGCGACATCGACCTCCGCTGCCCCAACGCCCGTACCTGCCCGGCCCAGTTGCGCGAGCGCGTCTCCTATCTCGCGGGCCGTCAGTGCCTGGACATCGAGCACTTCGGCGAGGTCGCCGCCGCCGCGCTCACGCGCCCGCTGGAGCCGGCCGACCCGCCGCTGGCCGACGAGGGCGACCTGTTCGACCTGACCGTGGACAAGCTGCTGCCCATCAAGGCGTACGTCCTCGACCCGGACAGCGGCCTGCCCAAGCGCGACCCGAAGACGGGCGAGGAGAAGGTCGTCACGGTCTTCGCCAACCAGAAGGGCGAGCCGAAGAAGAACACCCTCGCGCTGCTGCAGAACATCGAGGCGGCCAAGGACCGTCCGCTGGCCCGGTTCCTGAACGGGCTCTCCATCCGCCATGTCGGCCCGGTGGCGGCCCAGGCTCTGGCGCGCGAGTTCCGCTCCGTCGAGCGCATCGAACAGGCCACCGAGGCGGAGTTGGCCGCCACCGACGGGGTCGGCCCGATCATCGCCGCCGCCCTCAAGGAGTGGTTCGCCGAGGACTGGCACCGCGAGATCGTACGCAAGTGGAAGGCCGCCGGAGTCGCGCTGGAGGACCAGTCCTCGGGCGAGGACGAAGGGCCGCGTCCGCTGGAGGGCCTGACGGTCGTGGTCACCGGCACCCTGGAGCACTTCACCCGCGACGGTGCCAAGGAGGCCCTGCAGAGCCGGGGCGCGAAGGTGACCGGTTCGGTCTCGAAGAAGACCGCTTTCGTCGTGGTGGGGGACAACCCCGGTTCGAAGTACGACAAGGCGATGCAGCTGAAGGTTCCCGTTCTGAACGAGGAGGGTTTCGGGGTACTTCTGGAACAAGGACCGGACGCGGCGGCCGAAGTCGCTCTCCCGACCGGCGAGTAGTGGTTGAAGGCCCCCTGTTCGGCGCATACCAGATGCATACGGGTGGCCAGGGCGCATTCGGGCAACCGTCGACGACCGCTGCCCGAGGAAGCGTTCTGCGGCCTACTGTTGAGGGGTGCGCCGCCGTGCCCAGCTGCGGTCGGGGCATCCCCGTGCTCCTGACGAGTACGTGGAAGTGTTTTCCAGCGCGGCCGTGCCCAGCGGACGTCGGGCACCGGGCCGCGTGGCGTGGGCACCGCCGGCTGTGAGAGGGACGGGAATGGAACCGACCGAGAGCGCCGCCCCGCACTCACGGCTGCGCCGGATGACCGGCGCGTGGCGCGGGTACCGGGAGCGGGCGGGGGAGCGTTCGGACACGGACACGCACGCGGGGCGCGCCGGACGACCCGGCCGCGCAGGCGGACCGTACCCGGGGACGAGGGCGCGCGCCGCCGCGCGGCCGCCCGGGCCGCGCACGGCGGGGCTGCCGGACGACGACTCCGATCGGCCCCCGTCCCGGCCGGCCCTGCCCACGGTGGTCGTCGCGGTGGCCGCCCTCGCCCTCGGCGCCGGTTTCTACCGCGCTTTCACCGCCGGGCACGCGCTCTTCCCGTCCGGCACGGCCGGCTGGTCGCTGGCCGTGCTCACCGGCATCATCGTCGGTCACCTGGTCCTGCTCGGCCGGGCCCGCTGGTGGGGCGGCACCGGCTCCGGCGCCGCCCTCACCCTCGCCGTGCTCCTGCTCTACGGCTGGGTTCCGGCCGGCCTGGTCAGCCTGACCGTCGTCGTCCTGGTCGGCATAGCCAGGCGGCACCGCTGGCGCCCCGGCGTGCTGCACGGCGCGGTCGACATCCTCGGCATCGGTGCCGCCGCCCTGGTCCTCGGCGCCTTCGGCCGGGTGCCGACCGTGGAGCGGCCCTGGGACCCGGGCACCTGGACCGCGTACACCGCCCCCCAGGTGGTGCTGGTCGCCGCCGTCTACCTCGCGGTCACCCGCGTCCTGCTGTGGTACCTGCACGCCCCGCGCACCGACCCGGTGCCCACCGTCGCCCGCACCGCGCTGGTCAGACAGGGCCTGGTCGCGGTGGCCCTGCTCGGCATCGCACCGCTGGTCTGCGTCGTCGCGGTCGCCGAACCCGTGCTGCTGCCGCTGTTCGCCATCCCGCTCATCGCCCTGGACTCCACCCTCTGGATCGCCCGCGCCCGCGCGGAGGAGCAACTGCGCGACCCGCTGACCGGGTTGCCCAACCGGCAGTGGCTCCTGGAGCGCATCTGGACCGCCCTCGACGACGCCGAGCGCATCGGTGCCCGCTCCGCCCTGATGCTGATCGACCTCGACCGCTTCCGCTCGGTCAACGACACACTCGGTCACCTCGCCGGGGACCGGCTGCTGCTGCAGATCGCCGACCGGCTGCGGCAGGCGCTGCCGCGCGGCGCGGAGGCGGCTCGGCTCGGCGGCGACGAGTTCGCCGTGTTACTCCCCGTCGCCGACTCCACCACGTCCGCGACCCGCATCGCGCGCGGCCTGGTCACCACCCTCAGCTCCCCGCTCGACCTCGACGGGCTCACCCTCGTCCTGGAGGCCAGCGCCGGCGTCGCCGTCTTCCCCGATCACGCCCTGGACGCCGAAGGCATGCTGCGCCGGGCGGACGTCGCGATGTACCAGGCCAAGCGGGACCGCACGGGCGTGGAGGCCTACGAGTCCAAGCGGGACTCCAACACCCCCGACCGGCTCGGGCTGCTCGGCGATCTGCGCCGGGCCCTGGACGCCCACGAGGTCCAGTTGCACTACCAGCCCAAGGTCCGCTTCGACGGCCAGGTCGCCGGCCTGGAGGCGCTGGTGCGCTGGGTGCACCCCGAGCGCGGCAAGGTCCCGCCGGACGAGTTCATAGCGATCGCCGAGTCCTCCGGGCTGATGCCCCATCTGACGGAGTACGTGCTCGAAACCGCTCTCGGGCAGGTCGCCGCGTGGCGCGCGCAGGGCCTGTTCGTCCCGGTGGCCGTCAACGTCTCCCCGCGCGACGTGCACACCCCCGGCTTCGCCGGCTCGGTGGCCGCCCGGCTCGCCCGGCACGGCGTCCCGGCGGGCGCCCTCCAGCTGGAGATCACCGAGCACGTGCTCCTGGAGGACCCCCAGCGGGCCGCCGACACCCTGGCGGGCCTGACCGCGCACGGCGTGAAGATGTCGCTGGACGACTTCGGCACCGGCTACTCCTCGCTGGTGCACCTGCGGCGGCTGCCGGTGAGCGAACTGAAGATCGACCGTTCGTTCGTGGCCCGTCTCGCGGTGGACACCGAGGACGCCGAGATCGTGCGCTGCACCGTCGACCTCGCCCATTCCCTGGGCCTGCTGGTCGTCGCGGAGGGCGTCGAGGACGACGAGACCTGGGAGCGGCTGCGCGATCTGGGCTGCGACGCCGTACAGGGCTGGCTGGTCGCCGCGGCCATGCCGCCCGAGGAGACGACGGCATGGCTGCGGGCGCGCGGTTCACGGGGCTGGGTACGCCCCGCCGCCGCCCTGCCCGCGGCGGCCGGCGACGAGTGAGACCGCGGCCCACCGTGCCACGGCAAGGGCGCCAGGGCGCGGCCCCGTCCCCCGCGGCACCGGGCTCACAGGGGTGCCGCTCCACGGGGCGCCCGGGTCGGGGGAGGGGTGCCGCCTTCCGGCGCGGCTGACTCCGTGGGCGCCGTTCCCCCGGGGCCGGACTCAGGGAGGCCCGTCTCTCCTGGCTGAGGGGGTGCCGTTCCCCCGGGGCCGGACTCAGGGAGGCCCGTCTCTCCTGGCTGAGGGGGTGCCGTTCCCTCGGGGCCGGACTCAGGGAGGCCCGTCTCTCCTGGCTGAGGGGGTGCCGTTCCCCCGGAGCCGGACTCAGGGAGGCCCGTCCCCCCTGGTTGAGGGGGCGCCGTCCGCGGGGGACCGGCTCAGGGAGGCCCGCTTCCCGGGGCGGCTGGTTCGCCGTGCGCCGCTTCTCGGCGCGCCCGGCCCGGCGAGTGCGCTCTCCCGGAACAGCCGGCCCGCCGAGTGCCCGGGCCGGCGGTGTGCCGGCCCGGCTGGGCTCAGCGCATGCCCTGCGGCACGAAGTGGCTGATCAGCAGGGACAGCCGGCGCTCATGGGCGGGCTCCGGCAGCCGCCCGCTGCGCATCAGGGTCACCAGCCCGTGCAGGCCGGCCCAGTACGTCTCCGTGAGGAGCCCCGGCTCCTCGCCCTGAGCCGCGAACGGCTCGACGGCCGCCAGCAGCTCACCGAACGCCTCCTGCAGCGCCGCCGGGGCCTCGGGTGTGGCGAACGGCAGGTCCACCAGGTGCGTGAACATCGCGTCGTAGAGCGCGGGTCGCCGCCGCCCGAAGGCGGTGTACGCCTCGCCCACCGCCGCCAGCGCCTCGCGGGCGCCCTGCGCCGCCGTACGCGCCGCCCGCATCTGAGTGGCCATCTCCGCGCAGCCCTGCACCGCGACCGCCGCCATGATCGCGCCCTTGCCCTTGAAGTGGCTGTAGAGGACGGGCTGGCTGTACTCGATCTCGGCGGCCAGGCGGCGGGTGGTGACCGCGTCCCAGCCCTCCGCCTCGGCCAGTTCCCGGGCGGCCGTCACGATCAGCCGCTCGCGTTCCGCTCGTTCGCGCTCCCGGCGCGTCTGGATCGTCATGCCCTCATTCTAGCGGTGCTAGCCAACCTGTCGACGCTCTGCTAGCTTCACTCTCATCGCTAGCGCCGCTAGCAGCTGACCTCCGGGAGTAGAGACATGACCGTCACCGCGTACACCCTGGCCGTCGTGCTCGACCTGTTCTGCCTGTTCCTCGGGTACCGCTTCCTCTTCCAGCCCGCCCCCGCCGCGGCCGGCTACGGCGTCCCGGCCGACCCGGCCGGCGACGCCGGTGCCTACCTGACGATCAAGGGCCTGCGCGACGGCACCTTCGGCCTCGTCGGTCTCGCGCTGCTGGCCTTCGCGGGCGCCCCCGCCGAGGCCTGGTTCATGCTCTGTGTGGCCGTCGTGCCGCTCGGCGACATGCTGATAGTCCTGCGCCACGGCGGCTCGAAGGCCGTCGCCTTCGGCGTCCACTGCGCCACGGCGGTCGTCATCCTGATCAGCGCCGCGCTGCTGTTCCTCGTCTGATGCCGCCGGGGCGGCCGTTCCGCCGCTGCGGGGCGCCACCGGGAAACCGTTGTACGGACACCGTCCCCGGCCCCATAGGATTGGGGACTGGCGTCACATTTCCCACCTGCCGCCCTTCCGGCGGACGCCGGGAATGCGACGCCGGCCCCCAGCCCCGAACCACACACTCACCCCAGAGGAACGCTGCATGCCTGGCATCACGCGCGAGGAGGTCGCCCACCTCGCCCGGCTGGCGCGTCTGGAGCTGAAGCCCGAAGAGCTCGACCACTTCGCGGGACAGCTGGACGACATCATCGGCGCGGTGGCCCGCGTCAGTGAGGTCGCCGACCAAGACGTACCGCCGACCTCCCACCCGCTGCCGCTGACGAACGTCATGCGCGCGGACGAGGTCCGTCCGTCGCTCACCCCCGAGCAGGCGCTCTCCGGCGCCCCGGCCCAGGAGCAGCAGCGTTTCAAGGTGCCGCAGATCCTGGGGGAGGAGTGACCGCCATGACGGACATCAACAGCATCATCAGGCTCACCGCCGCCGAGACCGCCGAGAAGATCGCCGCCGGCGAGCTGACGGCCGTCCAGGTCACCGAGGCGCACCTCGCCCGGATCGACGCCGTCGACGAGAAGGTGCACGCCTTCCTGCACGTCGACCGTGAGGGCGCCCTCGCCCAGGCCCGCGCCGTGGACGAGAAGCGGGCGCGCGGCGAGAAGCTCGGCCCGCTGGCCGGCGTACCGCTCGCGCTCAAGGACATCTTCACCACCGAGGGCGTGCCGACCACCGTCGGCTCCAAGATCCTCCAGGGCTGGATCCCGCCGTACGACGCGACGCTCACCAAGCGGCTGAAGGACGCCGACGTCGTCATCCTCGGCAAGACCAACATGGACGAGTTCGCCATGGGGTCCTCCACGGAGAACAGCGCCTACGGCCCGACCGGCAACCCCTGGGACCTCACCAAGATCCCCGGCGGCTCCGGCGGCGGTTCCTCCGCCGCGCTCGCCTCCTTCCAGGCGCCGCTCGCCATCGGCACCGACACCGGCGGCTCCATCCGCCAGCCGGCCGCCGTCACCGGCACGGTCGGCGTCAAGCCGACGTACGGCGCGGTCTCCCGCTTCGGCATGGTCGCGTTCTCGTCCTCCCTGGACCAGGGCGGCCCCTGCGCCCGTACGGTCCTGGACGCCGCGCTGCTGCACGAGGTGATCGCCGGGCACGACCCGCTGGACTCCACCTCCATCGAGGAGCCGGTCCCGCCGGTCGTCGAGGCCGCCCGCAACGGCAGCGTCGCCGGCATGCGCGTCGGCGTCGTCAAGCAGTTCCGCGGCGAGGGCTACCAGGCCGGCGTCATCCAGCGCTTCGACGAGTCCGTCGAGGTGCTCAAGGAACTGGGCGCCGAGATCGTCGAGCTGGACTGCCCCTCCTTCGACCTCGCCCTGTCGGCGTACTACCTGATCGCCCCGTCCGAGTGTTCGAGCAACCTCGCCCGCTTCGACGGCCTGCGCTACGGCCTGCGCACCGGCGACGACGGCAGCCACTCGGCGGAGGAGGTCACCTCCCTCACCCGTGAGGCGGGCTTCGGCCCCGAGGTCAAGCGCCGCATCATGCTCGGCACGTACGCGCTCAGCTCCGGCTACTACGACGCGTACTACGGCAGCGCCCAGAAGGTCCGTACGCTCATCAAGCAGGACTTCGACAAGGCGTTCGAGCAGGTCGACGTGATCGTCTCCCCGACGACCCCGACCACCGCCTTCGCGATCGGCGAGCGCGCCGACGACCCGATGGCGATGTACCTGGCCGACCTGTGCACCATCCCCACCAACCTGGCGGGCAACGCGGCCATGTCCCTGCCCTGCGGGCTCGCCCCGGAGGACAACCTCCCGGTCGGCCTGCAGATCATCGCCCCGGTGATGAAGGACGACCGCCTGTACAAGGTCGGCGCCGCCGTCGAGGCCGCGTTCGTGGAAAAGTGGGGACACCCGCTGCTTGAGGAGGCTCCGTCGCTGTGAGCAACGCACTGTCCAAGGCCAAGGGCTTCAAGAAGTCCAAGTCCGGTACGTACCTGTCGATGGCGACGACCGCGTTCGGCGCCGTCAGCGTCATCAAGCAGGCCAAGAAGGCCCGCACGGAGAGCGACACGCTGCGCCTGATCGACGCCGCCGTGTCCGCCGCCGCCATCGTCACCGGCCTCGCCATCCTCTACCGCGAGCTGAAGCGGCTGGGCGACGACGACGTCCTGCTGGGCTGAGAGGGAAGTTTTCACCGTGACCACCACGACCGACCTGGTGTCGTACGAGGACGCGCTGGCGTCGTACGACCCCGTCATGGGCCTCGAGGTCCATGTCGAACTCGGCACCCTGACGAAGATGTTCTGCGGCTGTTCGACCGCACTCGGTGCCGACCCGAACTCCCAGACCTGCCCCGTCTGCCTCGGTCTGCCCGGCGCCCTCCCGGTCGTCAACGCGACCGGCGTGGAGTCCGCCGTCAAGATCGGCCTCGCGCTGAACTGCTCGATCGCCGAGTGGTGCCGCTTCGCCCGGAAGAACTACTTCTATCCGGACATGCCGAAGAACTTCCAGACCTCCCAGTACGACGAGCCGATCGCCTTCGACGGCTACCTCGACGTACAGCTGGAGGACGGCGAGACCTTCCGCGTGCAGATCGAGCGCGCCCACATGGAGGAGGACACCGGCAAGTCGACGCACGTCGGCGGCGCCACCGGCCGTATCCACGGCGCGTCCCACTCCCTGCTCGACTACAACCGCGCGGGCATCCCGCTCATCGAGATCGTCACCAAGCCGATCGTCGGTGCCGGCGAGCGCGCCCCGGAGGTCGCCAAGGCGTACGTCCGTGAGCTGCGCGAGCTCATCCGGGCGCTCGGCGTCTCCGAGGCCCGCATGGAGATGGGCCAGATGCGCTGCGACGTGAACCTGTCGCTGATGCCCAAGGGCGCCGACAAGTTCGGCACGCGCAGCGAGACGAAGAACGTCAACTCGCTGCGTTCGGTCGAGCGCGCGGCCCGCTTCGAGATCCAGCGGCACGCCGCGGTGCTCTCCTCGGGCGGCACGATCGTCCAGGAGACCCGCCACTTCCACGAGGACACGGGCTCCACGACCTCCGGCCGGATCAAGGAGGAGGCCGAGGACTACCGGTACTTCCCCGAGCCCGACCTGGTGCCGGTGGCCCCCTCGCGCGAGTGGGTCGAGCAGATCCGCGCCGCGCTGCCCGAGCTGCCGCTGGCCCGCCGCACCCGGCTGCTCGCGGAGTGGGGCATCTCGGCCACCGACATGCAGGCCATCCTGAACGCCGGTGCGCTGGACCCGATCGTCGCCACCATCGACGCCGGTGCCGACGCCGCCTCCGCCCGCAAGTGGTGGATGGGCGAGCTGGCGCGCAGCGCCAACGAGTCCGGCAAGGCCCTGGACGAGCTGGCCATCACGCCGCAGCAGGTCGCCCGGGTCACCGAGCTGGTCACCGCGGGAGAGCTGAACGACAAGCTGGCCCGCCAGGTCATCGAGGGCGTCCTCGCGGGCGAGGGCACCCCGGACGAGGTCGTCGACAAGCGCGGTCTGAAGGTCGTCTCCGACGAGGGCGCGCTGACCGCCGCCGTCGAGGAGGCCATCGCCGGGAACCCGGGCGTCGCGGACAAGATCCGCGGCGGCAAGGTGGCCGCGGCCGGCGCCCTGGTCGGCGCCGTCATGAAGGCCACCCGCGGCCAGGCCGACGCGGCCCGCGTCAAGGAGCTGATCCTGCAGAAGCTGGGCGTCAGCGAGGGCTGAGCCGGCGGCGGCCGTGACGCAGTGACCCTGAGGGGATGTACCGCAGTGCGGTGCATCCCCTCAGGTGTGTCTGCCACCGGTGCCCCGGCGGCTCTCCGTGTCTCCGTGTCTCGGTGTCTCGGTGCCTCCGTGCCTCGGTGTCTCGGTGCCTGCGCCCGCCGACCCCGTGTCCGAGACGCAGGGCGCAGGCGCTACGCTCGCGCGCCATGAGTGGACGCGCCGATTCCGATACGCCCGCCGCGATATCCCCCGCACCGATGTCCTCGACGGACGGCACTGAAGTGGCAGCCCACGGAGCCCGAGGAGCCCGAGAGGCGCCGGAGGACCACGGCTGGGTGGAGGACGGCCGCCCGGAGGGTGTCTCCGTCGCCCGCCGGACCCGCTGGACGGCGGCCGGGACCGGTGTCCTGCTGACGGCCGCGGGTCTCGCCGCATCCCTGCTGCGCCTCACCGACGCCGCCCCGGGCCGCGTCCCGGCCGCCTACGCCGCCGGCGCCGTCGTCTGCGCCTGCGCGGCCGCCCTCGGGCAGCGGGGCCGCACCCGGCGGGCGCTGTGGCTGCTCGTCGCCGGCGTGATGATGATGGCCCTCGGCGACCAACCCGGCTGAGACCGGCCCGGCTGAGACCCGCGGGGTTGAGACCGGCCCGGCTGAGGCCGCGGCGCCGGCCGGCGGGCGGCCCGGCTGAGTCCGGCCCGCCCGAGATCGCCCGCCTGAGGCCCGGCCGCTGCGGCCGACTCGGCCGGGCTTCACTCGGTCGTCGCCTGCTGATCGGGTCGCACGGGTGTGAGGAACACCACGAATGCGGTAAACGATCATATTTGCCTGCAAGAGTGTCTTCACCTTGCTCACGCGTTCTTTGCGGGCTGTTCCGTTCATCGACGACTGTTCCCGGTCAAAGATCCACAAAAAGACATCTGGGAGCACGTTTCGTGGCAGCCCTCGCGCGCTGGTGTGTCCGGCACCGCCTCGTCACCGTTCTGCTCTGGCTCCTCGCCCTCGGCGGGGTCACGGTCGCCGCCGCCATCGCCGGCCCGGCGTACTCCAACGACTACGAGGTCCCCGGCACCGAGTCGGGACGCGCCACCCAGCTGCTGCAGCAGGGCTTCCCCGGCCTCGGAGGGGACAGTGACACCGTCGTCTGGCACACCGCGCCCGGCTCCGTCCGGGCCGCCGACGTCGAGCAGACGATGACCCGCACCCTGGACCGCGTCGAGTCCCTGCCCGGGGTGGCCTCCGTGACCAGCCCCTACAAGGGACAGAACGCCCAGGGCACCGACCGGATCAGCCGGGACGGCCACACCGCGTACGCGACGGTCACCTTCGACCGCCCCGCGCAGGACATCACCACGGACCAGGCCCGGGCCGTCGTCCACACGGCCAAGGCGGCCCAGACCGACGGGCTCCAGGTGGAGCTGGGCGGCAGCGCCGTCGGCGCCATCCAGTCCTCCGGCGGCCACCTGGCCGAGATCCTGGGCGTCGCCGTGGCCGCCGTGGTGCTCCTGGTCGCCTTCGGTTCGCTGGCCGCGTCCCTGCTGCCCATCGCCACCGCGCTGGTGAGCGTCGGCACCGCCCACGCCGCCATCGGAGTGCTCGGCCACACCATGACGGTGGCCGACTTCGCCCCGATGCTGGGCATGCTCATGGGTCTCGGCGTGGGCATCGACTACGCGCTGTTCATCGTCACCCGCCACCGGCGCGGCCTCAAGCGCGGCCTGCCCGTCACCGAGGCGGCCACGAACGCCGTCGCCACCACCGGACGCGCCGTGGTCTTCGCGGGCGCGACCGTCTGCATCGCCCTGCTGGGCATGCTGATCCTGCGGCTCGGCTTCCTCAACGGCGTCGCCGTCGCCGCCGCGTCCACCGTCGTCCTCACGGTCGCGGCCTCGGTGACCCTGCTGCCCGCACTGCTCTCCTTCATCGGCCCGCGCGCACTGAGCCGCCGCGAGCGCCGGCGGCTGGCCGAGCACGGCCCCGAACCCGAGGTGCCCACCGGGTTCGCCGCCCGCTGGTCGGCCTTCGTGGAACGCCACCCCAAGCTGCTCGGCTCCCTCGCCCTCGGCGTCGTCACCGTGCTCGCCCTGCCCACCCTCTTCCTGCACCTGGGCACCTCCGACCAGGGCAACGACCCGTCCTCCTCGACCACCCGGAAGGCGTACGACCTCCTCGCCGACGGCTTCGGACCCGGCGTCAACGGACCGCTCACCCTGGTGACCCGCGTCGACGGGGCCGAGGACCGGCTCGCCCTGGACAACCTCGGCACCACCCTGCGCGCCACCGACGGCGTCGCCGACGTCACCCCGGTGACCTACGACACCGGCGGCACCACCGCCTACCTGAACGTCCTGCCCGACTCCGCGCCCCAGTCGCAGCGCACCAGCGACCTCGTCGACCGGCTGCGCGAGAAGGTGCTGCCGCGCGCCGAGACCGGCACCTCGCTCGACGTGCACGTCGGCGGCGTGACCGCTGGATACGACGACTTCGCCGGCGTCATCGTCGACCGGCTGCCGCTCTTCGTGGGCGTCGTCGTCGGCCTCGGCTGCGTCCTGCTGCTGCTCGCCTTCCGTTCGGTGGGCATCCCCCTCAAGGCCGCCGTCATGAACGTCGCCGCCGTGGCCGCCTCCTTCGGCGTCGTCGTCACGATCTTCCAGTGGGGCTGGGGCAGCGAGTTCCTCGGCCTCGGCCGGGCCGGGCCCATCGAACCGTTCCTGCCCGTGATCATGGTCTCGGTCCTCTTCGGGCTCTCCATGGACTACCAGGTCTTCCTGGTCAGCCGGATGTACGAGGAGTGGCTGGAGACCGGCGACAACCGGCGCGCCGTCCGGGTCGGCCTGGCCGAGACGAGCCGGGTGATCAACTCGGCCGCGGTCATCATGATCTCCGTCTTCCTCGCCTTCGTGCTCGGCGGCGACCGGGTGATCGCCATGTTCGGCATCGCGCTCGCCGCCGCCGTCGCCCTGGACGCGTTCGTGCTGCGTACCCTGCTCGTGCCCGCCCTGATGCACCTGCTGGGCCGCGCCAACTGGTGGCTGCCACGCCGCCTGGACCGCGTCCTGCCCCGTATCAGCATCGAGCCGCCCGAGTGCCGCGCCGCCCATGAGAAGCTCGGCGACGTCATGGCGGAACTCGCGAAGGAGCACCGACCGGATGTACGCGATATCCCTGGGTGACGGAGCCGAACTGCGGCCCCTGGAGCCCTGGCACGCCGAGGAGTTCCTCGCGCACCTCGACCGCGGCCGCGCGTTCGTCAACCGGCACGTCCCGTTCGGGGCGAACGCCACCGACGTCGATTCCGCCCGCGCCGTCCTCCAGGCGTACGCCGACAAGCGCGCCGCCGACACCGGCTTCCTGCACGGCCTGTGGCTGGCGGGCACCCTGGTCGGCGGGCTGCTGTTCCCCGCCTTCGACGCGGCGACCGGCACGTGCGAGATCGGCTGCTGGCTGGAACCCGACGCGACCGGCCGGGGGCTGGTCACCCGGGGCGCCCGGGCCCTGATGGACTGGGCGTTCGAGGAGCGCGGCATGCACCGCGTGGCCTGGCACGTCTCCTCGGCCAACGAGCCGAGCGTCAACGTGGCGCGGCGCCTCGGCCTGACCCGTGAGGGCGTGCTCCGCGAGAACTACCCGCACCGGGGCGTGCGCCAGGACACCGAGATCTGGGCCGTGCTCGCCCCCGAGTGGCGTGCGGCACGGGCGCGCCGCCGCCGCGGCGACCGGTGAGGCCGTCCGCCGTTAAGAGACCTCTCAGACTCCGTCCGTACGGTGCCCGGCATGGGAACCAGGACCGCAGACGAGGCCCGAGCCACCACCGGCACCGAGGCGACGCACGAGACGGAGGCGAAGAGCGCCCCGCAGGAGACGAACCAGGCGGAGGCGACGAACCGGACGGAAGCCCAGGCGGCGAGCACCGCCCCGCAAGCCGAGGCGACGAGCACTGCCGAAGCGGCCGGGGAGACCGGTGAGGCCGGAGCGCAGCCGAAGACCGGGGAAGCCGGGGACGCCGACCAGGCCGGCGAGGCCGCTGTGACAAGCGAGACCGCTGAGACCGCTGTGACCGGCGAGGCCAGCGAGGCCGCTGAGACCGGCGAGGCCGCTGAGACCGGCGACGCCGGTACCGAGTCCGCCGGGTCCGCCGAGGCGGCCCCCGCGGGGGCCGGGCAGGGCGCCGGCGCCGTCGTGTCGGCCGCCCTGGGCCTCGTCTCGCTCACCGGCAGCTGGCTCGGCACCGTCGCCGGCGCGCGCGAGCAACTGGTCGGCCAGCTGCGGACCTCCACCTCCGCGAGCGTCGCCACGCAGATCAAGGAGGTCTACGGTGACGCCTGGCACACCACCGCCCTGTGGGGCGGCCTGTTCGCGCTGCTCGCCCTGATCGTCGGCGTCGTGGTGCTCGCCCGGCCCGCGTTCGGCGCTCCGGGCAGGCCGCAGGCCCAATGGACCAAGTCGGTCGCCTGGGCGGGCGTCGCGCTCGGCGCCGTCGGTCTGCTGCTGGCCGTCCTGAAGTACACCGACGTGCTGCTCGCCCTCCCGTCCGCCTGAGTCCGACCCCGCCGCCCCCGGCCGTGCCGTGCGGGGCCTCAGCAACGCCGTAAGGACCTTATGGCGGCCCTGAGGCCCCGCACGCGCGTCTAAGGCCCCGGGCGCCGCCGAAGATGCGGAACTCGCCCGATGCGGGCCGGCCCCCTGGCGGACGAAGGTGGAGTGCGGCACCGGGAAACGGTGCCGGATGCCACTTCACCAGGGGAGTCACCATGTTCACGTACGAGTTCCACGAGCAGCGTTCCAGCGAGATGCGCCGCCGGGCCGAGCAGGAACGCCTCGCCCTGGCGGTGCTCCGCGGGCGCCGCGCCGCCCGCCGCCGGGCCTACCGAGAGGCCCCGGAGGCCGAGGCGCATAGCGACGGCCCCCGCCGTCACCGGTTCACCCGGGCCGCGTGAGCGAGGGGCCCCCGAGGACGGCGCCCGGTCTCCAGGAGGGGGACCGGCGCCGTCCGCCGGGCGGCGACACGAGAACCGGTCCCCCTGACACGGAAACGGGCCCCGCCCACACGCGAACCGGCCCCGCCCACACGCGAACCGGCCCCGCCGACACGAAAACCGGTCCCGTGCTGTCGTACCCCCGTGCGATGCTCGGGCCTGTGGAGACCAGGTCTGTCAGTCCGGTGTTCGTGGGCCGCGCGAACGAGTTGGACACGCTGCACGAGGCGCTCACCCGCGCGAACGCGGGGGAGCCGCGGGCGTTGCTGATCGGCGGCGAGGCCGGCGTCGGCAAGACCCGGCTGATCGAGGAGTTCGCCGCTGCCGCCGCCCGGCGGGGCGCGGTCGTCGCGCTCGGCGGCTGCGTCGAGATGGGCGCCGACGGGCTGCCCTTCGCCCCCTTCTCCACCGCCCTGCGCGCGCTGCGCCGCGAACTGCCCGACGCCCTCGACGCCGCGACCGCGGGCCAGCAGGAGGAACTCGCCCGGCTGCTGCCCGAACTCGGCGAGCAGCCCGCCCCGCGCGGCACCGGCCGGCACGACGAGGAGGGCATGGCCCGCCTCTTCGAACTCACCGCCCGCCTGCTGGAACACGTCTCCGCCGAGCAGACCGTCGTCCTCGCCCTGGAGGACCTGCACTGGGCCGACGCCTCCACCCGGCACCTGCTCACCTACCTCTTCCGCACCCTGCGCACCGGCCGGCTCGTCGTCCTGGCCACCTACCGCTCCGACGACATCCACCGCCGCCACCCGCTGCGCCCCCTGCTCGCCGAACTCGACCGGCTGCGCACGGTCTGCCGCGTCGAACTCGACCGCTTCACCCGGCACGAGGTCGGCCGCCAGATCGCCGGCATCCTCGCCACCGAACCGGACCCCGCCCAGGTCGACCGGATCTTCGAACGCTCCGACGGGAACGCGTTCTTCGTCGAGGAACTCGCCGTCTGCGCCCACGAGGGCTGCGCCGACCTCAGCGACTCCCTGCGCGACGTGCTGCTCGTGCGCGTCGAAGCCCTCCCGGAGGCCGCCCAGCGGGTCGTCCGGATCGCCGCCGAGGGCGGATCCACCGTCGAGTACCGGCTGCTCGCCGCCGTGGCCCGGCTCACCGAGGACGACCTCATCGAGGCGCTGCGGGCCGCCGTGAACGCCAACATCCTCATCGCCGCCCCCACCGGCGACGGCTACCGCTTCCGGCACGCCCTGGTCCGCGAGGCCGTCGGCGACGACCTGCTCCCCGGCGAACGCTCCCGCCTCAACCGCCGCTACGCCGAGGCACTGGAGGACGACCCGTCCCTCGTCGCCGCCGACCAGCGCGTCATGCGGCTGGCCAGCTACTGGTACCACGCCCACGACCCGGCCAAGGCCCTGCCCGCCGTCCTGGACGCCTCCGTCACCGCCCGCGCCCGGCACGCCTACAGCGAGCAGCTGCGCCTCCTGGAGCGGGCCATGGAACTGTGGGACACCACCCCCGAGGACGTACGGGACCGGTTGCGTCCCGTGGACTACACGGAGGTCTGTCCGCCCTGCGGCGGCGACCCCGCCACCACGCCCCTGTGCTACCTCGACCTGCTGGCCGAGGCCGCCGTCGCGGGCCGCTTCTGCGGCGAGCGGGACCGCGCCATGAAGATCATCAAGCGGGCGCTGCGCCTCCTGGAGGACGAGCACGACCCCCTGCGCGCCGCCTGGTTCTGGATCCAGCGTTCCCGCCTGGTCCAGGCGAAGGCCCAGGGCAACGGCTGGCGTGAACTGGCCCGCGCCCAGGACCTGGTGCGCGGTCTGCCGCCGTCCGAGGTGCACGCCGAGGTGCTCGCCAACGTCGCCAACTGGTCCATGGTCCACGAGCCCGGCCCCGAGGCCTTCTCGGCCGCCGAGCGGGCCGTGGAGTACGCGCGCATGGTCGGCGCCTGCGAGATCGAGATGACCGCGCGCCTGACCCTCGGCGGCCTCAGGGTCCAGGCGGGCGACGTCGAGGCCGGACTCGCCGAGATGCACGAGGTCAACCAGCGCACGGTGGAGCGCGGCATCGCCGCCGTCGCCGGACGCTCCTACGTCAACCTGCCGTCCGAGCTGGAGTCCGTCGGCCGCTCCCGCGAGGCCGTCCCCCTGCTGGAACAGGGCATCGCCCACACCCGGCGCTACGGCCTGCTCGACCAGGAGGCCTGGGTCTGGGGCAACCTCGCCGAGTCGCTGTTCACCCTGGGCCGCTGGGAGGAGGCCGCAGAGGCCGCCTCCCGGTCGCGGCGCGTGGGCCAGAGCGCCAAGCCGCGCGCCTTCCACGCCCGCATACGCGCCGAACTGGCCCTCGCCCGGGGCGAACTGGCCGAGGCCGCCGCACAACTCGCCGACGGCCGCTCCCACTTCGGCACCCATGACTGCGCGCCGCAGCACACCCTGCCCCTGGTCCGCATCGCGATCGGCGTCGCGGCGGGGGAGGGCCGCCTGCTCGACGCCCGCACCGAACTCGCACGCGCCCTGGAGGACGGCTTCCCGCCCGGCACCCAGCGCTACGGCTGGCCCCTGCTGCTCGCCGCCGCCACCGTCGAGGCCCGCACGGCCGGGCTGCCCGCGGCCGGCCCGGGCCGCCCCGACGCCCTCGACCGCATCCGGAAGGCCGCCAAGGCGCTGACCGTCAACGTCCCCGTCTGGCAGGCCTACGAACGCTGGGTACGCGCCGAACTGCTGCGTGCCGAGGGATGCTCCCGGCCCGAGGAGTGGGCCGCCGTCGTCGCCGCCTTCGAGACCCTGGAGCGCCCCTACGACCTCGCCCGCGTCCGGCTGCGCCTGGCGGAGGCGCTGCTCGCCGGCGAGGACCAGCGGGAGCGCGCCACGGAACTGCTCCGCCTGGCCCACGCGGTCGCCGGCCACCTCGGGGCCCGGCCGCTCGCCGACTCCGTGGCCCTGCTCGCCCAGCGCGCCCGGCTGCCCCTGACGAAGCCCGCCCAGCGGCCCGCGGCCCCCGGGGACCCCGCCGAGTCGCTGGGCCTCACCAGCAGGGAACGCGACGTCCTGCGCCTGGTCTCCCTCGGCCGCACCAACCGCCAGATCGCCGGGGAACTGTTCATCTCCCCCAAGACGGCCAGCGTCCACGTCTCCAACATCCTGGCCAAGCTCGGCGTCTCCGGCCGGGTCGAGGCGGCGGCGGTGGCGCACCGGCTGGAGATGTTCCCCGGTGACCCGCTCGCCGCCCGGGCCGCCGGCTGAGTCGTACGGTGGAGGCAGGACGGTGAGGGAGGGGACGTGTTCGACGCCTTCGAGGAACTGTTCGCCCCAGGGCGCAAGCACACCCGTGACGAGCAGAAGCGGCTGGAGTTGACCCGTGAGGACGTCGGGGACAACGATCCCGGGCGGGGACCGATCGACCTCGCCTCGGGACGGGTCGTCGTACGGCCACCGAGGACCGAGGAGGTCCGCGAGGCGGACGCCGGACCCCGGGGGGAAGGCGAGCCGGGCGACGCGTGAGCGCCCGGGTCACCTCACCTCGAGTTCCAGGATCCGGTCGTCGCCCTTCTTCGGCGTGCCCCGGCCGTCGGTGTTGCTCGTGACCAGCCAGAGCCTGCCGTCGCCCGCCGCGGCGACCGTGCGCAGCCGCCCGTAGGTGCCCGGGAGGAACGCCTGGGGGGCGGCGGACGCCACCGTGCCCTTCAGCGGGATCCGCCACAGGCGCTCGCCCCTCAGCCCCGCCATCCACACGCAGCCCTCGGCGTACGCGATGCCGCTCGGCGAGGCCTGGTCGGTGTGCCACTGGGCGACGGGGTTGCGGAAGCGCGCGTCGGTGGACCTGCCCTCCGCGTCGGGCCAGCCGTAGTTCCCGCCGGGTGCGATCGCGTTCAGCTCGTCCCAGGTGTCCTGGCCGAACTCGGACGCGAACAGCCGCTGCTTGCCGTCCCAGGCGAGGCCCTGCACGTTGCGGTGGCCGTAGGAGTACACCGGGGAGCCGGGGAAGGGGTTGCCCGGAGCCGGCTCGCCCTCCGGGGTCAGCCGCAGGATCTTGCCGCGCAGGGACTTCGTGTCCTGGGCCGGCCCGCGCTCGCCGTTCTCGCCGGTGCCCGCGTACAGCATGCCGTCCGGGCCGAAGGCGATCCGGCCGCCGTTGTGGATGACGCCCTTGGGAATGCCCTTGAAGATCGTGTCGGGCGCGCCCAGTTGCTCCCCGGCGGGCTTCTTCGCGTCGTACAGCATCCGGACGATGCGGTTGTCCGAGGCAGAGGTGAAGTAGGCGTACACCATGTGGTCGGCGGCGTAGTGGGGGGAGAGGGCGATGCCGAGGAGGCCGCCCTCGCCCCGGGGTGCCACTCCGGAGACCGTGCCCAGCTCCGTCTTCCTCCCCGTCCGCTCGTCGACGCGGGTGATCGTCGCCCGGTCGCGGGAGGAGACGAGGAGGCCGCCGTCCGGAAGCGGGGCCAGGCCCCACGGGGAGTCCAGGCCCTCCGCCACCGTGCGCAGCACTTTCACGGTGCCCTTGGCCGGCGGGGTGTTCTCCGCGGCGGGCCGCCCGGGGGAGGGGGAGGACCCCACCGCCGTGCCGGGCGGGGCGCTCCCAGCGCCGGGTGGCGGTCCACCGGAGGAGCACCCGGCGGTCAGCAGCAGTGCGGCGGCGGCCAGCATGCCGGTCACAGCCCGAGCCCGAGCCTGCACGATCGTGTCCCTTCGACGCGGCGGTCGCTCTTTCTCAAACACCGCCCGCGCCCTCCCAGGTTCCCGATCGCCCGCGATCCACGCGGACCCGGCTCCCCGCGCCCCTCGCGCAGTCCCTGCCCCCGCGCACAAGTCCCTGCCCCCGCGCCCGGTCACAGCCCCCGCGGTCACACGCCCCCGCGCCCGGTCACCGCCCCCGCGTTCAGTCCCACGACCCCCGCGCCGCCGGAAGCCGTGCCAGCTCCGTCAGGTCCTGGACCGTCAGGCGCAGCTCCACCGCGGCGGCGTTCTCCGTGACCCAGTGCTCGCGCTTGGTGCCCGGCACCGGGATCACGTGCCGTCCCTGGGCGAGCACCCAGGCCAGGGCCACCTGGGCCGGTGTGACGCCGTCGCCGTGCCGGGCGGCCACGCGCCGCAGACCGGCGACGATCGGCTGGTTGGCGGCCATCATCTCGGCGGTGAAGCGGGGGTGGCGGGCCCGCAGGTCGTCCGGTTCGAAGCCCTGGCCGGGGGTGAGCGTGCCGGTCAGGAAGCCGTTGCCCAGCGGCATCGCGGCCAGCACGCCGACGCCCCGGGCCGCGCACCACGGCAGCAGGGCCTCCAGCGGTTCCGGCGACCACACCGACAGCTCGGCCTGCACCGCGCTCACCGGGAACACCTGCTGCACCCGCTCCAGCTGCCGGATCGTTCCGTCATGCAGCCGCCCCCGGGACCGGCGTCCGCCGCGCGCCCCCACGGCGCACAGACCGAGCGCCCGCACCTTCCCGGCCCGCACCAGATCCGCCATCGCCCCCCAGGTCTCCTCCACCGGCACCTCCGGGTCGGCCCGGTGCAACTGGTAGAGGTCGATCACGTCCGTCTGCAGCCGCCGCAGCGACGCGTCACAGGCCCGCCGCACATACCCGGGACGGCCGTTGGCCACGATGTGCTGGTCGCCCACCAGCAGCCCGACCTTGGTCGAGACGAAGGCGTCCGAGCGCCGCTCCTTCAGCACCCGCCCCAGCAGCAACTCGTTGGTGAACGGGCCGTACATGTCGGCGGTGTCCAGCAGTGCCGAGCCCAGGTCCAGCGCCCGGTGCACGGCCCGCAAAGAGTCCTCCCCGCGCCGCCGGGACGCGCTGTAGGCCCAGCTCATCGGCATGCAGCCAAGTCCTACGGCCCCCACCGCGAGTGCCGCCGCGCCGATCGTCCTGCGCTCCACCTCGCCGTAACCCTCCCTCTCCTCGGCTCACCAACCTAACCTCTGCGCCCGCGCGCGCCTGGCATAGCCTCCTGAGCATGAGTGCTGACGTGTGGCTGCCCATCCCGCCCAAGGAGATCAAGGGGCTCCCCGAGGGGCCGAACTACCTGTTCTGGGACGGGGGAGACGACGGTGCGCAGCCGTTCCCCGGGGATCCGGCCGACTGCGCCTTCTACGTCGTGCCGTACATGAGGCCGGCCGGGCTCGTCGTACGCCCGCTGGACCGCATGCGCTCGGTACGGGTCGTGCAGACGCTGTCCGCCGGCACCGACAACGTGGAGGCAGGCCTCGGGCACCTGCCGCCGGGAGTCGTGCTGTGCAACGCGCGCGGGGTGCACGAGGCGAGCACGGCCGAACTGGCCCTGACGCTCGTCCTCGCCTCCCTGCGCGGCGTCCCCGGCTTCGTGCGGTCCCAGGACCGCGGGGAGTGGGGCGGAGGCTTCCACCCCGCGCTGGCCGACAAGAACGTCCTCATCGTGGGCTACGGAGCCATCGGCGCCGCCATCGAGGACCGGCTCGTGCCGTTCGAGGTCGCGCGGGTGGCGCGCGTGGCGCGCTCCGCGCGCGCCACAGCGCGCGGCCCGGTGCACCCGCTCACCGATCTGCCCGCCCTGCTCCCGGAGGCCGATGTCGTCGTCCTGTCCACGCCCTTGACCCAGGCCACGCGCGGCCTGGTCGACGCGGACTTCCTCGCCCGGATGAAGGACGGCGCGCTCCTGGTGAACGTCGCGCGCGGAAGGGTCGTCGACACCGAGGCGCTGCTGGCCGAGTTGGAGAGCGGCAGGCTCACCGCCGCCCTCGACGTCACCGACCCCGAGCCGCTGCCCGCGCACCATCCGCTGTGGCACGCGCCCGGCGTGCTGATCAGCCCGCATGTCGGTGGCCCCACCTCGGCGTTCCGGCCGCGCGCCGAGCGGCTGCTGACGGGGCAATTGCACCGGTTCGTGAACCAGGAGCCGCTCGCGAACGTGGTTCTGACGACGGGCGGGGCAGGCGTATAGCCCCGTCCCGGCACCGTCCGCAACCCCCCGGACGCGGGGTGTATCCGCATATGCGCTGGTCGTCACGGAGCGTAGAGGAACTATGTCCCTGAGTGACGAGACTGGTGTATCGTCCCCGACAGGGGCTGCGCCGGGCACCGTTCGGCGCCGGGGATGGACATTTCGGACTGCGAGGGGGGCGACGGGCGATGCACGGCCTATGGACGAACGATCCGACGCGGCGGAGCCGCCGGAGGCCCTGGCACACGGCCGCTCGCGGCAGCGGCCCGCACAGCGACCGGCCCGGCCGCGACGGGCGGCCCGGCTGCCACCGAAGCCGGCACCGGCACCGCGAACCCGGTGCCCGCGTGAGGCAGGGGCACCCGGCGCGCCGGGGTGCGAGGGACACGAGGGACACGGCGGTGCGGACCGGGAGCCTCCGGTGAGCCCGCCCGCCCCCGCCGTGACCGCGCCCGAGGGAGCGCGCCGGACCCCGCCCCCGCCGGGAGCCCGGCCCACCCGGCCGCCGGCGGCGCCCGGCGGATTCGGCAGAGTGGCCTCCCAGCTCGTCCTGGCGCTGGTGTGCGCGGGCTACGCCGTGGGTTCCGCCTGCGACTGGGGCTCGCGCGAAATCGCGCTGGTCATGGGCGACTTCGGGCTGTCCGCCGCGGCCGGCACCGCCGCCGTGTCGTGCGCCCTGTACGCCCGCAGACACCGGGTCCGCTTTCGATCCGCCTGGCTGCTGTTCGCCCTCTCCTCGGCGATGGCCTCCCTGGGCAACGGCGTCTGGGGCTGGTACGAGGTCGTCCTCGACGAGCCCGTGCCCAGCCCCAGTTACGCCGACCTGTTCTTCCTGTGCTTCGCGCCGCCCGCGATCGTCGGGCTGCTGGTGCTCGCCAAGCGCCCGGTGACGAGGGCCGGCTGGGTCTGCCTGGCGCTGGACGCCTGGCTGATCGGCGGCTCGCTGCTCACGCTCTCCTGGAGCCTGGCGCTGGCCCAGGCGGCCAGGTTCGACGGGCCGAGCGTCGCGCACACCGCGCTCTCCCTGGCGTACCCGCTGCTGGACATCGCCCTGGTCAGCATGGTGCTCGCCCTGCACTTCCGGCGCTCACCGCTCAACCGCACCGCAGTGAACACGGCGATCGGCGGACTCGCCCTCACCGTGCTGAGCGACGCCCTGTTCACGTCGCCGCTGATGCACCACAGCTACCGCTCCGGGCAGCTTCTGGACGCGGGCTGGTTCGCCGGCTCGCTGCTCCTGGCGTACGCCCCCTGGGTCGGGCCCCACAACGCGCCCGCACGCGGGAGCGGTCCCATCCCGGCGGCACGCCCCCACGACGGACCCACGGCCGACCGCCACGAGACGGCCCGCCCGAAGACGGGCCACCCGGGGACGGGCCACCCGGGGACGGGTCGCACCGGGGCCGGCCGGCAACGACCGGACCGGCACGGAGCCGACCGCGACGGGCCCGTCGGGCAGCACGGCCCCGACCGCCCCGGGACCGGCCGGCACCCCGCGACACACGAGGCGGCCGACGCGCGCCCGCACGGCGCCGACGCGCACGTGCACGCGCGCGTGCCCGACGGCCCCGCGCCCGAGGCCGACGGCCGCGCCCCGGCGGGCGGCGCCCCCGCGACCGACGGGCACGCCCGCGTGGCGCACGAGCGGCTGCCCGGACAGCGCCAGGCGCCGCCCGGCGGGGCCGCCCGGCCGCGCCTCGTACCGGAGACCGATCACGAGCGGTACCCGGCCGCCCGGCCCATCGCCGGTTCCCTGGCCGCCCTCACGCCCTACCTCGCCGCCGCCGTGTGCACGCTCGGAGTCCTGTACAACGTGCTCAACGGCCACAGCGTCGACCGGGTGGTGCTGATCACCGCCGGTGCGGTGGTGCTCGCCCTCGTCGTGCGCCAGGGCATCATGCTGCTCGACAACATGGCCCTCACCCAGGAACTCGCGCAGAAGGAGAACCACTTCCGCTCCCTGGTGCAGGGCTCCAGCGACGTCATCATGATCGCCGCGCCCAACGGCATCCTGAGGTACGTCTCCCCGGCCGCCGCCGGGGTGTACGGGCGGCCCGCCGAGGAACTGGTCGGCACCGAACTGGCCGGCCTCATCCACCCGGAGGACCTGGGCTGCGTCGTGCACGAGGTGCGCCGGTTCCTCGCCGCCAGCCCGCTGGAAGAACCCACCACGCGCATCGAGTGCCGCTTCCGGTCCGGGGGTGGGGGCGCCTCCCGCTCTGGGGGCACCTCCCGGCCGGAGGCTGGGGGAGAAGCCGAGAGTGGGGGAGGCTGGCTCAACGTGGAGTCGACCATCAACCGCCACCACGGCGGCCTCATCTTCAACAGCCGGGACGTCACGGAACGCGTACGCCTGCAGGCGCAGCTCCAGCACAACGCCGAGCACGACCCGCTCACCGACCTGCCCAACCGCGCGCTGTTCACCAAGCGCGTGCAGCAGGCGCTGTCCGGCCGCCGCTCCACCGACCGCGGCACCGCCGTGCTCTTCATCGACCTGGACGGCTTCAAGGCCGTCAACGACACCATCGGGCACCAGGCCGGGGACGAACTCCTCGTCCAGGCCGCCCGCAGACTCCAGGAGTCCGTCCGGTACGGGGACACCGCCTCCCGGCTCGGCGGCGACGAGTTCGCCGCGCTCATCGTCGGGGACGGCACCCGCGACCGCACCGCCCGCGAAGGGCACATCCTGGAGCTGGCCGACCGGCTCAGGATCACCCTGTCGCAGCCGTACCTCATCGACGGCAACGATGTCCGCGTCGCCGCGTCCATCGGCGTCGCCTTCGCCGAGCCGGGCCTCGGCGCGGGAGAGCTGCTGCGCAACGCCGACCTCGCCATGTACCGAGCGAAGGCGGCCGGGAAGGGCCGCGTCGAGCTGTACAAGCCGCAGATGCAGCAGGACGTCGTCCGCAAGGCGGAGCTGGCGGGCCGGCTCAGGTCCGCCCTGCACGACGGCGAGTTCACGCTGCTGCACCAGCCGGTGGCCTGCCTGGCGACCGGCCGGATCACGTCGGTCGCCGCCCAGGCGCGCTGGCGCTCCTCCCAGGGGGTCCTCTTCACACCGGCCGAGTTCCTGAGGGTCTCGGAGGACAGCGACAAGACGGCCGAACTGGGCCGCTGGATGCTGGAGGAGGCCGTCGAGCAGGCAGCCGAGCGCGCCCGGACCGGGCTGAACGTGCCGGTGGTGGTCCGGATGGGCGCGCGCCGCCTCCTCGACCGCTCCCTGCCGCCCGGCACCGTCGAGACCCTGCTGACCCGGCACGGTCTGCCCTCCGGGGCCCTGGTGCTCGAGCTGGCCGACACCGACCCGCGGGTGTCGCTGGACGAGCTGGAGCGCCGCCTGTCCGCCCTGAGCCGCCTCGGTGTGCGGATCGCCCTGGACGGCTTCGGCAGCGGCCACGGCGCCCTCACGGCGCTCAGGAAGCTCCCCGTCGAGGTACTGAAGCTCGACCGCTCCCTGGTCGAGGGCGTCGTCGAGTCGGCCCGCCTGCACAAGATCACCAGTGGGCTGCTGCGCATCGCGGGCGACCTCGGGCTGCAGTCGGTGGCCGACGGCGTGGACCTGCCCGAGCAGATCGCCGCCCTGCGCGCGATGGGCTGCACGCACGGCCAGGGCATGGCGTTCTCCGGCCCGCTCGACGAGTACCGGCTGCGCCGGGCGCTCACCTGCGGCCACTACCCGGTACCGCACGGCGCGGCCGAGCCGGCGTTCGCCGGGGGCGGTGGCGCGGGCGTGTACACGGGCCAGGTACCGGCCGTCTTCGGAGGCGGGACGAGCCTTCGCCCACATGATGAGACTCCCGTCCCACCCACTTGACAGTGGATGCGTGCCGGGGGGAGGGTCAGTTCCATGCGCACCCGAATTCTCGTACTTGGACAGCGCGTCGGCTGAGCTGGGACCCACCGGAGGACGATCCGGATCCCCAGCGACCTTCACCGGCGCGCTCCCCTCGCTTGCCTCACGGCACGAGGGGTTTTTTGTTGCACGGGCACCTGCCGCACAGCGGTCGCGCACCGTGCGAACCTGGCGAAAGCCGACACCCGAACCCTCGCAGAACCTCAGCATCGAGAAGAGAATGCCGATGACCGAGCAGGCCACCGGGGCCCACCATCCGCAGCCGCGGCCCCGATCCGGAGGACACCAGATGGCGCCCGAGCACGTCACGGGTGCGCAGTCCCTCATCCGCTCCCTCGAGGAAGTCGGCGCGGACACGGTATTCGGCATTCCGGGCGGCACGATCCTGCCGGCGTACGACCCGCTGATGGACTCCACCCGAGTGCGGCACGTCCTGGTCCGGCACGAGCAGGGCGCCGGCCACGCCGCCACCGGCTACGCGCAGGCCACCGGCAAGGTGGGCGTCTGCATGGCCACCTCGGGCCCCGGCGCCACCAACCTGGTCACCCCGATCGCCGACGCCAACATGGACTCCGTGCCGCTGGTCGCGATCACCGGGCAGGTGGTGTCCTCCGCGATCGGCACGGACGCCTTCCAGGAGGCGGACATCGTCGGCATCACCATGCCGATCACCAAGCACAGCTTCCTGGTCACCAAGGGCGAGGACATCCCGCGGGTGATCGCCGAGGCGTTCCACATCGCCTCCACCGGCCGCCCCGGCCCGGTCCTGGTCGACATCCCCAAGGACATCCTCCAGAAGAAGACCACCTTCTCCTGGCCGCCGGTCATGGACCTGCCCGGCTACCGGCCCGTCACCAAGCCGCACGCCAAGCAGATCCGCGAGGCGGCCAAGCTCATCACCGCCGCCAGGCGCCCGGTCCTCTACGTCGGCGGCGGCGTGCTGAAGGCCAAGGCCACCGCCGAACTGAAGGTGCTGGCCGAACTCACCGGAGCGCCCGTCACCACCACCCTGATGGCGCTCGGCGCGTTCCCCGACAGCCACCCGCTGCACGTGGGAATGCCGGGCATGCACGGTGCGGTCACCGCCGTCACCGCGCTGCAGAAGGCCGACCTGATCGTCGCCCTCGGTGCCCGCTTCGACGACCGCGTCACCGGCAAGCTGGACAGCTTCGCCCCGTACGCCAAGATCGTCCACGCCGACATCGACCCCGCCGAGATCGGCAAGAACCGCGAGGCCGACGTGCCGATCGTCGGCGACGCCCGCGAGGTCATCGCCGACCTGGTCCAGGCCGTCCAGAAGGAGCACGCCGAAGGCCACAAGGGCGACTACACCGCCTGGTGGAAGGATCTCGGCCGCTGGCGCGACACCTACCCGCTCGGCTACGAGGAGCCCGCGGACGGCTCCCTGTCCCCGCAGCACGTCATCGAGCGGATCGGGCAGCTCGCCCCCGAGGGCACGATCTTCGCGGCGGGCGTCGGCCAGCACCAGATGTGGGCCGCGCACTTCGTCCAGTACGAGCAGCCCGCCACCTGGCTGAACTCCGGCGGCGCCGGGACCATGGGCTACGCCGTCCCGGCCGCCATGGGCGCCAAGGCCGGCATGCCGCAGCGGACGGTCTGGGCGATCGACGGCGACGGCTGCTTCCAGATGACCAATCAGGAGCTGACCACCTGCGCCCTGAACAACATCCCGATCAAGGTCGCCGTCATCAACAACGGCGCCCTCGGGATGGTCCGCCAGTGGCAGACCCTGTTCTACAACCAGCGTTACTCCAACACGGTCCTGCACTCCGGCCCGGACGACGTCAACCAGGACGCCCGCGGCACCCGCGTCCCCGACTTCGTGAAGCTGTCGGAGGCCATGGGCTGTCACGCGATCCGCTGCGAGCGCCCCGAGGACCTGGACAAGGCCATCGAGGAGGCGAACTCGATCAACGACCGCCCGGTCGTCATCGACTTCATCGTCCACGAGGACGCGATGGTCTGGCCGATGGTCGCCGCCGGCACCTCCAACGACGAGATCATGGCCGCCCGCGACGTCCGCCCCGACTTCGGCGACAGCGCCGACGACTGAGAGCCGTCCGAGGACTTCAGGAAGGTACGACCGTCATGTCCACCAAGCACACGCTCTCGGTCCTGGTCGAGAACACCCCCGGCATCCTCGCCCGGATCGCCGCCCTCTTCTCCCGCCGCGGCTTCAACATCGACTCGCTCGCGGTCGGCGTCACCGAGCACCCCGACATCTCCCGCATCACCATCGTGGTCGGTGTCGAGGACCTTCCGCTGGAACAGGTGACCAAGCAGCTCAACAAGCTCGTCAACGTGCTGAAGATCGTCGAACTGGAACCCGGTTCGGCCGTGCAGCGCGAACTCGTCCTGGTGAAGGTGCGCGCCGACAACGAGACGCGCTCCCAGATCACCGAGATCGTCCAGCTCTTCCGCGCCAAGACGGTCGACGTCTCCCCGGAGGCCGTCACCATCGAGGCCACCGGCTCCAGCGACAAGCTGACCGCCATGCTCAAGATGCTGGAGCAGTACGGCATCAAGGAGCTGGTGCAGTCCGGCACCATCGCGATCGGCCGCGGCGCCCGTTCGATCACGGACCGGTCGCTGCGCGCCCTGGACCGGTCGGCGTAACAACACGAAGCGACGTGTACCGGCGGCCGGGTGACACCGTCCGCCCGTATACCGAGACCCCGAGACTTCCCGTCCCCCCACCGGCATACGGTGGGACGCACAACCTGCACACCAAGGAGAGAACCCAGTGGCCGAGCTGTTCTACGACGCCGACGCCGACCTGTCCATCATCCAGGGCCGCAAGGTCGCGGTCATCGGCTACGGCAGCCAGGGTCACGCCCACGCCCTGTCGCTGCGCGACTCGGGTGTCGACGTGCGTGTCGGTCTGCACGAGGGATCCAAGTCGAAGGCCAAGGCCGAGGAGCAGGGCCTGCGCGTGGTGAGCCCGTCGGAGGCCGCCGCCGAGGCCGACGTCATCATGATCCTGGTGCCGGACCCGATCCAGGGCCAGGTCTACGAGGAGCACATCGCCCCCAACCTGAAGGACGGCGACGCGCTGTTCTTCGGTCACGGCCTGAACATCCGCTACGGCTTCATCAAGCCCCCGGCCGGCGTGGACGTCTGCATGGTCGCCCCCAAGGGCCCGGGTCACCTGGTGCGCCGTCAGTACGAGGAGGGCCGCGGCGTCCCGTGCATCGTGGCCGTCGAGCAGGACGCCTCCGGTGACGCGTTCGGGCTGGCGCTGTCCTACGCCAAGGGCATCGGCGGCACCCGCGCCGGCGTCATCAAGACCACCTTCACCGAGGAGACCGAGACCGACCTGTTCGGTGAGCAGGCCGTCCTGTGCGGTGGCACCGCCGCCCTGGTGAAGGCCGGCTTCGAGACGCTGGTCGAGGCGGGCTACCAGCCGGAGATCGCCTACTTCGAGTGCCTGCACGAGCTGAAGCTGATCGTCGACCTCATGTACGAGGGCGGCCTGGAGAAGATGCGCTGGTCGATCTCCGAGACCGCCGAGTGGGGCGACTATGTCACCGGCCCGCGCATCATCACCGACGCCACCAAGGCCGAGATGAAGAAGGTCCTCGCCGAGATCCAGGACGGCTCCTTCGCCAGGAACTGGATGGACGAGTACCACGGCGGTCTGAAGAAGTACAACGAGTACAAGAAGCAGGACTCCGAGCACCTGCTGGAGACCACCGGCAAGGAGCTGCGCAAGCTCATGAGCTGGGTGGACGAGGAGGCGTAGGCCTCGCGGCGGACGGGGGCGGGGCCGACGCCCCGGCCCCGTCCGCCGAACCCGGGGTAACGTCGGAGTTCACGGCGGACTCACGGCGTTGTCCACCCCGTCCAGCCACGGACGGGTGATCCTTCCGCAGCGGCGTAATACGACGCACGCGACGCCACTACACTGCTGCACAAACAACGCGTCAGGCCCACAGCGTCGTGCGTCTTCCACGCGGCTAGCATCCCGCCCACTCCACCGCTGCGGCCGTCGGGACGGCCGTCCGCATCGGACCTGTGAGGACTCACGTGAGCTCGAAACCTGTCGTACTCATCGCTGAAGAGCTGTCGCCCGCGACCGTCGACGCGCTCGGCCCGGACTTCGAGATCCGGCACTGCAGCGGCGCCGACCGGGCCGAACTGCTGCCCGCCATCGCCGGCGTCGACGCCATCCTGATCCGCTCGGCCACCAAGGTCGACGCCGAGGCGATCGCCGCCGCGAAGAAGCTCAAGGTCGTCGCCCGCGCCGGGGTCGGCCTGGACAACGTCGACGTCTCCGCCGCCACCAAGGCCGGCGTGATGGTCGTCAACGCCCCGACCTCCAACATCGTGACCGCCGCCGAACTGGCCTGCGGTCTGCTCCTCGCCACCGCCCGCAACATCCCGCAGGCCAACGCCGCGCTGAAGAACGGCGAGTGGAAGCGCAGCAAGTACACCGGCGTCGAGCTGGCCGAGAAGACCCTCGGCGTCGTCGGCCTCGGCCGCATCGGCGCCCTGGTCGCGCAGCGCATGTCCGCCTTCGGCATGAAGGTCGTCGCCTACGACCCCTACGTGCAGCCCGCGCGCGCCGCCCAGATGGGCGTCAAGGTGCTGACCCTGGACGAACTCCTCGAGGTCTCCGACTTCATCACCGTCCACCTGCCGAAGACCCCCGAGACCCTCGGCCTGATCGGCGAGGAGGCGCTGCGCAAGGTCAAGCCGACGGTGCGCGTCGTCAACGCCGCACGCGGCGGCATCGTCGACGAGGAGGCGCTGTACTCGGCGCTCAAGGAGGGCCGGGTCGCCGGCGCGGGCCTGGACGTGTACACCAAGGAGCCGTGCACCGACTCCCCGCTGTTCGAGTTCGACCAGGTCGTCTGCACCCCGCACCTGGGCGCCTCCACCGACGAGGCGCAGGAGAAGGCGGGCATCGCCGTCGCCAAGTCGGTGCGCCTGGCCCTCGCCGGTGAGCTGGTCCCGGACGCGGTCAACGTCCAGGGCGGTGTCATCGCCGAGGACGTCAAGCCGGGTCTGCCGCTCGCCGAGCGCCTCGGCCGCATCTTCACCGCGCTCGCCGGTGAGGTCGCCGTCCGTCTGGACGTCGAGGTCTACGGCGAGATCACCCAGCACGACGTGAAGGTGCTGGAGCTGTCCGCCCTCAAGGGTGTCTTCGAGGACGTCGTCGACGAGACCGTCTCCTACGTCAACGCGCCGCTGTTCGCGCAGGAGCGCGGCGTCGAGGTCCGCCTGACCACGAGCAGCGAGTCGACGGACCACCGCAACGTCGTCACCGTGCGCGGCACCCTCGCCGACGGCGAGGAGGTGTCGGTCTCCGGCACGCTGGCCGGCCCCAAGCACGTGCAGAAGATCGTCGCCGTCGGCGAGTACGACGTCGACCTGGCGCTCGCCGAGCACATGGTCGTCCTGCGCTACGAGGACCGTCCCGGCGTCGTCGGCACGGTGGGCCGGGTCATCGGCGAGGCCGGGATCAACATCGCCGGCATGCAGGTCGCCCGGGCGACGGTGGGCGGCGAGGCGCTGGCGGTGCTGACCGTGGACGACACGGTGCCCGCCGGGGTGCTCGCGGAGGTCGCGGCCGAGATCGGGGCGACGTCCGCCCGTTCGGTGAACCTCGTCTGAGGCAGCCGCGCCCGCAAGCGGACGAAGGCGCCGGGTGAGCTGGTCGATTCCAGCTCACCCGGCGCCTTTCGCGTGCGCCCCGGCCGTCAGGCCATCGCCTTCACCGGCTCGGCCTCCTCGGTCTCGGCGACCGGCTGGGCTTCCTCGTCCCTGACGGTCACCCGGCGCAGGGTCACCGCCGCCGCGGTGCCGGCCAGGACCAGCAGCGCCGCTCCCGCGAGGGCCGCGCCCTGCATTCCGCCGGTGAACGCCTCCCGGGCGGCCGTCACCAGGGCCTCGCCGGCCCGGCCCGGAAGCTGACCGGCCACCGCGAGCGCGCCGCCGAGCGTCTCGTGGGCCGGGGCGGGGGCGCCGGAGGGGATCTCGTGGCGGTAGATCGCGGTGCCGATGGAGCCGAGCGTCGCCATGCCCAGCGCGCCGCCGAACTCCGAGCCGGTCTCCAGGAGGGAGGAGGCGGCGCCCGCCTGCTCCGCCGGGGCCGCGCCCAGCGCCAGGTCGGTCATCTGGGAGATGACCATCACGATGCCGGAGGAGAGGACGGCGCAGGCCGCCAGGACCAGCCACAGGGAGTCCGTGCCGGCCAGGGCCAGCATCCCGTAGCCCGCCGCGCCGATCGCGAAGCCGGTGGTGACGACGTAGGCCCGGTTGACGCCCTTCTGCACCAGCTGGGTCGCGACCGGGGCCGCCATGCCGATCGGCAGCGAGGGCAGCAGGGCCCACAGGGCCGCCTCCATCGCGCTCTTGCCGAGCACCGACTGGAGGTACTGCGTGGTGAAGAACGCCGAGCCCATCATCGCGAACGAGGAGATGAGGTTCAGCACCACCGCGGGGGCGAAGCCCCGGCCGCGGAACAGGGCCGGCGAGATCATCGGGGAGGCCGCGGTGCGCTGGCGGTGGACGAAGAGGGCGGCGAAGAAGAGACCGGTGGCGATCGAGGCGACGTAGAGCGGGTGCACGCCCTCGGAGGGGATCTCCTTCAGGCCGTAGACCACGGGGAGGACCGCGGCCATCGACAGCGGCACGCTGACGAGGTCGAAGCGGCCGGGGGCGGGGTTCTTCGACTCGGGCAGCAGGATCGGGCCGAGGACGAGCAGCAGCGCCATCGCGGGCAGGTTGACCAGGAACACCGAGCCCCACCAGAAGTACTGCACCAGGATGCCGCTGAGCACCGAGCCGAGCGCGATCCCGGCCGTCATCACGCCGGACCAGATGCCGATCGCCTTGGCCCGCTGGCCCGGGTCGGTGAACATCGTGCGCACCAGCGCCATGGTCGAGGGCATCAGCGTCGCGCCGCCGATGCCGAGCACCGCGCGGGCCGCGATCAGGGTCTCGGCGCTGTTCGCGTACGCGGCCACCAGGGAGGCGGCGCCGAAGGCGGCGGCCCCGATCAGCAGCAGCCGGCGGCGGCCGATGCGGTCCCCCAGGGAGCCCATCGTCATCAGCAGGCCGGCCAGGACGAACGCGTAGATGTCGAAGATCCACAGCTGCTGGGTGCCGGTCGGCTCCAGGTCCGCGCTGATCGCCGGGATGGCGAAGTAGAGGACCGAGACGTCCATCGAGACCAGCAGCAGCGGCAGCATCAGCACGCCGAGGGCGGTCCATTCGCGACGGCCGGCGAGACCGGCCCGGATCGTGTTGGTGCTCGTGGAGTTCGTCATGCCAAGGAATGTACACACGTCTTAAACGCCTGTCTAGTACGTCCGTATAGATCGTGCGTATAGGTCATCCGTCTAGGACGCCTGTATGGATCGCGGGTAGGGTTGAGGACATGGGACATCGTGAGGATCTGCTCGACGGCGCGAAGCGCTGCCTGCTGGAGAAGGGCTTCGTGCGCACCACGGCGCGGGACATCGTCAAGGAGTCCGGGACCAACCTGGCCTCCATCGGCTACCACTACGGCTCCAAGGACGCCCTGCTGGTGCAGGCGTACGTCGCCCTGGTCGAGGAGATGGGCGACGGCAGCGGAGCCGGCTGGGGAGGGGGCGAGGCGCCCCGGACGGCGGCGGGGTCGCTGGAGCGCTTCCAGGAGGTCTGGGCGAACGTCATCGCCTCGATCCCCGAGTCGCGCCCGATCTGGCTGCTGAGCTTCGAGCTGATCCTCCAGGGGGACCGCCTGCCCGAGGTGCGCAAGCTGCTCGCGCAGGCCCAGGAGGACGGCCGCTCCGGCATCCTCCCGATGTTCAGCGACGTCCCGGAGGCTGACCTCGACAAGGAGGCCGTCGACACCGAGGGCCGCCTCTACCAGACCCTGCTCCAGGGCCTCATGGTGCAGTGGCTCTTCGACCCCGACACCGCCACCCGCGCCGACCAGCTGACCGAGGGCCTGCGCCGGGTGCTCGCGGGCGCCGCGCCCAGCGCCTAGTTGTATTGACCGTGAGCGTTGTTGACGCCTGTCGGGCTTGATCATGGCGAAGACCTCCGGTGTGGTGGAGCTGTCTGGGAACGCATCGCACGGAGGTCTTCGTGTCCCACCGAAATGCCCGGCTCGAGCGCGCGCCGGGGCGCGGCCGTCGCCCTCGGCCCGGGGACGGGCCGGTTACAGCCGCGCCGCCTTCAGTGCCATGTGCAGCAGCAGCCGGTCCTCGCCGTCGTCCAGGTCAAGGCCCGTGAGCTGCTCCACCCGGGAGAGGCGGTAGTAGAGCGTCTGGCGGTGGACGCCCAGCTCGGCCGCGGTGCGCCCGGCCTGGCCGGCGCAGTCCAGGTAGACCTCGGCGGTGCGCGCCAGCTCCTGGTGCGCGGGGGAGAGCAGCGGTCCCACCGCCGCGTCGTGCCGCGCCTCGGGGGACAGCGAGGCCAGCAGCCGGTACGGGCCGATGCCGGCCCACTGTGCGATCGGACCGAGCCGGGGCTCGGCGAGCGCGGCACGCGCCGCCGCCACCGCCTGCGCCCAGGCCGTTCCCAGCTCCGCCAGCCCGGTCCGCCCGGCGGCCACCCCGGCCGCCGCACCGCTCACCGCACGGCCCGCGGCACCGCTCACCGCACGGCCCGCGGCACCGCTCACCGCACGGCCCGCGGCACCGCTCACCGCCCCGCTCACCCGACTGCCCGCGGCGCCCGACGTGCCCGTCGCCGCCCCGCTGGTCGCCGTACCGCCCGCCGCCCTCTCCAGCAGCCGGGTCGCCGCCGACACCGCCGGGGTCAGGGTGTCCGCCGAGCGCAGCCGCACCAGCAGCGCCAGGCACTGGTCCGTCGTCCCCCACGGCACGGTGCACAGGGCCGTCGCGCCCGGCAGCGTGCGCACCGACGGCGCGTCGTCCGGGTCGGCCGAGGGCCAGGGGGCCACGCACACCATCGTGTGCGGCCCCTCCGCGCGCGCCCCCAGCGCCGTCCGCAGCTCGGCCACCGCCATGTCCCGCGGCCAGCCCCGCTCGGCGGTCAGCACCGCCCGCAGCTCACGGGTGAGGTCCGCGCCGTGCTGCGCCTCGTCCGCGAGAAGCGCGCCGATCCGCCCGGTCACCCGCATGGCCGCCGCGAGCTGGGGCTCGGCGGGGCCGGGCTCGTCGACCAGCAGCCAGACGTAGCCGAGGACCACACCCCGATGGCGTACCGGAAGGCAGATCCGCCCCCGGTAGACGCCGGCCTCGGGGGTGGGCGGGATCCGGACCGGTCCGGTGGCCCGGGTGATGCCGAAGCCCTCGAACCAGCGGCGGACGGCGGCCGTGGAGCGGCGGGTGAGGATCGAGCGGGTGCGCACCGGGTCCAGCGCCGAGGGGTCCAGGTCGCCCTCGCTGTCGTAGGCGCCGAAGGCGATCAGCTCGAAGTTCCGGTTCTCCAGCGTGGCCGGAGCGCCCAGCAGCTCCGAGATCTCGTCGACCAGCTCCTGGTAATCGCCCTTGTAATCCGCCGTCACCCGGGCATTCTCCCGCATTTCCGCAGGGCCTTCATACATCTGTCTGAGATCGGGTCCACGGATGCGTGACAGCTGTCGATGGCAGACGATCGCACAGATCCCTAACTTTCACGGTGGTTCTCCGTGCCGTTCCCGATCGGTCGGGTGACGGCCTTGTGCTCACTGTTGTGGAGGTGCCCCGTGCTGGGTCCCGTGATTCTTGCCGCGTCGCGCAGCGACCGGATGCGACGCCTGATCTCGGCGGCCCCGGTGACCAAGCAGGTCGTGGACCGCTTCATCCCCGGCGAGACCGTGGACGACATCGTCCCCATCATCACGGACCTGACCGGCAAGGGCCTGGAGCTGACCATGGACGTGGTCGGCGAGGACATCACCACCCCCGAGCAGGCCACCGCCGCCCGCGACGCCTACCTGGCGCTGATCGACCACATCAAGGACCTGGAGCTGGGCCCGAAGGTCGAGATGTCCGTGAAGCTGTCGATGTTCGGCCAGTCCCTCCCGTCGCCCGCCACCGCCCTGAACGAAGGGCCCTCCGGGCCCGCCCCTGCATTCTGCGGCGGCCACGAGCTGGCCCTCGCCAACGTCCGCCCGGTCGTCGAGGCCGCCGCCGCCATCGGCACCACCGTCACCCTGGACGCCGAGGACCACACGACCCTGGACTCGATGTTCGCCATCCACGAGGAGCTGCGGAAGGACTTCCCGCGGACCGGCTGCGTCATCCAGGCGTACCTCTTCCGCACCGAGGCCGACGCACGCCGCCTCGCCGCGAGCGGCTCTCGCGTACGGTTGGTGAAGGGCGCCTACAAGGAGCCCGCCGAGGTCGCCTACCAGGACAAGCACGAGATCGACAAGGCGTACGTGCGGATCCTGCGCACCCTGATGGAGGGCGAGGGGTACCCGATGATCGGGTCCCACGACCCGCGCCTCATCTCCATCGCGCAGGAGCTGGCCCGCACGGCCGGCCGCAAGCTCGACGAGTACGAGTTCCAGATGCTGTACGGCATCCGCAGCGACGAGCACCTGCGACTGGCCGCCGAGGGCCACCGCATGCGCGTCTACACCGCCTACGGCACCGACTGGTACGGCTACTTCATGCGCCGTCTGGCGGAGAAGCCGGCCAACCTGCGCTTCTTCGCGCGGAGCATGCTCAGCCGCGGCTGACCGGCCAGGGCTGTGCCGCAGCCCCTGCCGGGGGTCCGGGGGTCGCCCCCCGGGAAGGCACAGCATGCGCCGTCTGGCGGAGAAGCCGGCCCTTCGTCCGCCCGATGGTCAGCAAGGGCTGAGCGAGCCCGCTCCACAGCTCGAAACACCGCTCAAGTCAAGGAGTTACGGAACCCATGGACGCTGTGACCCAGGTCCCCACGCCCGTCAACGAGCCGGTGCACGGCTACGCCCCCGGTTCGCCCGAGCGGGCCCGTCTGGAGGCCAGGCTCAAGGAGCTGGCCGAGAACCCGGTCGACCTGCCGTGCACGATCGGCGGCGAGAAGCGGATGGGTGGCGGTGAGTCCTTCGAGGTCGTGCAGCCGCACAACCACAAGGCCGTCCTCGGTACGTACCGCAACGCCACGCGCCAGGACGCCCAGGACGCGATCGACGCCGCCCTGGCCGCCGCCCCCGCCTGGCGCGCGATGTCCTTCGACGACCGCGCGGCCATCATCCTGCGCGCCGCCGAGCTGCTGGCCGGCCCCTGGCGCGAGACCATCGCCGCCTCCACCATGCTCGGCCAGTCCAAGACCGCGCAGCAGGCCGAGATCGACAGCCCCTGCGAGCTGGTCGACTTCTGGCGCTTCAACGTCCACTACGCCCGCCAGATCCTGGCCGAGCAGCCCCCGGCCAACTCGCCGGGCGTGTGGAACCGCCTGGACCACCGCCCGCTGGAGGGCTTCGTCTACGCGATCACGCCGTTCAACTTCTCGGCGATCGCCGCCAACCTGCCCACCGCGCCCGCCCTCATGGGCAACGTGGTGATCTGGAAGCCGTCCCCGACCCAGACGCACGCCGCCGTGCTGCTCATGCAGCTGCTGGAGGAGGCGGGTCTGCCCAAGGGCGTCATCAACCTGCTCACCGGTGACGGCCTGGAGGTCTCGGAGGTGGCCCTGAACCACCGCGACCTGGCCGGCATCCACTTCACCGGCTCGACCAAGACGTTCCAGCACCTGTGGAAGACGGTCGGCAACAACATCGAGAAGTACCGCTCCTACCCGCGCCTGGTCGGCGAGACCGGCGGCAAGGACTTCGTCGTCGCCCACCCGAGCGCCGACCGCGCGGTGCTGAAGACCGCCCTGACCCGCGGCGCCTTCGAGTACCAGGGCCAGAAGTGCAGCGCCACCTCCCGCGCCTACATCCCGGCGTCCATCTGGAACTCCGGCTTCAAGGAGGAGTTCGCCGCCGAGGTCGACCACCTCACCATGGGTGACGTCACCGACCTGTCGAACTTCATCGGCGCGGTCATCGACGAGCGGTCCTTCGCCAAGAACAAGGCCGCCATCGACCGGGCCAAGGAGGACCCGTCCTGCACGATCGTCGCGGGCGGCTCCTACGACGACTCGGTGGGCTACTTCGTCCGCCCGACCGTCATCGAGTGCACCGACCCGGAGAACGAGGTGTTCACCACCGAGTACTTCGGCCCGATCCTCGCCGTGCACGTGTACGACGACAGCTCGGCCGAGAAGTACGACGAGATGCTGACCCAGATGGAGTCGGTCTCCGACTACGCCCTCACCGGCTCGGTCGTCGCGAACGACCGCGCGGCGGCGGCGTACACGATGGAGAAGCTGCGTTACGCGGCCGGCAACTTCTACATCAACGACAAGTCGACCGGCGCCGTGGTCGGCCAGCAGCCCTTCGGCGGCGGCCGTGCCTCCGGCACCAACGACAAGGCCGGTGCCCCGCAGAACCTGATGCGCTGGACCCTGACCCGCGCCATCAAGGAGGCCCTGGTGGCGCCGACCGACTACACCTACCCGCACATGGGCTGACACCCTGACGCACTCGGCGGGCCGGTCCGGAAAAAGGACCGGCCCGTCCGCGTGTCGCCGGGCAGACTGTCGTCATGACCTCGACGCGGACGAACGAGACGCCCGAGACACCCCCGGCCCCCGAGACACAGCGGGCGCAACAGGCGCAACAGAGGCAACAGGCGCCACAACAGGCGCCACAGGCACACGAGTCCCGGCGGACGCCCCTGATGCACGACCGGGCGGCACCCCCGCCGGGCGAGCAGGTGAGCGCGGACGACGGCGTCCGGCTCTGGGCGGCCCGCGGCGGGCAGGGGGACACCCCGCTGGTGCTGTGCCACGGCGGCCCCGGCCTGTGGGACATGTTCGAGGACGTCGCGGACCTGCTCGCCGACCGGGCCACCGTCGTCCGGTGGGACCAGCGCGGCTGCGGGCGCTCCGAGCCGTGCGACGGGCCCTGGACGAGCGAGCGGTTCACGGCCGACCTGGACGCCGTCCGCGCGCACTTCGGCTTCCCGCGCGTCGCCCTGCTCGGCCACTCCTGGGGCGCCCAGCTCGCGCTCGGCTACGCCCTCGCCCACCCCGAACGGGTGAGCGCCCTGGTGTACGTGTCCGGCACGGGCATCGGTCCCGACAGCGAGTGGCACCCCGCCTTCCGGGAGAACTTCCGCACCCGGCTCGCCGAGGACCCCGCCCGCCTCGCCCGCTGGCACGAACTGGCCGGCCGCACCTCCCTCACGGCCGAGGAGCGACGGGAGTCCGCGGTGCTGCGGTGGTCCGTCGAGTTCGAGGACCGGGAGCGGGCCATGGAGCACGCCCGGCGCATGGCCGACCCCTGGTTCGGGGTCAACGAGGCCTGCACCAACGCTCTCAACGCGGAGCGCGCGCGGCGGTGGGGCACACCGGAGCTGCACACCGCCTGCCGCGGACTCGACCGGCCCGTGGTGATCGTCGACGGAGAGCACGACATCCGCCCCCGCTCGGCCGTGGACTCCCTGGAGCGGGCCCTGCCCCGGGTGCGCCGGGTGGTCCTGCCCGGCGCCGGGCACATGCCCTGGACGGAACAGCCCGCGGGCTTTCGCGACGCGGTGGCGGTGGCCCTGTGAGCGGCGGTCCGCACGGCATGGCGCCCGGGGCCGGGGCCCGGCTGCGCACCGCCCACACGTCCGCCCTCACCCCGGCCGAGCTGCGGTCCGCGCGTGCTCTGCTGGACGACGCCTTCGAGGGCGACTTCAGCGACCACGACTGGGACCACTCCCTGGGCGGCATGCACGCCCTGGTGCGCGACGGGCACGGGCTCGCCGCGCACGGCTCGGTCGTCATGCGGCGGGTCCGGCTGGGCGGGCGCTGGCTGCGCACCGGGTACGTGGAGGCCGTCGCCGTGCGCCGGGACGTCCGGCGCGCCGGACTGGGCACGCTCGTCATGGGCGCCCTGGAGGAGGTCATCACCCGCGCCTACGACCTCGGCGCCCTCTCGGCCAGCGACGACGGCGCCCTGCTCTACGGGGCCCGCGGCTGGCGGGCGTGGTGCGGGCCGATCCACGCGCTCGGCCCGGCCGGCGCGGTCCGGCTGCCCGGGGAGGAGGGGTCCACCTATGTGTGGCCCGCGCCCGCCGCCGCGACCGACCCCACGGCCGAACTGCTCTTCGACTGGCGCGACGGGGACGTCCTCTGAGCTTCCCTCCACCAAACCGGTGGGGATCTCCGCAGGTCACGGCCGTACGGGTGGCGCAGGTCCGCCGTACGGCCGAGGCCGCCGTCTCAGATAGTAGGAAGTCCGAGTAATTGTGCAGACAGCCGCGCGCTCCTGGCCTAGTTTTGTAGGAGCCGAACGTCTCGCTCGATCAAGCGAACGGCGGTAGTGAGCCGGGCCCCGAGCAGGTCACCCCTGCGGCCCTCGCTCCCCGCCCCTTCCGGCGTCCGCGTCCCCTCAACCCAGGCACTCCCACGTCTTCTCGAAGGAGTCGATCCCCCATGGCCGAGACGACCGTCCGCCGCCGGGTCCGCCACGTCTCCCGCGCCGGCGAGTCCGACCGCAAGAACGCCGCCGCAGCCCTCCAGCGCGCCCTCGACCGCAGGGACAACGGCGGGCAGACCGGCCACTGAGCCGCCCTGCCCGTCCGTGTGCCCCCACCGGGTCGTGTCCACATATCGGACGCTCCATGTCATCTCTCGGGACGAGGGGTAGGGTGCCGACATGTCTCGCAGCATCGATCTCGCAGTGATCCCCGGTGACGGCATCGGCCAGGAAGTGGTGGCCGAGGGGCTGAAGGTCCTGGCCGCCGCGCTCCCGCAGGATGTGAAGCTGGAGACCAAGGAGTACGACTTCGGCGCCCGGCGCTACCACGCCACCGGTGAGACCCTCACCGACGCCGACCTCGACGCCCTGAAGGCCCACGACGCCATCCTGCTCGGCGCGATCGGCGACCCGTCGGTGCCCTCCGGTGTGCTGGAGCGGGGCTTCCTGCTCAAGCTCCGCTTCGCCTTCGACCACCACGTCAACCTGCGCCCGAGCAAGCTGCTCCCGGGCGTCGCCACCCCGCTCGCCGGCGACCCGCAGATCGACTTCGTCGTCGTCCGCGAGGGCACGGAAGGCCCGTACACCGGCAACGGCGGCACGATCCGCAAGGGCACCGAGCACGAGGTCGCCACCGAGGTCTCCGTGAACACGGCCTACGGTGTCGAGCGCGTGGTCCGCGACGCCTTCGCCCGCGCCCAGGCCCGCCCGCGCAAGAAGCTCACGCTCGTCCACAAGAACAACGTCCTGACCTTCGCCGGTCACCTGTGGACGAACATCTTCAACCAGGTGGCCGAGGAGTACCCCGAGGTCACCACCGAGTACATCCACGTCGACGCGGCGACCATCTACCTGGTCACCCAGCCCGAACGGTTCGACGTCATCGTCACCGACAACCTCTTCGGCGACATCATCACCGACCTCGCCGCGGCCGTCTCCGGCGGCATCGGCGTCGCGGCCTCGGGCAACATCAACCCGAGCCGCCGGTTCCCGTCCATGTTCGAGCCGGTCCACGGCTCGGCCCCGGACATCGCGGGCCAGGGCAAGGCCGACCCCACCGCCACGGTGCTCTCGGTCGCCCTGCTGCTGCGCCACCTCGGCTACGACGCCGAGGCGACCCGGATCGAGGATGCCGTCTCCGCCGACCTCGCGGAGCGCGGCTCGCTGCCCGAGCGCACCACCGCCGAGATCGGCGACGCGCTCGCCGTACGAGTAGCCGGCTGACCCTCCCCCAGAGCCTGAAGAGCCTGGGGGGACCCCCAGGCCACTCGAATCACTTCGAAGCCGTCGGGTCGCACACCGGGCACCCGGCGGCTTCCCCCTGTCCGCCGCCGGGTGCCACCATCGGATCCTGGGGCCCTTCTGATGGGTCTCCGCGGCGTCGCGACGCCCGGCACGCCCTCTCGCCGCACCGCGCGAGAGCCCGAGTAGCCCCGCTACGAGGGCTCCCACGCGGCACGCCGAGAGCACGCACCGAACGCCGAGCTCCTTCTCCCGCGGAGATCCACCAGAAGGACCCTGCCGCCTCCACCCCGTTTCCTGACGCCGCAGCCCGCGCGCGATAATCGAACGCGGAGCCGCGACATGAGGGAATGCTCGGTCGTCCTAGCACCGGCCACGGGCCGTGCGGGCGTGAGCGCGGCCCGTCACAACAACTCGGTGAAGGACACTCACTCATGACGACGCCCACGATCGAGCTCAAGCCCTCGGCCAACCCGCTCTCCGCAGCCGAGCGCGAGGCGCTCCTGGCCAACCCCGGGTTCGGCCGCCACTTCACCGACCACATGGTGACGATCCGGTGGACCGAGGGCCGGGGCTGGCACGACGGTCAGCTCGTTCCGTACGCGCCGATCCCCCTGGACCCGGCCACGACCGTCCTGCACTACGCCCAGGAGATCTTCGAGGGCCTGAAGGCCTACCGCCAGCCCGACGGCTCGGTCGCCACCTTCCGCCCCGAGAAGAACGCCCAGCGCTTCCAGGCCTCCTCACGCCGGCTGGCCATGCCCGAGCTGCCGGTCGAGACCTTCATCGAGGCCTGTGACGTCCTGGTCCAGCAGGACAAGGAGTGGGTGCCGGCGCACGGCGGCGAGGAGTCCCTCTACCTGCGGCCGTTCATGATCGCCACCGAGGTGGGCCTGGGCGTCAAGCCCGCCAACGAGTACCTGTTCATCGTGATCGCCTCCCCGGCCGGGGCGTACTTCCCCGGCGGCGTGAAGCCCGTCTCCATCTGGGCCTCCGAGGACCGGGTCCGGGCCGTCCCCGGCGGCATGGGCGACGCCAAGACCGGCGGCAACTACGCCGCCTCCCTGCTCGCCCAGGCCGAGGCCGCCGCGGAGGGCTGCGACCAGGTCTGCTACCTCGACGCCGTGGAGCACAAGTGGGTCGAGGAGCTGGGCGGCATGAACCTGTACTTCGTGTACGGGGACAAGATCGTCACACCCGTCCTCAGCGGCTCGATCCTGGAGGGCGTCACGCGCGACTCGCTCCTCACCGTCGCCCGTGACCTCGGCTACGAGGCCGAGGAGGCCCGGGTCTCCGTCGACCAGTGGCAGCGCGACTCCGAGAACGGCACGCTGACCGAGGTCTTCGCCTGCGGCACGGCCGCCGTGATCACCCCCGTCGGCACGGTCAAGCGTGCGAACGCCCAGTGGCAGCAGTCGGGCGGCGAGCCCGGCGAGGTCACCATGCGGCTGCGCCGGGCCCTGCTCGACATCCAGCGGGGCGTCACCGAGGACAAGCACGGCTGGATGCACCGGCTCGGCTGAGCCGAAGGACCTTAGCGCTGCGACCGGAAAGGTTCACCGGCTCGCGACGCCCGGCACGGCTCCCCCAAGCTCTTCGAGCAGGGGGGACCCCCAGCCGCGTTGTCGCATCACCCGAGTACATCCAGTACGCGGGTGATGCTCCGCCTCGCGATGCTCCCCCACTGCCTGAAGGGCGTGGGAGGCACCCCCAGCACCGGACGCCGCGAGCTTCCCGGCAAACCTTTCCGGCCACAGCACACCAAGCACTACTAGCGCTCCCCGCTCGTGACCAGGGCCGCCGTGGACTTGTCGTCCGCGGCGGCCCCGGTGTCCTCCCGGCCGGCCGCCGTCAGCAGCAGGTACACCACGCCGCCCGCCGCGCCCGACAGCAGGAAGCTGCAGTCCACCCCGCCGGTCAGGTGCAGCAGCGGCCCCTGGTAGGAGGGCAGCGAGACCGCGAGCAGGCCGACTCCGGCGCCCACGGCCCAGGACGCGGTTGCCTTGACGTTCCAGCCGGCCCGGTACCAGTAGACGCCGCCGTGCGAGCGGCGGTTGAAGACCTGGAGGGCGTCGGCGTCGTAGACCCCGCGGCAGCGGACGAAGCCGATCAGAGTGATGACCGCCCACGGGGTGCCGATCGCGGTGAGCAGCAGCACGAAGGAGGTCATCGCCGACTGCGCGTTCCAGGCGTAGTGGCCGATGAAGACGCAGACCGTGGCGATGACGGCGACCGTGAAGGTGGCGCGGGCGCGGGAGGCGCGCGGCAGGATCGCGTCCAGGTCCAGGCCCATCGAGTACAGCATCAGCCCCGCGTTGCCCACCGATCCGGCGGAGGCGGCGAGCAGCAGCGGGACCAGGTACCAGGTGGGCGAGGCGTCCACCAGCGGTCCGGCGTAGTCCAGGGCGGCCCGGGCACCGTACGCCGTGAAGGTGCCGAAGAGCTGCGGGACCAGCAGGCCGAGGACCAGTCCGAGCCAGGTGGCGTGCAGCACCCGGCGGGGGGAGTGGTGGCGCGGGGAGATGTAGCGGGTGTAGTCGCCGAGCAGGGTGATGAAGGCGATCGGGCCGGACAGCCCGGCGGCCACGGCGGCGAGGAACCAGGTCGGCCAGAATCCGCCCAGCAGATAGCCGCCGGCCTCCGGCAGCGCGGCGGTGGTGAAGTGCGGGGCGTAGGCGAACACGCCGAGGACCAGCAGTGCCGTCATGCCGACCGACAGCACGCGGGACATGGTGAGCAGCACCCGGTAGCCGTAGACCGCGCCCGCGACGGTGGCCGCGGCGAGCAGTGTGTAGACGACGGCGTACGACACGGAGCCGGCCGTGAGGCCGAACAGCCGGTGCAGGACGCTCACCATCACGTCCCCGCCGATCCACACGGTCAGCGCGGTGTAGCCGAGGGCGAGCAGCAGTCCGACCACCGAGCCGACCAGCCGTCCGCGCACGCCGAACTGGGCGCCGGAGGAGGTGGACAGGTTGGTGGCGGTGCGCAGCGAGACCAGCGCCAGCGGGGCGGTGAACAGCGTGCCCACCGCCGTCCCGGCGGCCACCGCGCTGACCGACGCCCACCAGCCGAGCCCGAACGAGGGCGGCAGCCAGCCGAAGATGATCACGCCGAGGCACAGATTGGATCCGAGCAGGATCGACACCAGATCGCGCGGGCCGCTGGTGCGTTCCTGATCCGGGATGGTGTCGACACCGCGCTGTTCGATCGGCATGGCCGGGTCTCCTTCGACTACCGCCTGCGGGGGGTGCGGGTTGGGGGAGGGTCAGAGGGAAGCAGGTTAGAGCGACGTTCAATGTGACGGGACCGGTGTGGTGCAGTCAACCTTTCGTTTCTGTGAATTTCGCGTTTAGAGTGTTGCTCTAAAGTGCGAGAGGCAAGGAGGTGCCGAGGCGTGAGACTGACTCCCACCGAACGTGACCGGCTGCTGCTCTTCACGGCCGCCGAGCTGGCCCGCGCCCGCCGGGCCCGCGGGCTGCGGCTGAACGTGCCGGAGGCCACCGCCCTGATCGCCGACACGGTGTGCGAGGCCGCCCGCGACGGCGCCCGCCTCGCCGAGGCGATCGAGCGCGCCCGTACGGTGCTCGGACCGGACGACGTCCTGCCGGGCGTCGCCGACGTGGTCACCGAGGTCCACGTGGAGGCCGTCTTCGACGACGGCTCACGGCTCGCGATCGTCACCGACCCGATCGCCGGCGGAAGTCAGGGCGAGGCGGCGCCGGGCGCGCTGCTGCCGGGCCCCCGGCACGAGGACCCGGAACCGGCCGTGTGCCTGCCGGTCACCAACACCGCCGCCGTGCCCGTCTCCGTCACCTCCCACTTCCACTTCTTCGAGGCCAACCCGCGCCTGGACTTCGACCGCGCCGCCGCCTACGGCATGCGGCTCGCCGTGCCCGCCGGGTCGTCGGTGCGGTTCGGGCCGGGCGAGAGCGCCGAGGTCGGCCTCGTACCGATCGGCGGCGCGCGGGTCGCGATCGGCTTCGCCGGACTGGTCGACGGTCCCCTGGACGCGCCCGGCGCCAAGGAGGAGGCCCTGCGCCGGGCCGCCGCCTGCGGCTATCTGGGCATCACACCGGAAGGAGACGTCCGATGAGCCGCTCCAAGGGACGCGAGGTGAGCCGGGCGATCCACGTCGACCCGCACGCCTACGCCGCCACCCACGGCCCCCGCGCGGGCGACCGCATCCGCCTCGGCGACTCCGGTCTCGTCGTGCGCGTCGAGTCCGACGCGCAGAAGTACGGCGACGAGTTCCTCGCCGGTTTCGGCAAGACCGCCCGCGACGGCCTGCACCTCAAGGCCGCCGCCGTCCGCGAGACCTGCGACGTCGTCATCAGCAACGTCGTCGTCATCGACGCGGCCCAGGGCATCCGCAAGGTGTCCATCGGCATCCGCGAGGGCCGGATCAGCGCCGTCGGACGGGCCGGGAACCCCGACACCCTCGACGGCGTCGACGTCGTCGTCGGCACCGGCACGACCATCGTGTCCGGCGAGGGCCTGATCGCCACCGCCGGTGCCGTCGACACCCACGTCCACCTGCTGTCGCCGCGCATCATGGAGGCCTCGCTCGCCTCCGGTGTGACCACGATCATCGGCCAGGAGTTCGGCCCGGTGTGGGGCGTCGGGGTCAACTCGCCGTGGGCGCTCAAGCACGCGTTCGACGCCTTCGACGCCTGGCCGGTCAACATCGGCTTCCTGGGCCGGGGCTCGTCCTCGCACGACGCCCCGCTCATCGAGGCGCTGGCCGAGGGCGGCGCCTGCGGTTTCAAGGTGCACGAGGACATGGGCGCCCACACCCGCGCCCTGGACACCGCCCTGCGTGTCGCCGAGGAGCACGACGTCCAGGTCGCCCTGCACAGCGACGGCCTGAACGAGTGCCTGTCGGTCGAGGACACCCTCCGTGTCCTGGAGGGCCGCACCATCCACGCCTTCCACATCGAGGGCTGCGGCGGCGGACACGTCCCCAACGTCCTGAAGATGGCCGGCGTCCCCAACGTCATCGGTTCCTCCACCAACCCCACCCTGCCCTTCGGCCGGGACGCGGTCGCCGAGCACTACGGCATGATCGTCTCCGTCCATGACCTGAAGACCGACCTGCCCGGTGACGCCGCCATGGCCCGCGACCGCATCCGCGCCGGCACGATGGGCGCCGAGGACGTGCTGCACGACCTGGGCGCGATCGGCATCACCTCCTCCGACGCGCAGGGCATGGGCCGCGCGGGCGAGACCGTGCGCCGCACCTTCGCGATGGCCGGGAAGATGAAGGCCGAGCTGGGCCCGGCCGACGGCGACGGCCCCGACGACGACAACGCCCGCGTGCTGCGCTACATCGCCAAGCTGACCGTCAACCCCGCCATCGCGCACGGACTCTCGCACGAGGTCGGCTCGATCGAGGCGGGCAAGCTGGCCGACATCGTGCTGTGGCGCCCGGAGTACTTCGGCGCCAAACCGCAGCTCGTCCTCAAGTCCGGCTTCCCGGCCTACGGCGTGACCGGCGACCCGAACGCCGCGACCGACACCTGCGAACCCCTCGTCCTGGGACCGCAGTTCGGCGCGCACGGCGCCACCCCCGCAGACATCTCCGTGGCGTTCGTCGCCCGGGCCGCACTCGAACAGGGCAACGACACGATGCCCACCCGCAGGCGCCGCGTCGCCGTCCGCGGCACCCGCGGCATCGGCCCCGCCGACCTGCGGCTCAACTCCCGCACCGGAGCGGTCGACGTCGACCAGCGCACCGGCCTGGTCACCCTCGACGGCGACCCGCTGCGCTCCGAGCCCGCCGACTCCGTCTCCCTCAACCGCCTGTACTTCCTCTAAGGACCCCTCACTCATGACCACCCCCGCCGCCGACGGCTTCCGCATGCCCGCCGAGTGGGCGCCGCACGAGCGCACCTGGATGGCCTGGCCGGGCGCCAACCCGACCTTCGACACCCCCGACGACCTCGCCGCCTCCCGTGCCGCCTGGGCGGCGGTCGCCCGCGCGGTCCGCCGCTTCGAACCGGTCACCGTGGTCTGCGGTCCCGGCCGGTCGGCCGACGCCCGCGCCCTCCTCGGCGACGGCGTCGACACCGTCGAGCGGGACCTCGACGACGCCTGGATGCGCGACATCGGCCCCACCTTCCTCACCGACGGCAACGGCCGGCTCGCCGCCGCCGACTGGACGTTCAACGGCTGGGGCGCCCAGGACTGGGCCCGCTGGGAGCACGACGCGAAGATCGGCGCGTTCGTCGCGGACCTCGCGGGCGCGAAGACGTACGCCTCGAAGCTGGTGAACGAGGGCGGCGCGATCCACGTCGACGGCGAGGGCACCGTCCTGCTGACCGAGACCGTCCAGCTCGGCCCCGAGCGCAACCCGCACTGGTCGAGGGAGGAGGTCGAGGCCGAGATCCACGCCCACCTCGGCACCCGTAAGGCGATCTGGCTGCCGCGCGGCCTCACCGGCGACTACCCTCCCCACGGCTACGGCACCCTCGGCCACGTCGACATCGTCGCCGCCTTCGCCCGCCCCGGCGTCGTCGTCGCCCACCACCAGCCCGACCCCGCCCACCCGGACCACGAGGTCACCCGGGAGGTCATCGGCATCCTCAAGTCGTCCACCGACGCGCACGGCCGCCCCCTGGAGGTCGTGGAGGTGCCCGCGCCCACCGTCCTGGAGGCCGACGGCCACTGGGCCGACTACTCCTACATCAACCACTACCTCTGCAACGACGGCGTCGTCCTGTGCGGCTTCGACGACCCGCGCGACGAGATCGCCGCCGGCATCTTCCGCCGTCTCTTCCCCGAGCGGACGGTGACCCTGGTGGACGCGCGTACGATCTTCGCGGGCGGGGGCGGTATCCACTGCATCACCCAGCAGCAGCCGAAGGTCTGACACGTACAGGAGCAGCAGATGGCCGATGCGGCACGGGCGCGCAGGAACGCGCCGCCCCGCGAGGAGGTCCTCGCCGCCGCCATGGAGATGATCGCCGAGCGCGGTCTGGAGAAACTCACCATGGCGGCGCTCGGCCGCGAGGTCGGCATGAGCAGCGGCCATCTGCTCTACTACTTCGGCTCCAAGGACGAGTTGCTGCTGCGCACCCTGGAGTGGAGCGAGAGCCGGCTCGGCGCCGAACGCGGCCGGCTGCTGGCCCGCGGCGTCTCCGCCCGCGAGCGCCTGGACGCCTACGTCGGCCTGTACGTGCCCGACGGCCACCGCGACCCCCACTGGACGCTGTGGCTGGAGGTCTGGAACCGCTCGCTGACCGCCGACGAGGACGGCCGCGAGCGGCAGGCGGCCATCGAGGGAGCCTGGCACCGCGACCTGGCCGCCCTCGTCGCCGAGGGCGTCTCGCGCGGCGAGTTCCGGCCCGTCGACGCCGACCGCTTCGCCACCCGGCTGCGCGCCCTCCTCGACGGCTTCGCCATCCACGTGGCGATCGGCCTGCGCGGCACCGACCGGGAGCGGGTGCTCGGCCACGTACGGGACTTCCTGGACGAGTCCCTGAACCGGTAGGCCGCTTCCACTGCTTCCACCGCTTCCACCGCTTCCCCCGCTCCCGCCCGTTGGGCCGGCCGTGTACCGGCCCATGCGTCGGCCGCGTCCCGGCGGGGCAATGAGGGCTCATGGGACGAGAGCACTGGAAGAAGATCTGGATCGGTTCGGCCGGCAACATGGTGGAGTGGTACGACTGGTTCGTCTACGCCAGCTTCGCCACCTACTTCGCCGGGGCGTTCTTCCCGCACGGGAACCCGACCGCCCAGATGATGAACACCGCGGGCATCTTCGCGGTCGGTTTCTTCATGCGGCCGGTGGGCGGCTGGCTGCTCGGTCGCGTCGGCGACCGCCGGGGCCGCAAGGCGGCGCTGACCCTGACCGTCACCCTGATGTCCGCCTCCGCCGTCCTCATCGCCGTCGCGCCCACCTACGGGGTGGCCGGGTACGGGGGCGCGCTGGTGCTGCTCCTCGCCCGGCTCCTCCAGGGGCTGTCGGTCGGCGGCGAGTACGCGGCGAGCGCCACCTACCTCACCGAGGCGTCCGATCCGCGCCGGCGCGGGTTCGCCTCCAGCTTCCAGTACGTGTCGATGACCGCCGGCCAGATCGTCGGCCTCGGCCTGCAGATCCTGCTCCAGCGCACCATGTCCGACGACGCGCTGCACAGCTACGGCTGGCGCATCCCGTTCGTGGTGGGCGCGCTCGGCGCCGCCGTCATCTTCTACCTGCGGCGCAGCATGCTGGAGACCGACGTGTACGAGGCCGACGACAGCGGTGAGGAGCGCGGCACGCTGCGCGCCCTGTGGCGGCACAAGCGGGAGGCGCTGCTGGTGATGGCCCTGACCATGGGCGGCACGGTGGCGTACTACACGTACACCACCTACCTCACCAAGTACCTGTCCAACTCCGCGGGCCTGCCCAAGCGGACCGCGACCCTGGTCTCCTTCACCGCGCTGATCGTCTTCGCCTGCCTCCAGCCGCTGGCGGGCCGGCTCTCCGACCGCATCGGCCGCCGCCCGCTGCTGATCACCTTCGCGGTCGGCTCGACCTTCCTGACCGTGCCGATCATGACGCTGCTCCAGCACGCGGGCAGCTACTGGCCGGCGCTCGGCCTCTCCCTGCTCGCGCTGGTCGTGGTCACCGGCTACACCTCGATCAACGCCTGTGTGAAGGCCGAGCTGTTCCCCACGGGCGTGCGCGCGCTCGGCGTGGCCCTGCCGTACGCCCTCGCCAACGCCCTGTTCGGCGGGACGGCGGAATACGTCGCCCTGTGGTTCAAGAACGCCGGGGCCGAGTCCGGGTTCTTCTGGTACGTGGCGGCGTGCGCGGCCGTGTCCCTGGTGGTGTACATCAGCATGCGGGAGACCCGCGACCTGGACCTGACCCGGGTGAAGAACGCCGAGGCGTCCACGCTGACGCCCGCATCCTGAGACATCGGTGAGTACGGGGGCAGGACTGTGCCAGACTGCTCCCGTGCTCTCGTTCGCCATGATTATTGGCAGCAGGCGCGCCGGTCCGCAGTGACCGTCACGTACGACCAGGTACGGGCGGCCACCGTCGTCCTCGACCCGCGCGCAGACCTCTCGCACCCGCGAGGGGTCTTTCGTTTTCCCGGCCCACCTTCAGCCGGGGACGGGGCGCGCGGGAGGATTGGGGGGACGGTGGAGCCGGTCATTCCGGTACGACCGAGATCCCACATCAGGAGCCTTGAGACATGTCCGAAACCAGCCGGCTGGACGATTCGTTCCACGTCTTCGACACCACCCTGCGCGACGGCGCCCAGCGGGAGGGCATCAACCTCACCGTCGCCGACAAGCTGGCCATCGCCCGCCACCTGGACGACTTCGGTGTGGGGTTCATCGAAGGCGGCTGGCCCGGCGCCAACCCGCGGGACACCGAGTTCTTCGCCCGCGCCCGGGACGAGATCGACTTCCGCAACGCCCGGCTGGTCGCCTTCGGCGCCACCCGCAGGGCCGGCGCCAGGGCCGCGGACGACCCCCAGGTCAAGGCGCTCCTGGACTCGGGCGCCGACGTGATCACCCTGGTCGCCAAGTCCCACGACCGGCACGTGGAGCTGGCGCTGCGCACCACCCTGGAGGAGAACCTGGAGATGGTCCGCGACACCGTCTCCCACCTGCGCTCGAAGGGCCGCCGCGTCTTCGTCGACTGCGAGCACTTCTTCGACGGGTACCGCGCCAACCCCGAGTACGCCAAGGCGGTCGTCCGGGCCGCGTCCGAGGCCGGCGCGGACGTCGTCGTCCTGTGCGACACCAACGGCGGCATGCTCCCCGCCCAGGTCCACGCGGTCGTCGCCACCGTCCTCGCCGACACCGGCGCCCGGCTCGGCATCCACGCCCAGGACGACACCGGCTGCGCCGTCGCCAACACCCTGGCCGCCGTCGACGCCGGCGCCACCCACGTGCAGTGCACGGCCAACGGCTACGGCGAACGCGTCGGCAACGCCAACCTCTTCCCCGTCGTCGCCGCCCTGGAACTCAAGTACGGCAAGCAGGTGCTCCCCGAGGGCCGGCTGCGCGAGATGACCCGCATCTCCCACGCCATCGCCGAGGTCGTCAACCTCACCCCCTCCACCCACCAGCCCTACGTCGGCCTCTCCGCCTTCGCCCACAAGGCCGGCCTGCACGCCTCCGCCATCAAGGTCGACCCCGACCTGTACCAGCACATCGACCCCGAGCAGGTCGGCAACACCATGCGCATGCTGGTCTCCGACATGGCCGGGCGCGCCTCCATCGAGCTGAAGGGCAAGGAGCTCGGCATCGACCTCGGCGGCGACCGCGAGCTGGTCGGCCGGGTCGTCGAGCGCGTCAAGGAGCGCGAACTCAAGGGCTACACCTACGAAGCCGCCGACGCGAGCTTCGAACTCCTGCTGCGCGGGGAGGTCGAGGGCCGCCCGCTGAAGTACTTCGACGTGGAGTCCTGGCGGGCCATCGTGGAGGACCGCCCCGACGGCACCCACGCCAACGAGGCCACGGTCAAGCTGTGGGCCAAGAAGGAGCGCATCGTCGCCACCGCCGAGGGCAACGGCCCGGTCAACGCCCTCGACCGTGCGCTGCGCGTCGCCCTGGAGAAGATCTACCCCCAGCTGGGCTCCCTCGAACTGGTCGACTACAAGGTCCGCATCCTGGAGGGCAGGCACGGCACCTCCTCCACCACCCGGGTCCTCATCTCCACCTCGGACGGCAAGGGCGAGTGGTCCACGGTCGGCGTCGCCGAGAACGTCATCGCCGCGTCCTGGCAGGCCCTGGAGGACGCGTACACGTACGGCCTGCTGCGGGCCGGCGTGGACCCGGCGGCGTAAGTCCGGGCCCGCGCGGTCACGGCGAGCGCCAGATGTTGTCGAAGGCCGCGTCCTCGACGCGCCGCCGCTGCCGTACGGCCTCCAGCTCGGTCACCGCGTCGGCGACGGCGGCCACCACGGTGACCACCGCGTCGTCGTCGGGCTCGGCGGGCGGCTCCGCGCCCGCCGCCTCCGGCTCGATGCCGAGGGCGGCGGCCAGCGCGACGAGGACGGGTTCACGGGCGGTCCACCGACCGGCCGCCGCCTGCCGGGCGGCCGAAGGGGCGCCGCCCGCCGCACCGGCAGCCGGCCGTCCGGGCCGCCACCGGTGCCGGCTCCCGCCGGGATGCTCCTCCGCGTCCAGTGCGGCGCCGTAGGACGCCGCCAGGCCGTCTCCTCGGCGCCACAGCCAGTCCTCGACGCTCTCGTACGGCGCCTCACCGACGAGCGCGGCCCCCGCCGCGTCCAGGAGCCGGTCGTCCGTGACCGTGCGCAGGCCGGGCCGGATCCGGTCACCGTCCAGGAAGGCGGCCCCGCCCGCGAGCAGGTCGACCAGTTCGGCCCCGGCGAGGGCCAGCGACAGATCGCCCTGCTCGACGGGACGGTCACCGGGCACGTCCAGGGTGACGTACAGCAGATCGCGCGGTGTGCTCATGCCGGGCTCCCGATCGGGCGTCGGACAGGACGAGACAGGACAGTACGGGACGAGACAACCTGATTGTCACATTTCGGGTAGCTTCGAACCATGAAGGCCGTCGCCCCGCCCCTGGCCCCTGTCAGACTGCTGGCAGCGCTGACCGTGGCCGTCCTGGTCGCCCTGTCCCTCCTGGTGACCGGCGTCCCGCGTGCCGAGGCGGCGACCAGTATCTCGACGATCGCGCAGGCCCTGCGCAAGAGCCCCGTCTACGTCGACCCGGCCGCCACCGCCCAGCTCCCGGCCGCCGACGCCGACGCGCTCGCCCGCACGATCAAGAACGCGGACAAGCCCCTCTTCATCACCGTCCTCCCGGCCGGCTACCCCACCCAGAACCTCTTCACCGACCTGCGCACGGCCACCGGCATCACCGGCGCCTACGCCGTCCGCCTCGGCGACCGCTTCGACGCCCGCGCCGACGCCGCGGCGCTGCCGCGCACCGCCGTGCAGAACCTGGTCACCAGCGTCCAGGGCGAGAGCGCCGCCACCCAGCTCAAGGACTTCACCGACCGCGCCCTGGCGAACATGCGCGGCTCGGCCCCCTCCACCTGGGGCACCTCGGGCCGCGCCACCGGCATGTCCAGCACCGCGCTGATCACCGCGGCGGCGGTCCTGGTTGCGGGCGGCATCGGCGCGTACACCCTGGTGCGGCGCTCCGCCCGCCGCCGGGAGACGGAGCAGCGGGCCGCGCTGGAGAAGCTGCGGGTCGTCGTCGACGAGGACATCACCGCCTTCGGCGAGGAACTCGACCGCCTGGACTTCCACCCGGCCGAGCCCGGCGCCGACGACGCCATGCGCGCCGACTACGAACGCGCGCTGGACGCCTATGAACAGGCCAAGCAGTCCATGGCCGCGGCCCGGCGGCCCGAGGACGTCCGCGCGGTCACCCAGGCCCTGGAGGACGGACGCTTCTCCCTCGCCCAGCTCGCCGCCCGCCGCGAGGGCCGCCCGCTGCCCGAGCGCCGCCCGCCCTGCTTCTTCGACCCCCGCCACGGCCCCTCGGTCACCGACGCCGACTGGACCCCGCCGGGCGGAGCAGCGCGCCGGGTCCCGGTCTGCGCCGCCGACGCCACCCGGCTGGCCGACGGCCGCGACCCGGTGATCCGCGAGGTCGACACCGCCCAGGGCCGCCGCCCCTACTGGGACGCGGGCCCCGCCTACGGCCCCTGGGCAGGCGGCTACTTCGGCGGCGGCATCCTCCCCGGCCTCCTCGTCGGCACCGTCCTGGGCAGCATGATGTCCACCCCGGCCTACGCCGCCGACTACGGCTACGCCGACCCGGGCTTCGGCGGTTACGACGGCGGCGACGTCTCGGGCGCCGACTTCGACCCCGGCGACTTCGGCGGCGGCTTCGGCGACGGGGGCGACTTCGGCGGCGGCGGGGACTTCGGCGGGGGTGGCGGAGGAGGGGGCGGGGACTTCGGGGGCGGGTTCTGACCTACGCCTCGCGGGTACGGCCGACGAAGGCGGCCCAGGTCGCCGGGGAGACGGTGAGGACGGGGCCGACGGGGGCGGCCTTGGAGTCACGGATGTGGACGGCGGCGGTGTGAGTGGCGACCTCTACGCAGTTACCGCCCTCGCTGCCGCTGTAGCTGGACTTGCGCCAGTCGTAGGAGACTTCGAGGCAGTCACCACCCTCGCTGCCGCTGTAGCTGGACTTGAACCACGCGGTCGTCATGACGCTCCTAGCAGTCCGTTCAAGAGGCGCACGCTCTCGTCGGGTGAGAGCGACTGTGACCGCAGCATCGCATATTTGTGGTGGTAGTCGCAGACCTCTTCGGGGTCGTCGATTAGGAAGCTGGCGCGCTGTACCTCCAAGTAGACGAGACGCTCGTGCTCGGGGGTCTCCAGCAACACCAGCGGACCGTCGAGGCAGGCGTGCGGGGTCCGGTCCTCGGGCATGATCTGGAAGCTCATGTTGGTCGGATCGGTGTAAGCCAGGATCTGGCGGATCTGCTCGCGCATCACTTCGGAGCCGCCCACTTGCCGCCGCAGGATGCTCTCCTCCAGCACGAAATGGCCAACGGGCGGCCGTTCGCGTTGCCAGATCAACTGCCGGTCCATGCGGGTGTCCACCCACTGTTCGGCCGCCTCGCTCCCCAGTGCCGGATAGCGGTAATCGAAAACGGCTCGGCAGTAGTCCCTGGTCTGGAGCAGACCCGGCACCGCAAGGCTCTGGTACGAGTAGATGCTCACCGCCTCCTGCTCGTGATCCACCAGCCCCTGAGCGAACTGCACGATCCGGTCCCGTACCGGCAGGCGTGCCACCAGCACCGCCAACGCCCCGCCCGTGTCGAGCAGTTCGTCGAACTGTTCCGCCCGGTCCGGCTGGAGTGCCAACCGGCCCTGCTCGATCGATCCGACGGTGTCGACATGGACGCTGGCGGCCTCGGCGAACTGCTCCTGGGTCATCCGGGCCCGCCTGCGGTAGTGGGCGACCAGTGAACCGACGGCCTGCCAGGTCCCGACTTTCCTGCTCTTCTTCCCCGAGTGCATGGCCGGTCCTTTCCCCCGTACACGTGCGAAGTGGCCCGAGTGGCGTCGTAGCAATGAGCGGTACGACCTCACTCGTTGGTCCACTGTAGTCACACACAGTGACACTCGTCTCATGAACGTGGAAGCCCAACCCCCTTTGACGCGTGCGGCGTTCTTCCGGAAGGACCGCAGGTCGGTGCGGCTCGCACGCGAGTTCGTGCGTGCCGCGCTGGCCGACTGGGCGCTGACCGCACGCGGCGACGACGTACTGCTGTGCGTGAGCGAGCTGGCCACCAACGCGCTGCTGCACGGCGTACCGCCCGGACGCGGTTTCGCCGTGCTCCTGATGCTGCACGCGGGCAGCGTCCTGCGGGTCGAGGTGCACGACAGCGGGGGCGGTGAGGTGCGGGAGCCGGAGGCGTCGGCGGAGTCGGAGCACGGCAGGGGGCTGCTGCTGGTCGCCGCGCTCGCCGACAAGTGGGGCGTGGAGGAGCGGTCGCCCGGCAAGATCGTGTGGGCAGAGTTCGGATGCCGGGGGTGCCCTGCCTGACCGCCTACATCCTCGCCCCGAAGTCCTGTGTCCACCACGGTCCGCCGGAGCCCTTGTGGACGCCCACGCCGATGTCCTTGAAGGAGCAGTTGAGGATGTTGGCGCGGTGGCCGGGGCTGTGCATCCAGGAGTCCATCACGGAGGCGGGGGTCTGCTGCCCCCTGGCTATGTTCTCGCCGTAGGTGGACCAGCGGTAACCGGCGGCGGTGATGCGGTCGCCAGGGTCCTTGCCGTCCGGGTTGGTGTGGTCGAAGAAGCCGCGCGCGGCCATGTCGTCGGAGTGGCCCTGGGCGGCGGCGTCGAGCTGCGGGACCTCGGCGAGGGGGCCGCAACCGGCCTTCGCACGCTCCTTGTTGACCAGTGCGACGACCTGCGCCACGGTGCCCGCCGGAACGGGCGGCGCCGGATGCGTGGCGGGTGCGGTACGGGTCGGCCGGGGCGGCTGCTTCGGCGCGGGCGGGGGCGTACTCCGGTGCGTACGGGGGCTTTTGGACGGGCTCGGGCTCTTCGGCGGTGACGCCGATGCGGAGGGGGAGGGGGACGCCGAGGGGGTCGCGGTGGGGGAACCGGCGGGGCGGGTCGCGGGCGCGGCGAGGTCCGTGACGGGCGTGACCGGTGTCCGTGCCGCCGTATCGCCCTCGTCCGGGCCAGTGCCCGGGCCGCCGCCGAAGTACCAGAGGCCGGCGCCCGCCACACAGGCGGCCACGGCCGCCACACCCGCCGCCCGCCGCCGGACGCGACGGCGGCGGCGGGCCGCGTCACGTGCGGCGGCCCGGCCGCCGGACCGGGCGGGGGCGGAGGTCGCTGCCGGTCCGAGCGCGGACGCGGAGCCCGCGGGCGTGCCGTCGAAGGCGGGGCGTATGCGCGACAGCAGGGCGACCGGCACCGGGACGAGTGCGAGCCCGGCCAGCAGCCCCTCCGCCGGCATCAGGCCGCTCCACAGGCCCGCGCAGTGCACGCACGCGCGCGCGTGCCGGGCTATGCGCTTGCGCCACAGCGCGGAGGGGTGGCCGTCCCAGCCCGCGGCCAGGACGCCGTTCAGCTCCGCGCAGCGCGGCCGGGAGTCGAGCGCCCGTACGACCACCCGGGCGGCCTCCAGTTGCGCCTTCATCCGCTGGACGCGGACCGCAGTGTGCTGCGGCGACAGCCTCAGCGCCTCGGCGACCTCCGCGCGGGTCAGCTCCCCGGCGCACTCCAGCCACCACAGCGACAGCAGTGCCCGGTCGTCGGGCTCCAGCCAGCGGGTGGCCCGTGCGGTCTCCTGCCGCTGGCCGGACAGTTGCAGGCGGACCATGGTCAGGTCCACGAAGTCGCCGCCCGGGTCGGCGACCTCGCCCGCGTCCTCCACGGAGTGCGGGGCGGCCTGCCGGTCCTGCCAGTGCGCGCGGACCCGGTTCATCGCGATCGCCACCAGCCAGGAGCGGAAGCTCGCGGGGTCGCGCAGCCCGTCCAGCCCGTCCAGGGCGCGCAGCATGGTGTCCTGCACGACGTCGTCGACGTCCACGGAACCGTTCAGCGCACGGCCCACGATGTTGTAGACCAGCGGCAGGTACGCGCCGACCAGGGCGTCCTGGGCCGCCGGATCGCCCTCGCGGGCGGCGGTCACCAGGGCCACCAGGGCGGCCGGATCCACCGTGTGCTGTGTGCTCATACGAGAAGTTCCCTGTCCCTCGGCGTCGGTCGATGATGTCCGATGCCTGGGAGACCGGGGGAGGGGAACCGAATAACAGTTCCCCGCCAGGAAGTTCCCGTCAGTTCTCCGCGAGAAGGTTCCCCGAGGAGCGCTCAGCTTCCGTTCAGCCCTGCCGGATCGCCGAGATGTCGAAGTTCAGCTTGATCTTGTCGGAGATCAGGACGCCGCCCGTCTCCAGTGCCGCGTTCCAGGTCAGGCCCCACTCGGAGCGCAGGATCTCGGCCTTGCCCTCGAAGCCGACGCGCTCGTTGCCGAAGGGGTCCTTGGCGGCGCCGTTGAACTCCAGGTCGATGCTGAGCGGCTTGGTGACGCCGAGGATGGAGAGGTCGCCGGTGATGCGGTAGTCGTCGCCGCCCAGGGCCTCGGCCGCGGTGGAGCGGAAGGTCATCGCCGGGAACTCGTCGGTCCGGAAGAAGTCGGCGCTCTTCAGGTGCCCGTCGCGGTCCGCGTTGCCCGTGTCGATGCTCTCCATCGTGATGTCGAGCGTGGCCGTGGACTTCGACGGGTCGCCGCCGTCCAGGTGCAGGGTGCCGGTGAAGTCCGTGAACGTGCCCTTGACGTTGGTGACCATGGCGTGCCGTGCGACGAACCCGAGCGTGGTGTGGGCCGGGTCGATCGTGTAGTCGCCGGTCAGCGCGGCCGTCTCGGGCGCTGCGGCGGGGGCCGGGACGGAGGCGGTGGTGGTGTCGGTCTCGTTCTTGCGGCCGAAGATGCTCATGGCGTGCTCCTTGGGGACGGTGTCCGCTCGGCGTCAAGGGGGAACACCGAGGACGTTGAATGTTCAACTAGAACCAACGGAGACGACAGTAGACCCATTCCGTTCAACTTTCAACATCATTCGCGTCGCGTTTTCGGGCTCACTCACAGTGACCGCTACCGCCCTCTGGCGGACGCGCGTAGACCTCGGGCACCATCTGTCTGCACCACCTGCACAGCCGCCCCACAGGAAGCCCGGCCAACCGCAGGAAGGGGTCCCCATGAAGGTCATGAAGAAGGGCAACGCCACAAAGGTCACCAAGGCCCGAGCCGCCCTCACCGCGCTCGCCCTCGTCGTCGCCCCCGGCGTCGCCGTCCTCGGCACCGCGACCGACGCCTTCGCCGTCACCAAGATCAGCCATGCCACCGCGACCGGGATGTTCCGCCAGTCGGGCATCACCTGGTCCTCCTCCGGCAACTGCTCCGACCGCAACAACTCCACCTGCACGTCCTTCGACCAGCTCAACCTGCCCACCGCACAAGGCGCCCAGACCCTCAAGAGCGCCAGCCGCTGCGCGCTCAACATCACGGGCGGCACCGAGACCGGCCACGCCTCGGGCACCTACTCGCACTGGAACGGCTACAAGCTGGACTACGGAAAGAACACCTGCGTCACGTCGTACATCAAGAACACGTTCACCTACATCGGCCTGCGCGGCGACGGCGCCCCGCAGTACAAGTCCGGCTCCGGCAACATCTACGCCGACGAGGGCAATCACTGGGACGTCCTCTACTACAACTGCGGCGGCTGCTGAACCGGCAGACAGAGCCCGGTCCCGCGGACGGCAGCGGCGTACCGCACCGCCACCGCCCGCGGGACCAGGCACCGTTGACGGACTCCCCGCCCGCGACTAACCAGGCCCTATGACGAAGCACCAGCAAGGGACCCCCGCCCCCAGAGCCTTCGTACGACCCACCCGCCGCACGCTCCTCCTCACCGCGGCCCTCCTCGCGACCGCCGGCACCGCCCCCGCCACGGCACTCAGCACACCGGGCGCGTCCGCGGCGCCGGACGACGACCCCTACGACACCCTCCGCACCCGCTGGCTCACCATCGCCCTCGGCACCGGCTACGATCCCGCCGCCGAGCCCTACGCCTCCCGGCTCGCCGAGACCGGCCGGCTCGCCCGCGGTTTCCAGGCCACCATGGCCCCCGCCCCCACCTCCCTCTGGCCCGGCCTCCCCTTCGACCCGCCCTCCGGCATCACGGCCGCCTACAGCAGGCTGTGGACGATGGCCCAGGCCCACGTCCAGCCCGGCACCGGCTCCACCGGCGACCCCGCCCTCCTCGCGGACGTGCTGCGCGGCCTGGACCACCTCTCCGCCACCGTGTACAACCCCGCCACCACCCGCTACGGCAACTGGTGGGAGTGGCAGATCGGCAGCCCGCGCCTGCTCATGGACATCACGGCCGCCCTCCACGACCACCTCGGCGCCGCCCGGGTCGCCGCGGCCTGCGCGGCCGTCGACCACTTCGTCCCGGACGCCATGCTGCACGACTACTCCGGCACCTCCACCGGCGCCAACCGCGTCGACCTGTGCCGCAGCGTCGCCCTGCGCGGCATCCTCGGCCGGTCCCCGGAGAAGACCGCCCTGGCCCGCGACGCCCTCTCGCCCGTCTTCCCCTACGTCACCGCCGGCGACGGGCTCTACGCCGACGGGTCGTTCGTCCAGCACACCGACGTCGCGTACTCGGGCACGTACGGCCAGGTCATGCTCGACGGACTCGGCCGGCTCTTCGCGCTGCTGGCCGGATCGCCCTGGGAGGTCACCGACCCGAAGAGGCAGAACATCCTCGACAGCGTCGAGCGCGCCTACGCGCCGCTGATCCACGACGGACTCGTGATGGACAGCGTCAACGGCCGTGCGATCAGCCGCGGTTACCTCGCCGGCGACGACCGGCACGTCCTGCGCGGCGACCACTTCCACGGCCAGGGGCTGATCGCCGCCATCGCGCTGCTCGCCGACGGCGCGAGCCCGGCCGAGCGCGAACGCTGGCACGCGCGCGTGAAGGGCTGGATCGAACGGGACACCGTCACCCCCGCCCTGACCGCCCCCCAGCTCGACGTCGCCGACCTCGCCCGGCTGCACGCGGTCGCGGACTCGCCCGTGGCCGCCGCGCCCGAAGTGCCGGGCCACCACCTGTTCCCGGCCATGGACCGCGCCGTCCACCGCCGCCCCCGCTTCACCGCGAACGTCTCCATGGCCAGCGACCGCATCACGTACTACGAATGCGGCAACGGTGAGAACCCGCGCGGCTGGCACACGGGCGCCGGCATGCTCCTGTGGTGGGCGGCGGGCGAACCCACCGACCAGTACACCGACTGGTTCTGGCCGACCGTCGACTGGTACCGGCTGCCCGGCACCACCGTCTCCACCAGGCGCCTGGCCGACCGCGCGGGCGGCGAGTGGGGCGCTTCCCGCCCGGATGTGCGGTGGGTCGGCGGCACCACGGACGGCACGTACGCGGCCGTCGGACAGCACGTCAAGGGGCTCGGCTCCACCCTGGAAGCGCGCAAGTCCTGGTTCTGCGCCGACGACGCCGTCGTCTGCCTGACCGCCGGGATCACCTGCGCCGACGGCGTGCCCGTCGAGACCGTCGTCGACAACCGCAACCTGGGGGAGGGCGGCACCCAGGCCTTCGTACGCGGCGACGGCTGGGCCCACCTGGAGGGGCACGGCGGCTGGGTGCTCCCCGGCACCGGCACCGGTTCCGGTCACGGCCACGGCCCCGGCGGCCGGGAGCTGAACGTGCTGCGCGAGGACCGCACGGGTGCCTGGTCGGACATCAACACCACCAGCTCGCCCGAGCGGCGCACCCGGCGCTGGCAGACCCTCTGGTTCGACCACGGCACCGACCCTGCCGACGCCTCCTGCGTGTACGTCCTCCTGCCCGGCGCCTCCCGCCGGGCCGTCGCCGCGCGCGCCGCCGACCGGCACTGGATGACGGTCCTCGCCAACGACGCCGGCCGCCAGGGCGTCGCCGTGCCGTCCCTCGGCCTGCTCGCCGCCAACTTCTGGCGGGCCGGTACCGTGGGACCGCTCACCGCGTCGGGCGGCGCCAGTGTGCTGGTCCGGCGCCAGGGCCGGACCGCTACGCTCTGCGTGAGCGAGCCGCCCCGCACCGGCGAGCCGCTGGAGATCGGCTGGGACACCCGGGACCGTCCGGTGCGCCGCGTGCTGCGCCACGACGACACGGTCGAGGTGATCCGGCGAGGCGCCCATCTGGGTCTGCGTGTCACTCCGGGGAAGGCATGTGCCACCCACGAATGTGAGGTGGCTCTCGCCCCCTGAGTTTGTGTGACCTCTACAACGCCGATCCCCTCTGAGCAGTCGGAAAGGCTGCACGGCGCCCAGGTTCTGTTCAGGGGTACCAGGAAAACGGGCCGGAGACTGTACGGAGTCGACGGCTCGCTTTCCTTGGTGTCCTTCGTAAGGTCGCTACATGACCGTTTTGGAAGAGACGACGGGTGAGCCGACCGGCGAGCCGGCGGACGCGCGCGGCCGCGTCGCCGAGTTGCACGGGATCCGTGCGCAGGCGGTGGCGGGGCCGAGTGAGAAGGCGACCGCGGCTCAGCACGCGAAGGGCAAGCTGA
>NZ_JBFACU010000024.1:0-129909 GCF_040641015.1 Streptomyces sp. NPDC021356 | reverse complement strand
TCGAGAGCTACGAGGACAAACTCGAACTCGTCGCAAGTGGCAGGGCGATCGCCGTGCTACCGCGCGCTTCGCTCCGCGAAGACGACGCGCCGTCGCTACGCGACGGATACATCGCGATGCTCCGCATCGCTGATGCTGCGTCACTCCGTGACGCAGGCCGGCCGCTTCGCAGCCGGGCTCGTTCGCTCCGCGATCGAGCATGCGAGATCCCGCTCCGCGGTCTCTCTCAACGGAGTTCGCTTCGCGAACTCCTAGGGCTAGCTGCAGCGTTGGGGGCTGGCTTCGTTGGGGGTTTCAGAATCTTGAGTCCTGATGAGCTTCGAGGTTCCGGCCGCTCTCATGTCGAAGGTGTAGTCCCTCCGGATCTGGAGGGCTTCCCCCACCGATCTTCACGGTAGCATTTCCAGGGTGCTTCCTTAGCGGGGTCATAGGCAAAAAGTTACGGGATCTCTGAGTTTTCGGGGCGCTCCTCTTCGGCGGGGGCAGCGTCGGCTTCGCGGAGGATGCTCTGGATCAACTGGCTTCTATTGTCGGAGAGTTGGCCGTTCTTCTGGCTGGTGCGGATCTTGCAGAGCCAGGGACCGATCATGACACGTTCCCCGTCGACCTCGATCCCCTCACGGGCTCCAGGAGGACGGCCGTGCCGCTCGATGAAGGCGCGCAGCAGTGTGGCTGTCTGTTCGAAGGAACGGCGCTTTCTGTTCTGGGGAGTGCTGGGTGTAGCGGGGGCGGTGGTCTTCTTCGTCGCCAGGGTGATGCCGTCCGGGGTGAGGCCGATGCGGGCCAGGAGGTGGCGTTGGCCGTCGCTGAGGGTGCTCCAGGTGGCGAGTTGGCGCTGTAGCCAGGTGCCAGCCTTCACTCCGTCAATCACCGTGTTGCGACGCAGAGTTGTGGGGTCGTGTCCGGTCTGGATGTGGTGGGCCAGGAGGTGGTACTTGCGGTGCCAGTCGGGTCCGTACGGGAGGAGCCAGTCGGGGTCGAGGGCGGTGAGGCGGGTGTGGCGGGTTGTGGGGAGTCGACCTTTGCGGGCGAGGCCGCGCTGGTCGACGAGGAACTGGCCGCCGGGACTTTGGGCGGGGATGGCGAGGTGGCCGTGCTCGGTGTGGAAGGCCTCGATGAGGGTCATGTTGCCTTCGAAGGCGGCTTCGTTCTCGTCCCAGATCATGCCGAGCTCGTCGAGTTCGGTAATCCAGTCCGCAGTCAGGGTGCCGCGGCGGTGGGCGGCGCGCTGGCCGGCGATGAATGAGCCGAGGCGGTAGCCGTAGGTGTCTTCGTAGTTGGTCGGGACCTTCAGGTGGCCGTGTTCTGCGTGGTAGCGGGCGGCCGCCGCCAGGCCAGCGCGGCGGGGTGCGGAGAGCACTGCGCCGTCCGACGGCCAGGCCAGCAGGTCCATGGCGCGGGCGATCGTGCGTGGGTCGAGGGTGAAGTCGAAGCGGAACCGGCGGGCGAGGAGGCGCTGGGTGGTGTCGTCCAGGCGGTGCGCAGTGGCCTTGCGTGGGGTGCGCGCGGCGATCGTCTGGTCGTGGTGGCGTAGCGCGGCGGTGATCAGCCAGAGGGCCTCGAAGGGGGTGTTGAGGAGGTCGGTGGGGTCGGCCTCGGGTGGGATGTAGGCGGGGATGACCAGGCTCGCGGTCTTCACCTCGGTGGTGGGGGGTTTACGCAGGGCGCGGCCCAGGGCCTGGACGATCCGGCGCACGCTCTCGGTGCGGGAGGCGAACACGATCGCGTCCACGGCTGGCAAGTCGATTCCCTCGCCCAGGACTTGGGCGTTGGTGATTACTGCGCGGTCAGCGGTGGCGAAGTGGTCTAGGAGCCTGGCGCGCTGGTCGGGGGTGTGGTTGCCGTTGATCGAGGAAACGGACAAGGCGTGGGCCCAGGAGGGGCGCTGCTCGGGTGGGAGGGTGCGCAGGGTGTGGGCGAACTGGCGGGCGAAATCACTCGCGTCGGCGACCTGTTGGAAGTAGACGATCACGTGCTTGAGGTCGTGCTCGCGCATGGCTTTGAGGACGGCCAGGTGCAGGGCCGTCGTGCGGCGGGCGGTCGGGGCGAAACCGGTGTGCGCGCCATCAGGGTCGGTCAGGACGGTGCGCAGGTCGGTGTCGGTGATCGTGGGGACGAGGAGCTGGTAGTCGGCCAGCACGCCGTCCTCGATCGCAGCCGCGTGGGTGTAGGTGTGCAGGCGCGGGCCGAAGGTTTTGGGGTCGTCCATCGAGGCGATCAGGGACGGGGACTCCCAGGCGGGGACGGTAGAGGGGGTGCGCTTGGGACGCGGGCGGGTGTCCGGGGCCTCGGCCAGGTGGGGGGCTTCCCACTCGTACGGGGTCGCGGTCAGGTACAGGCGGCGCTCAGCGCGGATCCGGGAGGAGTCATGGACCATTGTCCACTCCTTGTCCCAACTGCCCGCGGTGCGGTGCGCCTCATCGATGACCGCGAGATCGAAGGCGGGGGCGGGGAAGATGGAGTGCTGGATTTCCTCGATCCGCGGGAGGGAGTCCAAGGTGACGAGCACTGTCGCCTGCTCGTTCTTCTTCGCACGCTGGGCCAGCCAGTACGCCAGGTACTCCCCCGATCCTGTACTGCTCGCTCCTGCTTCGGCGAGCACGGGGTGCTTGTCGGCGTTCAGTGACGACACCGCCATCAACGCCTCCCTCCGCCCGTCCGCGCGGGCCACGGCCGCCCACTGCGCGATCAAATTCCGGCTGGGTACCGTCACCAGCAGAAACCGGGCGTTCAGGGCCTCTGCCGTGCGCAGGGCGATCAGCGTCTTGCCCGTGCCGCACGCGGAGACCATGTGGCCACGCGAACCCGGCTTTCTCAGGCCGCGTACCCCGCTGTCCACCGCACGCTGCTGATCCGCGCGCAGCACCCGGCGGGCGGGAACGGGGGTGTTGGCTGCGAGTGCCATGAGCGCCGTGGCGGAATCGGGGGCAGAAGGAGTCACGGGCGACCTCGAGCTCGCGGCGGAAACGGGCACGCCTATCCTCCCGGATCGACCGGGCTGGCCTGGCGGAAACGGACCGATCGCGAGCTCCAGTGAGGGTGTGCTCTTGCGGCGGTGTCACCGTGGCGGGAGTGAGGCAAGGTGGGACCGTACCCGTCGGCTGAGCAGTGGTGCGCAGCGGGTGTCGCGCACGAGTGCGGCCAGGTTGTGCCACACGGTCTGGCGGATGTCTCTGGGTGTTGTTCGGTGGTGGCGTGCGAGGGTCTGCTCCACGGCGGTGACGTTGCCGGGCAGTGGCTGGGCGGAGCTGCGGTCGCCGAAGGGGTGGTCGGTCTCGGTCAGTACACGGTCGAGAGGAATGGTCTGCAGCAGAGCGGTCTTGCGTGCGGCGGAGGCGTTGACGGAGAAGTAGCAGCCCAGGCGGACGGCGCGGGCGGTCTGCTCCGGGTCTCCGAGCCACCAGTGGAGAACCATGCCGGGGGCCGGGGACCGTTCCAGTTCGTCCAGCACCTGCTCGCAGGCGGCGTAGCTGTGGATGCTGGCGATGCGCGGGGTTCGCGCCAGGACGTCGAGGACGTTGCGGAGGGTGATCTGTTGGTTCTCGAGCGGGACGCGGCTCTTGCCGTCGAGTCCGATCTCGCTGACCAGCGGGGTGTGGTCGATCAGTTGAGTGAAGGTGTTGGGGTCGAAGCCGGTGTGGCTGCGGGCGAGTCCGGGGTGGGCGCCGACTCCCCAGATGATCCGGTCATCGTGTCGCTGGACGGCTCGGGCGGCCTCGGTCAGGGAGCGGGTGGCGGCGAAGACGACGGCGCCCAGGCCGGTGAGGTCGTCGGCCGGGACGCTGGTGTCGATGTGTGCGTGCAGGTCCAGCGGTGGCAGTGCGCTCGTCCTCATGATGGGTACAGCAGCTCCAGTTCCGCGACGCCCCGCCGGCACAGCTCGTAGGCCTGGCGGGTGGGGTAGTCGGAGGGCAGGTTCAGGGTGGTGATGTCAGCTGGGCGCAGGCCGCGGGCGAGGAAGGTGCGCAGTGAGGGTTCGACCGACTTGTCGGCCAGGTAGGCGCTGAGGTGTGGGGCATGGCGAGTGTGGAGGTAATCGGTCGTGTCCTCGAGCTGGGCAGCGTGGAAGGAGGCGCGGCGCAGCAGGCAGCCGAAGCACACGCCGCAGTGCGTGCGTACGGGGATGCGGTGGGTGCGGTGTCCGGTGTGAGCGCAGGAGTGGGTGCTGCTGAGCAGCCGGGCGGCCGGGCCGGTGCCGACGAGTCCGGCGGCCAGGGTGAACATCTCGCCCTTGGTGCGGGCGGCGAAGGGGTTGTGGATGACGGCGTGGGCTCCGGCGTCGTGGGCGATGGCGGCCAGGTTCTGCAGGAAGAGGGGGTGGGTGGTGCGGGTGGACACGGCGCCGCGCTGGTCGGGGGTGAGCGGCACGTTGAGGGAGGCGAAGCCGTTCTCCGGGATCCACAGCGGCACCTTCTCCACCGCGGCGGTGGCCAGGCCCAGGGCGAGGAAGAGCAGGGAGCGGGTGCGGGTGGAGTACTCGTTGGGCAGTTTCGCCCCGGTGGGCTGATGGTTTTTGCGGGAGAACCGCAGTGGCTGGTGGGACTGCGGGGGACCATCGATGAGGTGGGCTATGTCGTCGGCGACGGCGCGTTGGATGGGGGCGAGGGTGGTGGCGCCGACGTGGGAGAGCAGCAGGTGCTGCTCTGGCCCGAGGTCGTGGCGGGAGTAGAGGGCGCCGACCGCCGAGTCGGCGCCGCCGCTGAGGAGGACGACGCGCCGTATTCCGTGGTGCGGGGTGTCGTGGATGGTTTCTTGTGGGGTGGCAGTGTGGTGGAAGCGGATCGACCAGCGGTCTCCGGAGAGGAAGCCCAGGAGGGTTTCGAGGCGTTCACGCACTGCGTCCCAGCGGGCCGGGGCGTAGACGGGTACGTCCAGTTCGAAGGTGCGTTGGGTCCAGTTGGAGCGGTTGGCGCGGCGGCGGGTGGTGCGGTCGGCGGCATAGACCAGCACGGCGAGGCGGACCAGTTCGATGTTGGGTTCGGGGACGGGGCCCAGTGCTCCCAGGCATGGTCCAAGGGTGGAGACGAAGGAGCCTCCTGGGCCGGGTGGCCACCAGAAGGTGGTAGTGCCGTCGGTATCAGGTCGGGAGGTGCCGGATTCCAGGCGCAGGGTGTAGGCGGGCATCAGGGCTCCATCCAGATGGACCGCATCGCCTCGATGCCTTCTTCGACGGCTCGGGTGATCTCGGTGGTGCTGGGGCCGGTAATCGTGAGGGGGGCTCGGTCGACCAGGGCGCGTGCGGTTTCGCGGATTTGGCGTTCGCCGTCGGCGGTGGCCCAGGCGGGGCGGGAGCCGTCGTTCATCTTCGAGGCGGCTTCGCTGAGGATCGCTTCGGAGATAGTCAGGGCCAGGGTTTCCCGGACGACTTCCTCGGGGTTGGGCGGTGTGCTGTCGGTGCCGGCCTCCAGGACCCATTGGGCCACTTCGCTGGCGACGAAGCGGCGTTCCTCGTCCTCGATGGTGCCGTCGGCGAGTGGCCCGCAGGCGGCCTCCACTATGCGACGGGTCCAATCGATCGGGTCGTCGGCTACGGCCTGCAGTTCCGCGTAGTCGAGGCCGAGTTCCTGCAGGGCCTGCTCGTTGCCGGTGCGGTAGGCGTAGGCCGCGGCTGCGGCGCGGCCGGCCGTTCGGGAGGACTGGGCGACGGTGCGCTGTGCCCCTCCCCCGGCGCGGCCTCCTGCGGTGCCGGCCGCTCCGCCCGCTCCGCCGCCGGGGCCGTCGGCGTGGCCGCTGGAGGGCCGGAACAGGCCGAGGGCTGGGGCGAGTCGGTCCGGAGTGAGCTGAGGGGCGGGTGTGCCGGGGCCGGAGCCTGCCAGGGCGTCGAGCCACTGGGTGATGTTGTGCTGCAGTTGTTTGCTGGCAGGTGTGCCGTTTCCGGTGTAGGAGCCCTTGGTGCCCATCAGAGGCGGCTTCCTGTGTCCAGAGCGTGCTCCAGGGTGCGCACGATCCGGGCCGGGTCGGCTGGGGCATGGGTCTTCCAGTGCTCCAGCACGCTGCGGAAGGCCGGGGAGCCGGCCGGGAGGGCCAGGATGGTGGCCGGCTCCAGTTCGCCGGCCGGGACGGACTGCAGGAGTCGGGTGGCCCGTTCGATGGTGGCCGGGTAGGCGGTGACGATACGGACCAGACCGCGCACGGCCGCGCTCTGTTCGGCCGGGCGGTCCCGGCCGGCCCGGCCGAGGTACTCGATCAGGCTCAGGGCGTCATCATCTCCGAGCGCTCTGATGTCGGCGTCGATCACCCGGTGTTGGTCGAAACGTGAGGTGGACAGCAGGTTGGCCGCGATGTCCCGCAGCCGGCCCGGCAGTCCGGCGTCAAGGAGCTGCTCGCCGGAGAACGCGGCCGCCAGGTAGAGGTAGGGGGCCAGGTCCACGGGGCCGAGACTCGGGGAGAGTTTGGCCCATCGGATCAGTTCGTCCTCGAAGGTGACCGGCTCGGTCTCGTCCTCGTCCGGCGCCGGGTTCTGCTCTCCTGTCGAGGGGGCATCGTCGGGCGAGGGGCCGGTGCCCTGGGCTGGCTGAGGTTCGGGGGCGGGACGGCCGGCGGCCGCTTCCAGTTTGGCCATCCGGGAGCGCAGTTCGCCGCGGGCCAGCCATCCCAGGACGGTGGTGAAGGCGTCGGGCAGGAGCTTCTCCAGCACCATGAGCTTGGCCACGATGTCCGCCTCGAGGAGGATGCCGCGGTGGCCGGCGACGGACTGACGTACCCGCAGGTCGTTGAGGAAGCGCTTGATGCGGCGGGGGCTGCCTTGGAGTTTCTCGTAGAGGATGGGCGTCATCCGTGAGGCAAAGGCCAGTTCGGCGGAGATGTCGTTGCCGTTCACGGTCGTGGCCAGGTCGTCCAGCAGTCCCTTCTCCCGGCGCAGGCGTACGCAGGCCGCGATGTAGGGGGCGAGTTCCTCGTCGGGCAGGCGCTGGCAGAGTTGCAGCAGGACGAGGAAGGCTTCGGTGTCGAAGCGGCTCAGGGTGGGCAGCGGCACTGTAGTCTGCACGATCTTGTGCAGGTAGAGGCTGGCGGGTTCCTCGAAGTACCGCTCACCTGCTGCCTGCTGTGTGCTGGCGGGGTCGGGAAAGCGGGCACGCAGGGCATCGGCCACCCGGTGCTCGTCGGCGGCGACGACGAACGCCATCTTCGGCACCGCCAGGAACAACCGGATGGTCTCGAGTGTGTCCACGACCGTTTCGGGCAGGCAGCGGTCGAGGTCGTCGACGAGGACGACGACGCGTTTGAGGTGGCTGAGCTCTGCGGACTCCATCAGCGTGCAGAACTCGCTGCGGAATTCCTCCAGTCCGCGGGATGGAGGGGCTGTGGCGTCGGCGTCCTGGCTGCTGGGTTCGATGTTGATCAGGCTGGTGAGGTCGTCGACGGAGGGCAGCTGCAGGGTCAGCGATGTCTTGGCCGCCACCTGCAGGGCCTTGGCCCAGTCGACCCGCCGGCGCAGCGTGATCAGCATCGCCCGGGCACGGCTGCGGATCTGTCCCGGCTGTTCTTTCCGGGCGAGTTCGGCGGCGACGGCGCTGAGTACCTCGCCGATCAGGGTTTCCTTGGCGCCGACACCGGGGTCGTAGCGCCACGGATCCGTGCTGATCACGAGAACGGTGGCGTCGGTCCTGGGCTGCGGGGCGAGCTCGTCCTCGATCAGTCGGAGCACCGTGGTCTTGCCGCTCCCCCAGGCACCCGAGACCCCGACGGTCACCGGGTCGAGGGCGTCGTCGAGTACGGCCTGGACCACGGTCTTGGCCACCGCGTCGAACGACAGAAGATCCAGGTGCGTCGGCTCGTCCGACCACAGCTGTGCAGACATGTTGCTCTTGCCCATCCCGCGGGCCTGCGACCTTTTCGTCTCAGGCGGTCCCCACACCAGCACTGTGCACCAGGGCTTTCCCGAATGTGCAGCGAACGCACACAATAACCCTCGTTTCATCCTCAACAACAGTGAGAGGAACCTTCGTTGCGGGCACCACTGGGCATCACGGCCTTCGGCCCGAGGGCGCAGTCATGGCCGACCGCCCTTCCGCTGCCCCGGTGCGAGCCCGGTACGGGCGGCGGAGCAGCAGGGCGGCCCAGGCCTTCCTTGAGCAGGTGAGCGTGGTAGAGGGCAGGATGAGCCTCGGCGATGAACTCCATCTGCCCGTACCGGCGTTCGGTGAGGTCTTCGGGGTTCTTCCACAGCGCGAGCCGGGCGTTCTTCCACGCCTTGGTCCCGGCAGTGGTCCAGCCCTTACCGCCCGGCTCGGTTTTCCATCCCGGCCGGTGCGTTTCAAAGGGAATCCGCCGGGGCCGGGTGCCCGGCCCCGGCGTGGGGGTGGTTCGGGCTCAGGGCGTGAGCAGGGTCTTGATGGCGCGCCACTCGTCCATCGCCTTGTAGCTCTCGGCGACCTGCTCCAGCGGCAGGGTGAGGTCGAAGACCTTGCCGGGGTTGATGCGGGCGGACAGGACGCGGTTGATCAGGTCGGGCAGGTAGCGGCGGACCGGGGCCGGGCCGCCGCGCAGGCCGACGTGGGAGAGAACAGCTCCTGGCCGTCGATCGCGGCCTCGTGCGGGATGCCGACGAAGCCGAGCCGCCCAGGCGAGTTGGCTGCCGACGTCCCGGGAAGCGGTTCAGGTCGTCATGAGGCGGTGGTAGTCCTCGATGCGCTGGACCAGGTCGTCTTCGGGGATGCGGGTGAAGGCGCTCATCCGGGCGGGGGTGAGGCCGCTGATCAGGCCGGTCAGCGCGAGTTCGTACAGGGCCTGGTCGATGCGGGCCCGGACGGCGCCGAGACTGACCAGGCCCAGCTCGGCGCCGTCCGCGGCCGGCATCGCCCCCTCGATGGCCAGGCCGGCCAGGTCACGCACCGCATCGGTGATCAGCCCGGTGACGAATTGCGCCTTGTCCAAGCCGGCGGCACCCGCCCAGGTGTGCTCGTAAGATGCCGGTCCGGCCGGGTCCGCGCCGGCGTGCTGCGCGCGGTACGCGGTGATGTACTGCCATACCCACTGGTAGGTCACCGGGCACCGGCTGGTGCGCAAGGTCAGCTCCCGGTACAGCTCGAACACCTCACGGCGCTGCTCGGGCGCCTTGGCTCGGTCTTCTTCCAGCAGTATCTCCAAGCACTGGCGGACCTCGGCGACCTCTTCCTCGTCGGCCGGGATGTCGAGCGTGATGGGCGGCACGGTCGTGAGCGCCTCCATGACCGTCCGGCGGCCCACGCCGTGGCGCTTGGCCAGGGCCTCGGGCAGCCTCTGGCCCGCCTGGTGGTCGCGGCGGATCGCGTCGAGGAGTTCGGGGTCCGGCTCGGTCATCGTCTGCTCCCTGATCTTTGTCAGTGGGTTGTCGGGGTGGAACGGCTCTTGCGTGTGTTGCCCGGCCGTGTGCGGGCTCCTCCGCGCCGCGGGCCGGGCGCCTCCATCTCGTGCAGTGCGCAGGCGCGGGCGGCTTCGCTCACAGCCTGCTGGTCCCAGCTACTCAGCCGCAGCGGCCCTTCGCTGCGGATCCGGTCCAGGTTTCCGAAGCAGCGCGCGGTCTCGAGGAGGCCTGCGGCCCACGCCGGTATCTGCGCCGTGCGGCCGGAGGGTGTCCGGGAGTTGGACGGTGGCGCGGTGGGGCCGGGCAGCTGGGTCTGCGGGCGGCCGGTGAGGACATGCAGGGCCAGTGCCGCGGCGTGGACGGGGTGGGCGATGCGCGCGTGCAGCCGGTGTGCGAGGAGCAGGGTGTGCTCGTCCGGCTCGGGTGTGAAGCGGCCGGGTGCGGGCAGCAGGAGCACGGTGCGGTCCAGGCGCTTCGAGGCCGCCTCGATATCGGCGCGGGACGTCTTGCGCCGCAGGGGCAGCAGGAAGCACGGCTCACCCGGGTGGGGCAGGAACTGCGCGGTGGCCTGCCACCACGCGAAGTGGCCGGCCGCGTACGGGTCGTACGGCCCGGCCACCGCCAGAACACGGCGGGCTGCGGCCAGGGTGTGCACTTGCTCGTGTGCCAGCGCCTGCAGGGCGGCGGCCAGGGCGGCCGGAACGGGGCCGTGGCACAGCAGGGTCAGGCACATGCCGGTCAACTCCCGCAGTGCGAGGAGGGATTCGAAGTGCCGGGGGCTGATGCGGTGGGCCCGGGTGACCACGACGTGGCCGATGCGCAGCGTGGATATCCAGGCGGCTACCGTGCGCCAGGCGATCTCGGCCTGTGCCGCCCAGCCGACGGCCTCTGGGCTCCCGTCCACCGGGAGGTGTTTGCCCACAGAGCGCAGCAGGTCGTGGGCGAGTGAGGCGGGAGCGCCGGCCACCGGGGTGGGGTGGACGGTGATCCGGCCGTGGGCGGGGGCGTGGGCGGCCAGGGCTGCGGCCATGAAGGCGTAGTCGTCGCCGCGATCGTGCACCACGGTGAGCGGGGGCAGGCCGGGGCGGGTGCGGCCCGGTGCCCATACCGGCCGCCACGGGCCGCTGTCCCGCTCCCCCTCGGCCGCCTCGCGCGGCGTCATCGTGATACCCCGTCCCCGGACAGTGCCGTACCGGCTGCCGGAGCACCGGCGTCGGCGTCCGGGCCGGTGGCGGACAGCGGGCGTGCGGCCAGGCCGAGGGCGAACAGCACATCCGGGTGCGGGGCCGGCCCGCCGCCGTCGGGGACGAGCAGCCCGCGTGCGGCCAGGCGCGGGATCTGCCCGGCAGGCACAGCGAGAGAAAGACCGTAGACAGCTGTGTGCAGCAGGCATGTCAGAGCGGCGGCCTCGCCCGGGCTGAGGCTGGCGGCGGTGTGACCGCCCTCGTGCAGGTTCTGCTCCTGTTCGACAGTGAGCAGTCCGGGCTGTACGGCCAGATGGAGGGTGGTGTCGGTGTGGACGAGCCGGTGCGGGCCCGCCTGCTTCTCGAGCTGGGCGGACAGGGTCTTCGCGGCACGCCGCAGTTGGTGCGCCGGCCACTGCAGGGCCGAGGCCGCATCGTCGGGGTGCAACGGGCCGGTCTGAAGCAGGGCCGCGTGCAGCACGGTGGCATGCTCGGCTGCCCCCGGGCCAGATCGTGGGCAGCGTCGCGGGCGCTGGTGCCCCGCATCGCGCAGCAGCGACTCGGGGGATGTGTCAAGGGAGCGGGCCAGGGCGAACAGGGCCGCTGCGGACAGGGTGTGCGGACTCAGCCGCCTGCCCCAGTCTGCGACGGGGATGCCGCACAGTGCGGCCAGGTCCTCGTCGGTGAGATGGCGCTCCCGGGCGCGCTTGCGGACGAGGGTCAGATCGAAGCCGGTCATGTCCCGCTCGCCGGAGGCCAGTGGGCTGCTCATGGGCGCACCGGCCCAAGGCGCGGCAGGACGTGAGGGGCGGGCGGGGCGGGAGTGTGCAGGTGCCAGGCGCGGGCGGCTGTGTGCCAGTCGCCGCAGGTGTGCGGGTGGTCCAGGGCGGGAACGGGCAGGCCCGCATCGGCGATCAGGGCCTGAAGGCGGGGCGTGGTGCCGAAGCAGTTCGCGAACAGGCCGTGCGCGGGCGCGGTGCGCGGGGTGCGGCGGCGGAATTCGAGCGCCGCGGCGAGCAGCGGGCGAGCGCGGGGCGGGATCGCGTACAGGTGCCGCGGGGCGGGCGGGGCGCCGATGTTTACTCGTCCGTCACGGTCAATGGCGATGTGCGTGGCCTGATCGCCGACGCTGGTGATCTGCGTCATCGCCAGCAGCGGCGTGGCGGTGCCGGTACACAGCAGAGCCGCGATCGCGGCGGCGCGCAGTGGGCTGGGCAGGCGCGTGGTGATCGTGTGCACGGTGCGCCCGGTCAGCGGCACAGTGGCGATCCCGGGCCCCGCGCAGTGATTGAGATCGTCGGGCACGTTCAGCAACACCGCGCAGGTCAGCAGGCCGGCCTGGGCACCGCGCACCCGGGCCACGGTGTGCTGCGGGCTGGGGCTTAAGACCGTCAGCCGGGACAGGAACAGCCGCAGCGCCTCCGTCTCGCGCAGACCGAATGCGGTCGGCTCGGTGAACTCGGCCGGGCGGTCGGCCTCTTCGGCGCCGCCGCTGCCGGTGGGCGGCTTCAACGGCAGGGTGCGGGCCCACCAGGTGCGGGCGGCGGCGTAGCCGGCACGGTACTGGGCATCCGTGCGCGTGAAGTCGGCCCCGTTCTGACGGCGCCAGCACTGGGCCCGGAAGGCAGCAACTGAAGCGCGCGGTACGGCGGGCAGGAGCTGTGCGTGATCGGGCGGAGGAGGGCCGGTGCGCCGCCCGGCGGCGGCCGGGCCGATCGCGCCGAGGATCGCCGCCGTGCCCTTCACGTGCACGACGTCCGTCAGGTTGGCGGCGGCCAGTTGCTCCGTCAGGCGCCGGACGTCGGCCGGCTGAGGGGTATGGGCGAGCAGGGTGAGGCGGATGCCGGTCTCGGCGCGCCAGGCGGCCAGGCGGCGCAACCGCTCGACGGTGAGACGGTGGGCGCGCAGCACAATCACCTCCCGTACGCCGGTGACCAGGCTCCAGCAGGTCACCGCCCGCCAGGCCGGGTCGGTGGACATCCGCTCCGCTCCCTCGCGGGAGAACCCGAGGCGGCCCATCGCGCGCAGCACGTCCAGCGCGAGGTAGGCGGGGCTGGTGGTGTGAGGGGTGGGGTCGGCAGTGATCCGGCCGCGGGATGCATCCGCCCACCGGCAGGCGGCCTGGTGCACCGTGCGGTCGTCGTCGGCGTCCAGGAGCAGTCGCACCGGCCCTGCCGCCGATGCTGTGGCGGCGCCCGGCGTGGGAAGAACAGCGGGCGGGGACATCGTCATGGTCACCGTCCGCCGTCGATCCGGTCGGCCACCGTCTGCAGCAGCCGCCCATCGGGCACGGCGGCCCGGGCGCGTGCCAGAGCCTGCCGGGTGTGATGGGTGATCACGACCCAGCGGCGCAGCGCACCGCCGGCCAGCCGGGCGTCTAGCTCCATCAGGTCGCCGGGATCGACGCCCTGCCACACCGGGTGCAGCGCGGGCACCGCTACCGGGACCTGATCACGGGTCAGCGGCTGAAGATGCAGCCAGCCGGCGGTGCGGGTGGCGAGCATCCGCTGGGCGCGCAGGCGCCGCTCGCCGCGGCGGGCGGCGATGAGGACCACGCACAGCCCGCCCGCGACACCGTCGTGCAGGAAACGCAGGTACTCCATGCAGGACGCCGACAGCCGGTGGGCGTCCTCGACCACGACGATCCGCGGCCGGACGGCCAGCGCGTGGCGGATCAGCGTGTCCGCGGCCCCCGGATCAGCTGGCGCCCCACCGGGCAGCCGAAGTGCCCGGTGCAGAGCCACGCGCAGGTCCGCCGGCGCCGGCTGCGCCCGCAGCTCGAGCGGCAGCAGGTCGCCGAGACGGCGGCCGACCACATGGACGGCGAAGGTCTTACCGATACCGACGTCACCCAGCACGCACACAAACCGGCGCTCGGAGGCGGCGTCGGCGAGCGCGGCGCCCACGGCGAGCATGCCGGGGGTCAGCAGCGTGCGCATCTGCTCAAGGCGCAGGAAATGCAGGCCGGATGAGTCAGCATCGTCGTCCAGGGCGGCGAACGGACCGGCCGCGGCCGCCTCGCCCCACACCGCCCGCGCAGAAGGCCCGGTGGACTCGGTGGTCAGCATCGGCCCAGCGCCCACTCCACGACCGTCTCGTCGACCGTGCTGGCTCCCAGGTGCTCCATGCCCTTCAGGACATGCTTGGTGACCTTGACCCACTCACGGAACGAGCCGAGCGCGTACTGGGTGTCGATCCGCTTGAGCAGCGCCTCGTCCACGCCGCGCCACACGGGATGGGAGTCGGGCACCGTCTTGAGGATCTCGTCCTCGGTCATCGCGAGGATCTCCAGGCGGATGTAGATCCGGGAAGCGAGCGCCGGGTCGCTCTGCAGCGTCTCGTAGGCCTCACGGCCGCCGACGAACACGATGGCGGGCTGGGGATCGCAGTTGTCCCACAATTTGCGCAGGAATTCGAAATTCTCCCGCCGGTACTGCTGCGCTTCATCGCACACGATCACATACGGGCGGCGCGGCAGGTTCTCGCGCAGCAGCTTGTCGAACGCGGTCGGAGTACCGGGCATCTTGCAGTTGAGCCGCATCTGGTGGAACAGCTCCTCGCGCAGGTCCTTCGGCCCGGGGCGGGAGCGGGCGAAGTCGAGCGGAAGGATCAGGTCGGGGTTCATCTCCTGGATCGTGGCCCGGGTGGAGAAGCTCTTGCCGAGTCCCGGGTCGCCGTAGATCACGGACATGGCCCTGGACTCGATGGTGTCGATGACGGTGTCCTTGATCTGCAGCAGGGTGTCCGTGGCGACCAGCGTGGAGTCCTTCAGGCCGAGGAAGTGCTGCGGGCGCAGGTCGGGGCGGCGCCGCGATATCTCGCTCTCGGCCGCGGCAGCCGACTGGCGGCGCTGACCAAGGTGCTTGAGCTTGGAGGCAGTTGTCACGAGGCGTCATCCTTGGATGCAGTGTCGATGAATGTGGTGTCGGCGAGGCCTTGTCCGGGGCGTTTCCACGCAGCCGGGACAGGGGTCAGGGGCCGGTACGGCTGGGTGCGGCGACGCGGCGCGGCGGGCGCCTTCGTGCCGTCGAGTTCGGCACGGGCCTCGGCCTCGGTCATGCGCAGGGCACGGACGGGCAGTTCGGGCCGGGTGGACGGCAGGTGGCGTTCCCGTTTGCGCTCCGCGGAGCGCTGCAGGGCCGCGCGCAGCTGACTGCTGTGCTCGTCGCGCTGAAGGAGTACCTTGGCGCGCAGCTCCTCACCGGCTTCGTTACTGAGGAAGGCCCGGCCCAGGTAGCGGTTGCCGCGGACGGTGTACAGGTCGATCTCGTGGGCGTGGTGCGGCATCCACCGCACACGGACTTCCAGTCCGAGGCGACCCACCCCGTTCTCGGGCATGTAGCAGCGGCGGTTGAACTCCACCCCGTGACTGGTGATCTTGTGGACCTTGTGGTCGCTCTCCAGCATGAAGGCGCGCAGCTCGGACGCGCTCGGCTCGGTCCGGATCTCGGCGGGATCCGCCTGCCAGGCCTCAAGCGGCGTCATCCCCGTGCGCTGGATGACGTGCTCGGTGTTGTGCTGGTGGACCCACTGGCCCAGCAGGCGCACGAACGCCTCGAAGGTCAGCGGCGGGTCCTGGTCTCCGACGCGGCGGCGGTGATCGAACCGCGGCGCCTTCGTGTAACGGGGCAGATCGGCAAAGAACCGCGTCATGCTCGTCAGATTCAACCGCTCGACACCGCCCTTGTGCCGGGCACTGCGCACCCGGTGCACCGGCACGCCGAGAAGCCCGAAAGCACGCAGGACAGTCTTGGACAGGAAGTCCGCACCGCCGTCGACACGCACCAGGCGCGGCAGCCCACCGGCCGGACCGTAAGGCGCCTCGCGCAGGACGGAGGCACGTACGGCCGCGAGGACCGAGCCGCGGTGCGCGGAGCCGGCGGTGACCGCCCAGCCCATCACATGGCCCGTGCCGCGGTCCTCGAACCACGTCACCCACACCCTCGACGGCTTCTTGTCCGGCATCATCACCACCGTCTCGGCCTGCTTGTGATCCCCCTCCCACACCTCGTTCCGCGCCACCTGCGGCCGCTGAAAACACGGATCGAACCCGCGGGCCGCCGGAATCCCCTCGCGCAGGCCTGCCATGAAACCCGGATCGAGATCACGGGCGATCGCATCATGCAGCGTCGTCAAACCGACCGGCTTCTGGCCGGCCTTCTTCGCGACACGCACCAAATGCTCGTGAGCGCGTTTCACGTTGCCCTGGTAATCGGCGAGGACCTCGATCACCTCATCGGTGATCGTGAACCGGCGTTGCTCCAGCTTCTCCACACTGCCCGTCCGCTCCGCCTGCGCGAGCCAGACCCACACCGTCCGCTTATGCACCCCCACCGCCTCGGCGACCAGCCGTACATGCGCCGTCGTCAACTCCCCCGCCCCACGCAGCCGCAGCAACTCGCGTACCGCGGCGGGACGCAGCTCGTCCCGATGCCGCCCCAGACCGTCATCCCCGGCCCCAGAAACATCGCCGCCCGCCATCACCGGAACCGACACCGAGGCCACGAGCGGACCGGTATCCAAGCAGTGATCACAGCGCCAGCCTCCTGGACGTCAACTACAGCTCCCACCAAGGGACGTTCACGCAAACGCCCGTGACAGGCGCGACGAATGAGACGCTAAAGCCGACACCCCGACACGCGTCCCTTCGATCGCTTGGACGAGTGACAGCGGCCCCGTTTCACCTCCGCCCCACACCCTCATGCGCTACAGAGCACATCCCGGAGGAGGCACGAGAAACACAGCACCGACCGATCCGGACTCACACCACCACCGAATCCGAAACATCACCACCAAGATCAACCAACCGAAATGCTGACCGACCAGCACGAACACCAGCCCGCATCAGTGACGCGGAAACCCGAACACCCCAGTGGCGCCTTCCCCGAACCTCACATCCGACGGCCCGCAGATAGAAGACGTCCTCGGCAGTGAGCTGAGCGAGATCCCGGCCCGTGTGCAGAATCATCGATGAGATGACGCGCAGGCCTTCGTCGATGTGGCGGGGCGTCATGCCGATCTCGGCGCCGAAGTCGCGCATCCGATCCAGCTGCCCGGCGGGGAACATCTGCTGGACATCCTTGAAGAGCCGCATCGCCTTGTAGCCGCGCAAGAAGACGTAGCGCGGAAGAACCACCCGGCTGATGAGCAGGCTATTGAGTCCCATCATGAGCTCGTTGCGCCTGGACTCCGCGCAACGTGGATCGTCCTCGTTCAGCGCGAGGATCAGCTCTTTGCCCTGGTCCGCTCCGGCTGCCAGCCATCGGCTCTGCCACCCGTCTGCGGGGAAGGTCAGCAGCCAGTCGAGGATCTTGCCTGCCCCCGCGAGCCGAACCGTTCCGGGCCACAGGCCGCGGCTGTACGTTCTCTGCGGCCAGAGCCGCGAGGCCGGCAGCAGGGCCAGGACCTCGTCTCGGGTGAGGTGGTCGTGCGGGCCGACGCGGTCCTTGTCCGCCTTGAGGTCGTGCTCGATGAACAACGGCTTCGCCGGCGCGGGGCCAGTTCCGGCCCGGCGAACGGAGTTGGCGCGGCGGCTTCCTTGTCGCGTCATGCCTGGCTACCTCCGAACAGCACGGCCAGGTCACTTGCCTCGTAACCGGTCGCGACGGCGGGCGGCGCGGGGTTCTTCGCGCGTTCCTCACGGTCGGCGAGATACTCCTGAACCCGGGCGATGACCTGCTCTTCTTCCTCGACGAGATACACGTCGGCGGTGGTGCTGAGGTTGGCGTGACCAAGGATGGTCTGCACGTCCCGCAGCGACAGCCGCTTATCCCGGGACATCCGCAGCGCGGCGGTGTGCCGCAGGTCGTGCATCGACCAGTTCGTGCCCAGCAGGGCGTTGGCCCGGCGGAACACTGCGCGCAAGGCCTCGTAGTTCAGCGGCTGGTAGGCCAGTCCTTCGCCATGATCGCGACGCCGGAGTGTCCACCACAGCGGGGTCTGCGGGTCCAGCGGCGGCCCCTCGCTCTGGTAGAGCCGGAGCCAGATGAAGGCCTCTGGGCTGGAGGGCAGCCACTGTTCGGCCTGGGTGCCCTTGCGCTCGACCCTCACCATCTGGTCGCCCCAGTCCACATCGACGCCGCGAACCCCCAGGAGTTCCGAGGCGCGGGCTCCATTGCTGATGCCCAGCGAGAGGATGGCCCGGTCCCGGTTGGATCGCAGGGCCATGAACAGCTCGTTCCACCGCTCGTCCGGCATCTGCCGCGGTCGGCGGCGCGGGACCCTGGGGTTGTAGCGCAGCCTGCCCTCGCTCCCATAGGGATCCAGCGGATTGTGGTGGGCATGTGGACGTCGCCTGGCGCTTCGTGCCAGCGGCACCGGGTTGACCAGCGGACCAGCGCCTGACTCGATCCAGAACTCATAGAAGCTGCGCAGCACGGCATTGCTGTGCCGGATGGTCCGCGGCTTGTAGAGATCGTCCAGGTAAGGCTTCTTCGTGATGGTGTTCGTGGTCCCCACGGTCGCTGCCGAGTGTGTACGCGCGGACGTGCGCGGTTTGGTCGCGGCACGCAGCCACAGCACGAAGTCACGGACTTCGGCTGAGGTCGCCTGGTCCCACTCGACTTGGATCACTCGCAGCCACCGCCACCAGCGCAGCAGGTCGAAGGCATAGCTGCGGACACTGCCCGGCCGGTTGTCCCGAGCGACGAAGTCGATCAGGAATCTGCGAACCGGCTGCACCGCTCTTCCCTCCTCATCGAAGACCAGCCAGGGCACCACCCCGCTTCCCTTGGCCACCCGCCCCCAACGCGGCAGGCGGATCGACTGGATCTCACGTGATGTCGCGTCCAACGTCGTTGCGCCCTTCGTCGTTCCGATGCGCAACGTGTATCGGCTAGACCAGGCGGGTGACGCAAACCGCTCCGGCGAGTCGTCCCGTAGTCCGGTCAACACCTCGGTGCCGGCCTCCCTGGCACGCCACGGTGAGACGGACCAGGCGGCCCCGGGGTACCTCGTCGGCCAGGGCGCGGAGCTGGGCGGCGGTCCGGGCGACGACCTCGCGGGCGCCGGGGGTGGCCAGGACGTGTGCGTACACCTCGGCGTCCAGGCCGGTCATAGAGCGCAGGGCCGGGTCATCGGCCGGGTTGCGCAGCGCCCGCCGCAGGTCGAGGTACAGACCGTCGGTCACGAGATGTTCAGCCAGCCGGCCCAGGCAGCCCCGTAGCGGTCATCCCGAGTGATGGTCTCGCCGACGTCAAACACAACGGTTTCGATCACCGGGCGAGCCTACGACGTCTTCGCGGTTCGAGACGGCGTGGCCGGTCGCCTCGTCCTCCTGGCAAAGCCCCACCGGGGGCACCCAGCGGGGCTCTGCCACTGCCCTCATAGGGAACTGCTGCGCCCCTACTGGCCCACGGTGAGCGACCAACGGACAGAGGAGGGAGCCGTCACGTAGACAACGCCCTGATCTCTGGACTTCTTGAGTTTCAGTTCGTTGTATGTACTACTGACCTCGCCGGCCACGCATTCCAGTGGGAAACTGAGTCGCATGGGCCGAACTTCGACCGTCAGCGTGCCCTTCCCCTGGCAGTTCACCATCACGGACAGGGGCTGAGCGGCGATGTGTCCCAGCTCGATTTCCCGGTTGCCCTTGACAGAAGCCACCTGGGCCAGCGGCACCCCCGACGGCAGCTTAGGGGCCTTAGTAACATTTTCCCCCGGGATGTGCTCGGCCCTGTCAGAGCGCTGCCCCGGCGTAGCGGACGTCGTTGTGGCAGGCACGGTGGTTCTGCTGGGACTGGTCGCCTGATCGCTCCCAGAACAGCCATTGAGCGAGAAACCACCCAGCACAACGCAGATGGCAAGCGTGCTTGAGCGCTTGGTCAGTCGGGCGGCTGCGGGCATCAGCTCTCCCAGATGTACCAGCCGACCCTGTAGGGGCTGTAGCTGGTGATGGTCTTGTGGGCGCTGTTCTGGCAGTTGCTGTAGATGTAGTAGCTGACGCCTGTGTGCTTCAGCCGGTAGACGCCGTACTTGGCGTTCGTCGTCCTTTTGGCCGGTGTGTCCACACTGATGGTGTTACCCATCTTCGCAGTGAGCTTCGCAGACAGGTTCACGTCGAACTTGCCTTCGATCTTGACCAGCAGCGTGTCGCGGCTCACCTGCAAGCCGGCCGAGACGCTCATTCCGACTTCACCGGTTACTTCTGAGGTGAAGGTCGATCTGGCGGTTCGGGAGGATCCGTTGTAATTGGAGTTCACGGGGCCAACCCCCCGGTGATACTTGCCGCCCTGAGCCGACGGCTTGTAGTAGCCGTGCCCGGGACCGCAGTACTCGCTGTTCGGCCAGTCCTTCGGAGGCGGCGGAGTGTAGGTGGGCTCATCCGGCATTCCGTTCCCCTCGTCGGGAATGTCGGTCACGTCCTCTTCGGGTTCCGTCGGCGGAGCAGTGTTGACCACCGTATCGTCGTCCACCGGCGTTGGATCCGCGTTTTGAACCGCGGCAGCTGATCCGGCCATGCCCACGCACAGGAGGAACGCTGCTGCGGAGGTAGCCAGGTGTCGGTTTGCTCGGATGCCCACAAGACATCCTCTCTGTTTGAACCGCCCCCCCTGGGCGGTCGAACTCTTGGAGGTTATGTGTAGGTCATGGGCATGCAAAGGGCATCTTTGGTCTTCTGAGCATAACTTGAGCTTCGTTTGTACCAGTACCCCACATTTTCAGACACGCAGAAATGCCCCGTCGCCTGCCACTCGGCAGGCGACGGGGCATCAAGAGGAACGCAGACGCCGGTGGTCAAGCGACGGTCAGCTCCGCCTGCAGCCACTGCAGCGTGACCGGGTCCAGGGCGAAGACGTCCAGCCGGCTGGTGTCCATCAGCAGGTACTCGCCCGGCCGGGTTGGCCGCAGCTTCCCGTAGACCCCGCCGGGCCGAGAGGCGATGTCCCGGTTCCGCTTCGTGCTCAGCCGGAACGTCGGATGACGCCACTCCAGATCCTCCAGGAGTCGGTAAGCCGTCGCCTGGCTGGGCAGGTCCTCCTCGTCAAATCCCCTGGCCAGCAGCCGAGCCCGGGTCCCCTGGATGACCAGGCCCGAGGAGTACGGCCGGGGCTTCTACTCCTGATCGGCGGATAGCTAGTTCGGGAAGATCGCGTACATGGATGGCCGCTGACCCGGCAGGTTGCTGACCCGCCCGTTTCTTGCGGAGCCCCCGTGGCTTCCCCGGGCTTCCCCTGATGTGCTGCCGTAACGGGCATGCAGCGGGCACGCTCAATCGTCGGCCTCTGGCCTTCTTGGCTTTGAGGAAGGGTCGATCGGATGGACCACACCATCGCCAGGAAGCCCAACCCGGCGGGCAGACCGTCCCACGGCTGCGGCAATGTGGTTTCGAGCCACCTGGTCGCCACGCAGATGAGCACAAGCACCAGGATCAGCAAGCCTCAGTCTCCCCGGCTTCACGTCTGGGACTGTAGCGCCGCATCCTCCACCTTCACCACATGCGCCAACCCACCACTCACCCCAGCTCCCATCCCGTCCGCCGTCGACCCACACACCGGGGAGCGTGCGTGGTTCAGGGCATCCAGGTGGAACGTGCCACTGTACGAACGACCTGGACGCCCTGGACCGCGTCTGCTCGGCTTCGCCTGGGCCGACGGTGGACGGGATGGGAGCTCCCCACGCACGCGCCAACGTGCCCGCGGTCGGCAACGGCGCCCCTCCATGTCGCCGCCCGGCAGGCCGCGTACCCGGCGACGGCCGGCGCCTGGGTTGTCGCCGACGGCCAGGCGGTCGCTCTGGTGAGAATCGGCCCCGCTCGGTGCGAGGGCGCGCCGTGGTCTCCCGGCCCAGGCCCTGGACCTCGCCGGGCTCTCAGATAACTCGGCCTGCTGCGACTGCCTTTGACCTGCCGGTATCACGGTCTAACCCCTACCCTCAGTAGGGTGTCTTCCGTATCCGCGCCGACACCCTCACCCGCCTCGCAGCCCAATCATGATCCTCGGTTCCCCTTCACTGGAGCCGACTGCGGAGGCTGGGGATTTGACGTCACCCGTGAGACAGACGAGCAGTGGCCGTGGTGAGACAGAACGAAGCCACGCAGGTCACGAGGCCAGCACATGCGACAGGGCGTGAGATCCCACAACTTCCAGGCTACGAGCCCACCCGCCCCACGGCACCCAGACACCTCTCCCTCGCGAAAGATCCGCCGACGCAGGCGGCGCAGAAGGACCGAGAACGGCTGCGTACGGTGGGGAACGTGACGCCGCCCCCTGGCCCTGCTGCGCCCGGCCCCGTGCCGGTGCGGGTCGTCCTGCCCCCCGACCCGGTCCTGGGCCATCCCGAGCAGGAGATCGTGGCCCGGTTGTGGAGGCGGCGGCAGACCGAGAACGGCTGGGTGTTCCAGGTGGGCCTGCCGTCGTACGAGGGCAGCGAGGACGGCGCCCTGCGGGCCGCGGAGTACCGGGTGTGGGTCCGCGCCCCGGAGCATGTGCGGCCGGTCGACGGCGTCGACTACGACCAGATCCCCACCGACCGGCTGGAAGCGCCGGCCCCGCCGTCAGCCGTCCGCGAGATTCTCGGAGAGCGCCGGCCGTCCGGCTGGGTGGTGCAGAAGGTCCGAATCCGGCGCGGCCCCGGCCGGCGTGTCCTGCACGCCCCGGACTGCACCGAGGCGCCGCAGGATGCGCCGGTCCTGGACCTGGAGCGCGCCCTGGACGTCGCGGAGAACCCGGCGACGACCTTGTGCACCCTGTGCGGGGCCGCGCAGGAGATCACGCCGGTACTGCGCGGATTCGACCACACCGGAGACGAGACGGACCCTCCCGGCGCGTAGCGCGGGCTCTGGCTCGGATCCGGGGCGACAGTCACGGCTCCTCGGGCCAGGCCGTCACCACGGCGCCCGTGGTCTCGTCGACGAGGGAGACGGCGGCCTCGTCGGGCAGAGCGTTGGCTGCGGCCGTGTCGTCGGATTGCAGAGCGACGGTCTCTGTGGCGACGGGCACGCTCTGGTCCGCCCCTTCGGCGCAGGCGCCGGCGACGCCGCGTGCACGCAGCGCGTCGAGTGACAGCTACGCCACCGTGGTGCACGGCCCTCTCGTCGAGGTCGCTTCACCGTCTTCGCGGGCTTTGACCTGCCCGAACACGGCCTTGGCATCCTGCAGGGGGGCGGAACTCTCGGCGCGGGCAGCGGTAGCGGCCTCGATGGCGGGGCGAGATTCACGCATCTGCGAAATCCAGTGTTGACGCCCCCATCAGCCGTCTGTACTGTTAGGTACACACCGAACCGAACAGTACACATTGTATCGATCGGTACACACCTTGCTCTCGAAAGGCGCCGTGATGTCTCGTCCTCCCCTTCCCCCGTTCACTGAGGCCACCGCGATCCAGAAGGTCCGCGCCGCCGAAGACGCGTGGAACACCCGTGACCCCGAGCGCATCTCCCTCGCATACAGCGAGGACAGCTGGTGGCGTAACCGCTCGACCTTCGTGCAGGGCCGCCCCGCCATCGTCGACTTCCTCGCCGACAAGTGGGACCGGGAACTCGACTACCGCCTCATCAAGGAACTGTGGGCGTACACCGGCGACGTGATCGCCGTGCGCTTCGCCTACGAGTACCATGACGCTGCCGGCCAGTGGTTCCGCGCCTACGGCAACGAGAACTGGCACTTCGACAAGGACGGTCTGATGACCCACCGCCACGCGAGTATCAACGACGTCGCCATCGATGAGTCCGAGCGCAAGTTCTTCTGGGACGCATCCGGCCCCCGTCCGGCGGACCACCCCGGCCTGAGCGAGCTCGGACTGTAATGGCACGAACCGTCCTCGACCGCTCGGACGTCGTCCACGCCCTCGCCGGCGTCTTCCGCAAGCGAGGTTTTGAAGGCGGCTCCCTGTCGGTCATTCAGCAGGAGACTGGCGTCGGCCGCGGCAGCCTGTACCACTTCTTCCCCCGAGGGAAGACCGACATGGCCGCTGCCGTCCTCGATCAGGTAAGTGAGTGGTTCGAGGAACGGATCTTCACCCCCCTGCGCACTGCCAACGACGCCGCCGAGGCGATCGAAGCAATGTCGCAGGAGGTGGCGCAGTACTTCACCTCGCGCAATCGCGTGTGCCTGTTCGCCGCGATGACCTTGGGTGAAGAACAGGACACGTTCGCCGACGCGGTGCGGACCTACTTCACCGACTGGGTCGACGCCCTCGCGGGAGTGCTGCGCACCGGCGGTCTCTCACATCAGGAAGCGGCAGACCGCGCGCTGGACGCAGTCGCGGCAATACAGGGCGGCCTGATCTTGGCCCGTGCATACGGCGACGACGCGACGTTCCTCGGAATCGTCGCCCGCACCGAGCAGTACCTGCTCGGTGCCACTCGCTGAGCGGACACCCCAGACCGGCGTCAGTCTGGCGACCGGTCCGGTCCGTCCCCACTTCACAGTGCCCGCATGCGGCTGATCGCTCAGCCGCATGCGGCCTCTACCTCCGACCGGCCGGCGCCCCCGGCTGGCACACCTCGCTGCTGCCGTCCTGCCGGCGCAGCTCACCGTCGCGGCGAAGCCGTCGAGACGCCATGCGTGCCGCCGGATCCCGGCGGCACAGACGAGGAGTAAGACATGCCGTTCGTCACCACGCAAGATGGCACCGAGATCTTCTACAAGGACTGGGGCCCGCGCGATGCCCAGCCCATCATGTTCCACCACGGCTGGCCGCTGTCCTCGGATGACTGGGACGCGCAGATGCTGTACTTCCTCACCAACGGCTACCGCGTGATCGCCAGCGACCGTCGCGGACACGGGCGTTCCTCCGACATCGGCTCCGGTCACGACATGGACCACTACGCCAGCGACGTCGACGCCGTCGTGCAGCACCTGGACCTGCGCAACGTTGTGCACGTCGGACACTCCACCGGTGGCGGACAGGTCGCGCGGTACGTGGCCAAGTTCGGCCAGCCCCAGGGCCGCGTCGCGAAGGCGGTACTCGTCGCGGCGGTGCCCCCGCTGATGGTGCAGACCGCCGAGCACCCCGACGGTGTTCCCGTCTCGGTCTTCGACGGCTTCCGCGACGCTCTGGCGGCCAACCGGGCAGAGTTCTTCCACGCGGTGGCCTCCGGCCCCTTCTACGGGTTCAACCGTGACGGCGTCCCGCTTTCGCAGCAGGTCGTGGACAACTGGTGGCGCCAGGGGATGACCGGAAGCGCCCTTGCCCACTACGAGGGCATCAAGGCGTTCTCGGAAACCGACCAGACCGCAGACCTCAAGGCCATCACCGTGCCGGTGCTCGTCCTCCAGGGCGACGACGACCAGGTCGTCCCGTACCAGGAAGCCGCCCTCAAGCAGGCGGAGCTCCTGCAGAATGCAACCTTGAAGATCTACGAGGGACTGTCGCACGGAATGCTCACCGTGAACGCCGGCGACATCAACCCTGACATCCTCGCCTTCGTCCAGCAGCCCTGACTGTACTTGAGCTTGTTCTTTAACCTTTCGACGGATGTAGGGCGATGAGTGTCTTCTCGCGTCGGACGGTTTTGCCCACGTCGTAGCGGGGCGCCCGGCTCCTGTACTCGTGCCGGGTGGTCGTCCGGGACCGGGCCGGTGAGGTTTCGGTGCTCTGGCGGGACAGGTCGCTCGTTCGGCCGCGCCGCCAACGCAAGCTCGTCTGTCGGCGGACAGGACCTGACGAGTCAGACTCCGATGCCCCCTGTCCCCTTGGCCGCCTTCCGTTGTGCGGCCCCGGGCCCCGCCCGCGAAAGTGCCTGTCAGTAGTGCTTCCCTCGGTAGGCACCGTCGGTGCCGACGCCGCGGCTCCAGTCGCCAAAGCTCGTGTTCCCCAGTTCCAGGTTGACGGCGAAGGAGCCGGCCGCGGCGAGGGTGATCCTGAACGGGGCATCGTCCTCGCCGGGCAGGTTGTTCACGGCCAGCAACGGCCACTCCGCGGAGGCCAGGGTCTGTTCGTCGGCGATGAGGAGGAAGGGGCTGTCGGGCCAGTCCTCGTCGTCGCGTGTGATCCGTGCCTGGAGCCGGCCGGGCGTGAAGCCGGTGTAGAGGGGGTTGTCGATGACGGTGACCGACTCGTAGTGCTCCGAGCCGCCTTCGAGGACCTGGAGCAGGCGCGCCCAGGGGTCGGGCTGGTCGTAGGAGGTGCGGATCAGGAGGGGGCCGGCGGTCTCCTCGATCGTGGGGGCCGGCGGTCCCGGTTGGGCGCCGGTGCGGTTGCCGGGGATGACCTGGATGAGGAAGCGGGGCTTTTTGCCGTCCGTGGAGCGGTCGGCGGCGTGGACGCGGACCAGGTAGGGGCCGGGTCCTGCGGTGGCGAGGTTCTCCTTGCGCACGGGTGTGTATCCGCTGTCGCACAGGGCGAGGAAGCCGGTCGTGGAGACCAGGGTGGTCTCTTCGACCTCGTCCCAGCCGTCCTCCGTTCCCGGGTCTTCTCCGGCGTAGAGGGTGACGACGGGGTTCTCCAGGGCGCTGCCGGCGTCGATGTGCAGCCAGTCCTTCCCCGCCGACAGGAGTCCGCGGCCGTGCGGCTTGGGGCCGCCGGTGTCGGGGTCCATGACGGTGAGGTCGCCCCACTCCTTCATCTTCAAAGGGCGGGTACGGCCTTGGAGGTGGGGCCAGGTCGGGCGTGGCATGAGAACCCCCGTCGTGTGCGCGGTGCCTGCCGGTCAGGTGGTGCCTGGGGTCAGTGTGGCAGGCACGGGTGCGGTGCTGGTGTTACTTGATGTGGACGTAGTAGGCGTCGCCGTTCAGTACGCGCTGGCTCTTGTAGAAGCCGCCGAGGCGGGCGCCGGCGCTGCGGTTGTCGCCGGCGGAGATGATGCGGGTGCTGCCGCGGCGGGCGTTGCCGCCTTCCTTGCTGGCGGCGAAGGGGTACTCGTCGCAGTCGTAGTTTGAGGGGTTGGGGTTGTGGACCTTGGCGCACATGGCCTTGCGGTGGGCGGCGATGGTCTTCGCGTCGGTGATGCGGTGCAGCGGGGTAGATGCGCCCGGGTGCCCGGAGATCTTGCGCTGGGCGTCGTAGATGTGGGTGGCGGACTGCCTCATCTGCCGGTCGCTGCGGGAGGGGGTGGAGGTGGGGGCGAAGGAGGGGAAGACGCAGTCGGGGTTCTTGGTGCGTTTGGTGGGGCCCCAGAACGTGTCGTCTCAGTGGTACTTGGCGGAGTTGTAGGTGAACCCGCCGGTGTGTAACCGGGCTTGGTGAACGAGAACCGGTAGGAAGCCCGGCTCGTGAGCTGCTTCCTCTTCGCGACGCTCGCGGCGTAGCCGACAGTGCCCTTGTGGGCGGGTCCGAGGGTGGAGCCCTGCGGGAACTTGACCGCGGTCTTCACCCCCTTACCACCACCGACGGAGACGCTCATGCGCACCCCGCCGGCGTTGACGAGCGTGGCCTTGCCGACGGTGAAGCTCTCGCCCCACTTGAGCTTGCTGGTCTGCAAGGTCATGGAGTGCCTGATGTCGAAGGTCGCATAGCCTTCCGGTTTGCCGTTCTTGGGCAGGTTGACCCGGGCGCCGATGCCCATGCACATACTCGTGCGGGTGATCGTGATGGGTTGAGGCGGCAGCTCGCCGCCGCCGCGGTGGAGACGAAGGCGGTCTTCACCGCAGCGGCCTGGGTGACCGTGAGGCTGTACTTCGCGGGCGCGGCCTGCGCGCCGGTCACACTGATGCCGGTCACAAGGAACGCGGCGAAAGCTGTTCCGATGGCCACTTTCCGTGGCGCGTAGGTGACCATGCCGAGGACTTCGACGAGGGTCTGGGTGACCAAGACGACCGCAGCGACCTCCAGGCCCGCCGGCAGGGCGAGAGCCAGGGGCAGGACGACCAGGGAGTTGCGGATCGCGCCGGTGAAGACGATCGCCCGGCCCCCAGGGGTGAGCGGGAAGCGGGCCACGAGGCCGACCTCTGCCGGGCGGGGGCGGCGCGCCCGCACGGCGGAGCGGTCAGACGGTTTTGACGGTGGTGCCGGCGCCTTCGAGTGCGGTGACCTCTTCGGCGGGTGCGGTGGTGTCGGTGACGAGGGTGTGCAGGAGGGTGGCGGGGCCGACGTGGGCGTAGGCGGTGCGGCCGAGTTTGGCGCCGTCGGTGGCGACGATGGTGCGGCGGGCGGAGGCGATGCCCGCTTTCTTCACCGCGGCGTCGTCGAGGTCGTAGGCGGTCAGGCCGTCGGCGGCGCTCAGTCCGCAGCAGCCGATGACGGCGGTGTCGAAGCGCAGGGCGGCCAGGGAGGCGAGGGTGAGGGGGCCGGTGAGGGCTCCCTCGGCGGCGCGGGGCTGTCCGCCGGGCACGACCAGTGTGGCCGGGCCGGGTGTCTCGCCGAGCAGGTGGATGGCCTGGAGGGACAGCGGCATGACGGTGACGGGCCGCTCGCGCAGGAGGCGGGCGACCTCCAGGCAGGTGGTGCCGCTGTCCAGCAGGACGCTCTCGCCGTCGGCGATGAGCGCGGAGACCTCGGCCGCGATCCGCCGTTTGGCGTCGATGGCCTCGTGGGCGCGCAGTGCGAAGGGGGGCTCCTCGCCGCGGAGCAGCAAGGTGCGTGCCCCACCGCGGACGCGTTCGAGAACACCCTGGGCGGCGAGGGTGTCGAGGTCGCGGCGGATGGTCATCTCCGAGGCGCCGGTCAGCTGGGCGAGCTCTTGGACCGTGGCGCCGCCGGAGTCCCTGACGGTCTTGGCGATCAGTCCGTGCCGGTCTGCGTTGCTCATACCGCGATTGAACACCACCAGAAAACAAACAAGCAATCTGTTCATACCTCGACTTTCGAACATGATTGATGTTCGTTACGGTGGGTGGCATGGAACGTTCGCTTCGAGCCGCCCGTGTGGCGACCTACATCTGTTTCGTCTTGTGCGGCACCCTGATGGGCACCTGGGTGGTGCACATCCCCGCGATCGAGGACCGTGTGGGCATCAGCCACGCCACCCTCGGCGGCTTGCTGGTGCTGCTCGGGCTCGGAGCCTTCATCGGGATGCAGGTGGCCGGCCCCCTGACCGACCGCCTGGGCTCCCGCGTGGTGGTCCCCGCTAGCGGCATCCTGTGCGGCGCGGCGCTGGTTCTGCCCGGTCTCGCCCGGGATCCGTGGACGCTGGCCGGTGCACTGCTGGTCTTCGGGTTCTGCAACGGCTGCCTGGACGTGAGCATGAACGCCCACGCCGTGCACGTGGAGAAGGCGTACGGGCGGCCCGTCATGTCCGGCTTCCACGCCACGTTCTCCGTCGGCGGCGTCCTCGCCTCGCTCGTCGGTGCGGGCGCGGCGAGCGCGGGCCTGAACCCGGCCGCGGGCATGGCCGCCATCGGAGCCGTGGGCGTCGTGATCGCCCTGGCCTCGGCACGCGCCCTGCTACCCGCCGCCGAGAGCCCCGACGCCGACTCCGTCTCCGCTACGGAGCCTGACCCGGCACCGGCCGCCAGGCGTCGCAGCAGCACGGGGCGGGTCTGGCTGCTGGCCGTCCTGGCGCTGATGGTCATGCTGTGCGAGGGCGCCGCCAACGACTGGAGCGCCCTGCACCTCAAGGACGTCCTCGGTGCGCCGGCCAGCACGGCCGCCTTCGCGTACGGCACCTTCGCCGCGGCCATGACCCTCGGCCGGCTGCTCGCGGACCGCTTCGTCGCCCGGTTCGGCTCCATGGCGATCCTGCGCTACGGCGCGGCCACGGCTGCCGTCGGCATCACACTCGTGGCCCTGGGCCCGTGGATGTGGGCCGCGTTCACCGGCTGGGCACTGTTCGGGCTGGGCCTGTCGGGTTGTGTCCCGCAGCTGTTCAGCGCGGCTGGGCATGCCGACCCCGCGGCCGCCGGCGCGAACGTCTCCCGCGTCGCCGGACTCGGCTACGTCGGCATGCTCGCCGGCCCCGCCGTCATCGGCTGGCTGGCCCACCTCGTCGCCCTCAACCACGCCTTCGTCCTGCTGACCCTGCTGTGCGTGACCACCGCCGTGGGCGCCCGCGTCCTGCGCACCGGAGCCGACCACACCCGCCAGAGCGAGATGGCAGCCGCCGGCCACTGACCGCTTGTGCGGCACGAGCCTGACCCTCGTGCCGCACAAGCCCCCCAGCTCCCCAGCCCGCCGAGGACCGGGAGGCGAAATCCGCCGCCGTTCCCCAAGGAGCCCCTGATGCCCGAGCCCCACACCCAGCCCGCCCGCGGCCGCGTCAGCGTCCTGCTGCCCCGCGACCTCCCCGCCCGTGACGCACTGCCGTACGCACGGCGCGCCGAAGAACTGGGCTTCGAACAGATCTGGGTGGTGGAGGCCCTCGGCTGGCGCGGCGGCATCGCCCAGGCCGCCATCGTCCTGGCCGCCACCACGCACATCACCGTCGGCATCGGCATCCTGCCCACCGGCGCCCGCAACGTGTGCTTCACCGCGATGGAACTGGCCACCCCCCCAGCTCCGCGCCGGCCGTCTCATCGCCGGCATCGGCCACGGCATGCCCGACTGGATGCGCCAGGCCGGAAACTGGCCCGCCAGCCCCCTGACACTGATCAAGGAGTACACCACCGCGCTGCGCCGGCTCCTGCGGGGCGAACCCGGCCCCGCGAACGGCCGCTACGTGCAATGCGAAGGCGTCGTCCTCACTGAGACACCCGCCACCGAGGCCATCCCGCCGGTCCTCCTGGGCGTGCGCGGCCCCCGATCACCGCAAGCCGCGGGCGAGGTCGCCGACGGGCTCCTCCTGGCCGAACCCGCGGCCCCCTCCTACATCGCCACCTCCCTGCAGCACATGGACGCCAGCGCCGCCTCCGCCACGGGCGACCGGGAGATCGTCACCTACGACGCCGCGGCCGTCGACGACGAGGAAGCCGCCCTCGCCCGCGGCCGCGCCGGAGTGGAGGCGGTCGGCGAGCCCGAATGGGCCGCGCACATCGACCCCGTGCCCTTCGCCGCCGAACTGCGCGCACACCGCGCCGCCCGCCCCGAACGGCCGCACGTTCGCCCGGACCCTGCCCGCCGCCTGGGTCCGCGAGCTGAGCATCGCCGGCACCCCCGAGCAAGCCCGCGCAGCGATCGAAGCCCGCCACGCGGCCGGAGCGATTAGCGTCGCCCTCGCCCCCGTCGGCCTCGACGCCCTCGCCTGCCTCGGCCCCCTCGCCCGCGCCCTGCCAAACCGCCCCTGACGCCCACCACCTGACCTGGAGGAACCCGCACCGTGTCCCCCCGCCGACCCATCGTGCTGTTCGACCTCTTCGGCGTCCTCGCATGCCACCAGCGCCCAGGCGAGGCTCCCTCGACAAGATGGCCGCCCTGAGCGGCGCGCCCACCAAGGCCTTCACCACCGCCTACTGGACCCTCCGCCAGCCCTACGACGCCGGACAGTGGACCGCACCCCAGTACTGGACAGGCGTCCTGGACTCGCTGTCACTCACCGCCGGCCCGTCTGTAGCATCAGCGCGTGCCGGAGATATGGATCGGTCCCGACGTCGCTGCCCGGCGTAGGAACTGGTGGTGGACCGCGGTCTTGACGCTGCTTTTCGCGGGCATGGCAGCGGCGACGGAGGCGACAGCCACGACGGGCCGCTGGTGGTGGGCTGGCGTCGTCGGCGCCCTTTGGCTGGCTTCGCTCTTCTACATGATCAACCGCGGACATGGCCGAACGCTCCTCGCGCCCGACCGGATGCAGTTCTCCACCTTTGTCAGCCGCAGATCCATCGCGTGGAGTGAGATCACCAAGATCGAGCCGCGGAGCCACCAGACACGCGGCGGGGCGTGGTGGGAGGTGCGCGTGCATCGGGCGAGGGGACGATCGCTCGCGGTCCCGGGGATCTTCACCAGCCGTCGTGGCGATGAGGTCTTCGAACGCAACCTGGCGGTGGTCCGCGACTACTGGTCCCGCGCGACCGCCCTGGAGTGAGTCACGTGACGTGCACGCTCGTTGAGGGCGTTCAAGCTGCTTGTACTTCGGGGCGTTCGACGAGGTGGCCGCATTCGAAGCGGGCTCCGGCGTGGACGAGGGCGACGAGGTGGGGCGCGTTCACGGCCCGCCAGCGGGCTTGGGCAAATTCGACGAGCATGAAGACCATCGCGAGGGCGGCGGCCGTGCTGCCGGCTCCCCGGGTGACCTTGGTCCGCAGCCGGACCGTGGCGAACGTCGACCCGATCGGGTTGGTCGTGCGCAGGTGGATCCAGTGCTCGGCGGGGAAGTCGTAGAACGCCAGCAGCTCCTCGACGTCGTCGGTGATCTTCTTGACGGCCTTGGGCCACTTCGCGCCGTAGGCATGCTCGAAGGCGGTGACCGCCTTGAGTGCGTGGTCGCGGTCCTCGGCGTTGTAGATGTCCTGCAGAGCCTTGCGGGCGCCGGGCTGGGCCGACTTCGGCAGGACATTGACGACGTTGGCCGTTTTGTGAACCCAGCACCTCTGGTTCCGGGCTTCGGGGAAGACCTCGGCCAGGGCCTTCCAGAAGCCGAGCGCGCCGTCGCCGACCGCGAGCACGGGCGCGTGCATGCCGCGGCGAGCGCAGTCACGCAGCAGGTCGGCCCAGGACTCGGCGGAATCGCGGTAGCCGTCGGCCATCGCGATCAGTTCCTTGGTGCCGTCCGCGCGCACGCCCATCAGCACCAGGACGCAGGACTTCGCCTCGGCGAGGCGGATGCGCAGGTGGATGCCGTCGGCCCAGACGTAGACGTAATCGGACCCGGTCAGGTCGCGCTCGCCGCATGCCTTGTGGTCAGCCTGCCACTGGGTGGTGAGGCGGGTGACGGTGGCCGGCGAGAGACCGGCCGAGCTGCCCGGGAACTGCTCCAGCGCGGGCACGAAGTCGCCGGAGGAGAGGTTGTGCAGGTAGAGCAGCGGGAGTACCTCGCTGATCTTCGGGGACTTGCGGCACCACGGCGGCAGGATCGCCGAGGAGAACCGCTTGCCCTCCCCGGTGCTCTCGTCGATGCGCTTGTCGTTCACCAGCGGGGCCTTTACCTCCACCGGCCCGGCGGCAGTGGCCACCGACCGGGGCTGGTGATAGCCGTTGCGCACCACCAGACGACGGCCCGGGTCGTCCCGTTGATCGACCAACTCAGCTATGTAGGCATTGACTTCGGCTTCCAGGGCGGCGGCGAGCATCCGCCTCGCCCCTTCACGGACGATCTCGTCGATCAGGGAGCCGTTCGGGGTACTGCCGTCGGCATTGGCTACGCTGAGAACGGGCGTGCCTTCCCGACCCGCGCTGCGAACGCGGGCCTACTCGGTGACCATCACAGGATCAATCGGGAAGGTACGCCCTTCGCGTCCAACCCGAGGTTGATCCACAGATCTTGAGCTTGGCGTTTAACCTCATGGGCAGTTCGCGCTTACTGTAGGCGCGTGAACGATATCGACACCGAAGCCCTTGGGTGGGAGCTCATCGGCTGGGACAGCGACGAGCAAGCCGCTCATGTCACTGGCCTGACCCGAGTCGAGATCCTGAGTATCAGGGACCTGTTCCCCGGCCGCGACGACGACTTTCTTGCGACCGCGGTCTACGAGGTTCCGCCCGCGCTGTACTCGGCAATGCGGAGTGCCATCCCGCACCTGGAGTTCCGTGAGGGGCTGGAGTACCAGATCGGTGGTTTCCGCCTATCAGTCTGAACTTGTCGATCCGCCAACGCGTCGGGGCTTCGTGCCGACCTTGTGGTGTGCGGGTCGGGTGTAGGACTCGCCGGTGGTGAGGACGCGTCCGACGTCGTAACGGCTGGCGGAGCGGCGGTTCTTCGAGCCGGGCGGGCGTCCGGGGCCGGGCCGGGTGGGTTTCGGTGCGCCGGCCGGAGAACCTGTCTTCGTGCGCAGGTTTCCGAACCCTCTGCGGACGCGGGCGGGTGTGAGTCTGTTCGGCTCGGTCGGCTTCTCCCAGGGCCTTCGGAGGTCGGTGGCCAGCGGACGGGCGAGCCGGAGCTGGGCGTAGGTGGCGATCACGAGCCAGGTCCACCGGTCGGCCGCTTCCGAACTGCGGAGCCGGGGCTTGGTCCAGCCGAGGGTCTGCTTGAACAGGCGGAATGTGTGCTCGATGTCGAAGCGGCGGAGGAAGGACTGCCAGCACCGGTCGACGTCCGCTCCGGTGGCGCCGGTGCGCGACCACCACAGCCATACCGGCTTGTTGACCCCGCCGCTGGGCAGCTTCTCCACGACCAGCCGGATGACGGTGCCCTCGATGACGGGCAGCGGCCCGTCGTGGTCGAGCCATGCGGCCCGCCGGGTCAGCCGCGGGTGCAGTCGGTCCCACGCCTGCGCGGTCGCCTTCCCGTAGAGCTGTGTGTCCGTGACTGTCACGGCCTGTTCGGTGCCCCAGGTTACGGGATTGCCGAAGACGAACTCGCCGCCGTGTTTGGGCGGTCGGCCGCCCTTGGGGTGGGGCCAGGTGGAACTCTTCGCGGGAGGGTGTCGGACGCCGCATCACGCGATCGGACCGGAGTCGGCCGAGGACCTCGACGGGCAGGCCGTCCAGCAGGTGGGCGATGCGAGGGGCGTCGTATCCGGCGTCCAGCACGACCAGGACCTCCGGGTCGCCCGGCTTCCACTGGCCGACGGCGAGCAGCCGCTCGACGACCTCGCGGATCTGCATGGTTGTCACTGCGGCGACGTCGGCGCCGGGCTGAAGGCGGACCGCGTCCAGCACCGCCGTCCAGGAGGTACGGCCGGTCTCCAGGACGCGCTTACGGGCCTCGCGCAGCTCGGCCGGCTCACCCGACGCCGTCGCGGGCCTGGCGCCCTCGTCGGTGTCGGCACGGCGCAGCCACTTCGACAGAGTGATCGGGTGAACGCCGAAGTCGGCGGCGATCTGTTCCAGCGTGACACCGGGCTCGCGGTTTCGCGCGACCCGCACGACATCCTCGCGGAACTCCTTCGGATACGGCCTGGTCACTGCAACATCCTTCCAGGCCGCCTCTCAGCAAGCCAGGTCAGGTGTCACCCAACCCTGCAGCAGTCCCGTGTGAACAACCCTGCGGGTCAATACACCTAGTACTCCAGTCTGACTTCGCGATCTATCCAGTGGGCTCGTCGCGGTAGTGGCTGCGCCGGGCTGTCACCTGGTGCTGTCGGCGCCAGATGGACCAGTGCAGCAGCCTGGCCGTGGACAAGGCAGCACTCGGACAACCACACCCAACGACACCCCCGAGCCGGTCGAGGCGGCTGTCGGAGATGAACGAGGCGGGCGCGGTGCGTCGCAGCGTGAGCGGCCCCGGCCGGTGCGAGGTGGATGCCGGGCTATAGTCACAAGGTCGCGAAAAACGATGTCTCGCGGGTCCCCCCGCCGGGTATCGCACATACATCGATGCAGATGGTTCTGATCGGTGAGCGTCTCCTGCCGAGACCGGACGTCCCGTCCGCTCACGGCGCTGACTATCGCCGACGCGTGTCGGCGCTACAGAGGAGCGCAGCATGCAGAAGACCATCGCCATCGTCGGAGCGGGACTGGGCGGGCTGACGCTCGCCCGGGTGCTTCAGGCTCACGGCGTCGCCGCGACGATCTACGAGGGTGAGGCTTCGGCGTCGACCCGTGCACAGGGTGGCCTGCTTGACATCCACGAAGAGACCGGACAGGTCGCGCTTCGCGCAGCTGGTCTGTACGACGAGTTCCTCACTCTGGTCCGCCCGGGCGAGGACGCCAAGCGTGTGGTAGACCGCCACGGCATGATCCTGTTCGACATGCCTGCGGACCCCGGTTCGGCCCGTCCTGAGGTGGATCGCGGCGAACTCAGGCGCCTGCTCATCCACTCGCTGGCGCCCGGGACGATCAGGTGGGGTCACAAGCTCGCCTCGGTCCGGCACCGTCCGGAGGGCGGCTACGGTCTCGCCTTCGCGGAAGGTTCCGCCGCCCGCGCCGACATCGTCATCGGCGCGGACGGCGCCTGGTCGAAGGTGCGTCCGCTGCTCACCCCCGCCGAGCCTCTTTTCAGCGGAACCTGCTTCATCGAGATCGCCCTCACCTCGGGCGGCCAGAACTGTCGGGCGAGCGTGGCCGCGATCGGCAGCGGCACGCTGATGGCGGTCGCGCCGGGCAAAGGCATCATCGTCCATCGCTACGCCGACGGGCACGTGCGCGGATACGTGGCGCTGAACAAGCCCGAGGAGTGGATGAGGTCGATCGACTTCGGCGACCCGTCCGCGGGCCTCCGCCAACTTGCCGACGAGTTCGACGGCTGGTCACCGCTGCTCACCACCTTAGTGACAGAGAGTGACGCGGAACCGTGGCTCCGACCCATCTACGCCCTTCCCGTCGGGCTTGAATGGGACAGGGTGCCCGCAGTGACGCTCGTCGGCGACGCCGCGCATCTGATGTCACCCTTTGCCGGCGAGGGCGCGAACCTCGCCATGTACGACGGCGCGGACCTGGCGAGCAAGCTGGTTGAGCAACCCGATACCGAGGTCGCGCTCAGCGCCTACGAAGAGCGGCTGTTCCTGCGTAGTAGCGACGCCGCCGGCCGCTCGGCGCAGAACCTGGAAGTCTTTTTCGGCCGGGAAGCACCGCAGAGCGCAGTCATTCTGTTCGATCACTCCTGATGCCTCAGTCAGGGTTCGCGATCTTGCCGCGGACCCGGCGGGGAACGGGTACGGCCACGCGTGATCATCGGGGGTTGTGTGGACTTCTGAAGATCGTGCGGTGGCCGCAGGCCATAGCGTAGACCCTGTCCGTTGGCAGGCGATGTTCGATCAGGTCATGACCCGGATCGCGGGCCGGTTCGGGCGAGTGGAGCCCCGAGCGACCGCCCGCGCCTACCTGCTCGGGATGCTGTCGAGTGTCGAGCGGAAGAACTGCTGGCAACTGGCCGAACAGGCCGGACATGCCCGGCCCGGGCCGATGCAGCGCCTGCTGCGCTACGCCCGCTGGGACGCGGATGCCGTCCGCGACGACGTCCGCACCTATGCCGTCGAACACCTGGGCACAGACGGCGGTGTCCTCGTCGTCGACGGGACCGGCTTCGTGAAGAAGGGCCGGGCCTCGGCAGGGGCGCAGCGGCAGTGCACCGGCACCGCAGGACGCATCGAGAACAGCCAGGTCGGCGTGTTCCTCGCCCACCCCACCCAGCGGGGACGGGCTCTGATCGACCGTCGGCTCTACCTTCCCGAGCATTCCTGGTGCTCCGATCCAGAGCGCCGCCGCGCAGCCGGGATACCCGAGACGGTGCAGTTCGCGACCAAGCCCCACCTGGCCGGAGAGATGATCGCCGCCGCGCTGGACCCGGGACTCACCGCCTCGTGGGTGACCGGCGACGAAGCCTACGGCCAGGACCCCACACCTACGCGCCAGTCTGGAGGAGACCGGCATCGGCTACGTCCTGGCCGTGGCCTGCTCCACCAGGGTACGGATCAACCAAGGACGCGTCCTCGTGCGTGCGGACACCCTCGTCGGCCGACTCCCCGCAGCCGCCTGGCAGCGGCACAGCGCCGGCAACGGGGCAAAGGGCCTGCGCTACTGTGTCAATCCCCTGGCTGCGCAGAGACGTTGGTTATGCGGCTCGGCCTTCCTGATCGGTCCGGGCTCGCGCTTTCTGGATGATCCGTTCGAACTCGGTGGGCGGTTTCCCGCCGGCCGCGCTGTGACGGCGTTTCGTGTTGTAGAAGTCCGCGATCCACGTCGCGGTCTTCAGCCGTGCCTCGGCGCGGGTGGCGAAGGTGTGCCGGTGTACGTACTCGGCCTTGAGGACCGAGTGGAACGAGTCCGCGGCAGCGTTGTCCAGCGCCGATCCAACGCGCCCCATGGACAGGATTTCCCCAGACTTGTTGCCAGAGAGTTCACTCGCGCCGAGTAATTGTCCATACCCGTGGATCAGTTGAGCTCACCTGCTCTGGGGTGAGTTGATTGCGACGAGCTCGACCTCGAAGCCGGCGATGTTCTCCAGGTAGGCCGCGTAGTGCTGCTCGCCGCCGGCGTGTGGGTGAAGCTCGGGGAACATCAGGCTCCAGCCGTGCTGGGCCGCGTCGACGGCCAGCTTCTCGACGGTAGTGGCGTCCTCGACGTGAAAGGCGAGGTGGTTCAGCCCGGGTCGACGGCGGTCATCTCGGTCGGCGGTGAGGGCCGGGGACCGCTCGAGGACCAGGTAGGTCGGCCCGAGCAGCCAGCTGCGGCCGGTGTCCCAGTTCTGCGAGACGGCGTAACCCAGCGTCTGAAGCGGCCAGCCGAGTGAGGCGACGGCGCGATCGAGATCGGGAACCCAGATTTCGACGTGGTGCAGTGCCCCGTGCGTCGGCGGGTTCACGCGGCCGCCGCCTCCTCGCGCTCGGCCAGGACGCCGTTGTCGAACATGGCGCCGGCGCGGACAAGGGCGACGAGGTGGGCGCCGGTGACCGCTCGCCATCGGGTCTGGGCGGACTCGACGAGCTTGAAGACCATGGCGAGGGCGGCGGCCGGGCTGCCGGCGCCCCTGGTGACCTTGGTGCGGAGCTTGACGGTGGAGAAGGTCGACTCGATCGGGTTGGTGGTGCGCAGGTGCACCCAGTGCTCGGCAGGGAAGTCGTAGAACGCCAGTAGCTCGTCGGTGTCGTCAGTGATCTTCTTGACGGCCTTGGGCCACTCGGTGCCATAGGTCTTCACGAACGCCTCGATCGCCTTCTCGGCGTGTTTACGGTCCTCGGCGTGTTTACGGTCCTCGGCGTTGTAGGGCCTGTTGCGAAAGTGGAGTTATCGGGCTGGATGTGCTCTGCGGCAAGTACCGTTTCTTGTCAGGCTCGGGAGGGTCGTTGCCCCTGGGGACTGTCTGTTGCAATCGGGAGGCTGCGCAGTGTCAGTGCAGCCGGTGGGGGCAGCGGTTTGTTGGCCGGGTCGGTGCGGAACGACTGGAGCAGATAGGCCACCAGGCGCCGGGACGCTGCACCGTCATCCGGTAGGGCGGTCGCCAGACCGCAGTGTGCCAACAGGACCACGGCGAGGTCGGAAGGGTGGAAATCGGACCGTAGCGCGCCCGACGCCTGGGCCCTGCGTACCAGAGTCGTGAAGTCCCGCTCGGCTCGTTGCCGGGACTGCGCGTGTTCCGACGCGGTTTCCGGGAAGGCCGCGACGAACGCGGCCGGGAACCCGCGTTCCTCCCGTTGCAGAGCGCAGACCGTCTCGACCAGCTGCTGGAAGCCCTGCCACGGGTCAGGGGCGGCCAGAGCCTCGGTGAGCGCCCGCGCGCAGGTCTCCATCTGCTGCGCGAACGCGTCTCTCACCAGGGCGTCCCGGGTCGGGAAATGCCGGTACAGCGTCGCCACGCCGACCCCGGCCCGTCGGGCCACGGTCGCCATCGGGGCGTCGATCCCGTGCTCCGCAAAGACCGCACGGGCGGCGACGAGGACGCGCTCTCGGTTGCGCCGGGCGTCCGCCCGCACCCCGTCCCGGGCTGTGATCCGAGAGGATTCCGCCATCACTGTCTCTCGCTTCCGGTCCAAGCGGACGATTGCGTCCACTTAAGAGCTTACGGTCGATGCCAGATCCCTGTACGGCCCCGGCGGCAAAGGCAGAACGATGAACGACCGCATGATGAAGGCAGTGCTCTACGACCGCTATGGCGGCCCCGATGTGCTCTACACGGGCTGCGTGCCACGCCCTGAGCCGGCCCCCGGCGAGGTCCTTGTGAAGGTGCGCGCGTTCAGCGTCAACGGCGGCGAACTGGCAGCACGTGCCGGCCGTCTCCGCCTCCTGAGCGGCCGGGAATTCCCCAAGCGCGTCGGCTTGGACTTCACCGGCGAGGTCGCGGCACTGGGCGCCGGAGTCACCCGGTTCGCGGCCGGCGACCGCGTATGGGGGGTCTTGGGCCGCACATCCGGGTTCGGCAGCGCCGCCGAGTACGTGACCGTACCCGCTGAGCGGGTCGGCCGGCTCCCCGACTGCCTTGACCTGGTGGACGCCGCCGCGCTGCCGGTAGCCACCACGGCCATCACCGCGCTGCGGGACAAAGCCGGGCTGCGCCCCGGCGAACGACTCCTCGTCCGGGGCGCTTCGGGCGGTGTCGGCAACGCCGCCGTCCAGCTCGGACGGGCGTACGGCGCCGAGGTCACGGCCCTGGCCCGTGCAGCCAACCTCGACTTCGTCCGCGGGCTCGGCGCGCACAAGGCCGTCGACCACCGGACCGTGCGGCCGGCGGAACTGGGCCGCTTCGACGTGGTCCTGGACACCGCGGGGACCGACCTGCGGGCCTTCCGGCGCCTACTGAATCCGGGCGGGCGCATGGTCACCATCGCCTTCGACCTGAAACGGCCTGCGGCGTCGCTCGGCTACCTCGCGGCCAGCACGGTCCACGGACACGGCCGGGTGCGTTTCTTCAGCGGCAATCCCACGCGGGCGGACTTCGACGACCTCGCCCGCCATGTGGTCGAGGGCAAGCTAAGCCCTGCGGTGGACACGGTCTTCCCCCTGGAGGAGACAGCAGCAGCACACCAGGCGCTGGAAGCGGGCGGCGTCCAGGGCAAGTACGTGGTCAGGGTCGCGTAGGACGGCTGTGGAGGTGCTGATCACAGCCACTCGTCGAGGGCAGCGATGAGGACGGTCGCCTCGTAGCGGACCGCCAGCTTGTCGGATCGCGTGGCGACGGCGCGGTGCCTCTTGAGGCGGTTGATCCCGCACTCGACCGCGTGCCGCTGTTCGTAGTCGTCCTTGTCGAACTTCGGCGGCCGGCCGCCACGCGATCCACGCTTGAGGCGGTTGCGCGCCCGGTCGGCTTTGTCGGGGATAGCGCAGCGGATTCCGCGGCGGCGCAGGTAGGCGCGGTTGCTGCGGGAGGCGTATGCCTTGTCAGCGCGGACTCGATGGGGACGGACACGTGGCCGCCCCGGCCCAATGCGGGGCACGCGGATCTTCTCCAGGACGGGTTCGAACTGCGGCGAGTCCCCCCGCTGCCCAGCGGTCACCACGATCGACTTGGGCTTTTGGCCCTGCTCGACGGCCAGGTGCAGTTTGGTGGTGAACCCGCCGCGTGAGCGTCCCAGCCCGTGATCACCAGGCTCGGTGAAGATGCCGCCTGGTGGTTCTTTCTGTGAGTCACCCCGCTTGCGGGCCCCGGCCCCGTGCTGATGGGCACGGCATACCGTGGAGTCGACGCTCAGGTCCCACGTGATCGCGCCTTTCGCGTCGTCCAGGGACTGCAGTTGGGTGAGTATCCGGTGCCAGGTTTCCGACCCCTCCACCCTGCGCTCTCCAGGCGCATCCCACTTGTGCTCCTTCAGGCGCGCGATCGCGAGGTCGAGGAGACGGTCGGCTCGGCCGCCCTCGGTGAGCCGCTCGCGGAAGTCGGCCGGCACGCTGGGGTGGAAGCCTGGATCGTCCAGTTCCATGGCCGGCACGTACGTGAAATCGATGCGGCAGCCAACCCTCGGCCGCCTGCCGGTCCGAGAGGCCGAGAAGTAACCCGAAGTACGCGGACAGTGGTCGGCTGGGTGGGCGAGGGCGCCATGTGCCGCCGGTGATCGATGAGCGGGGTGAGCCGAACGCCGACAGGCTGCCGCGAGTTGCCGCGCCCGAGGCGCTCCCCCGGTCTCACCAGGTCCGGTTCGCCGTGCGCGGCCTCCACGAGGCGCCGAGGACGGCCGCGGGAGTGGCGGGTGTCCGGGGCATCGCCGTCAGATTGCCGCCGCATAGCACCGAACGGCCACCTTCTGCTCCGGGCTCCACCACTGTTCGACTGGGCCGGCAGTTGCCAGCCGAGCCGCTCGTACAGGGCTGTCGCCGCGGTGTCCGAGGCGACCGCGTCGAGCACCGGATGCAAGCCGCGGTCCTGTGCTTCTGTGACCGCCTGCGCCAGCAGCAGTGCACCGATCCCAAGGCCGCGGGCCCAGGGGGCGACGAACAACCGGTTTGACCACGGCGGTCGCCTCGACGCTCACCCCTGCACGAGCGCTCCACAGTCCGGAAGCGGCGTCTTTCGCACCGCTCGGGGACAGTCCGATATGGCCGGCTGTGCGGCCATCCAGGTCCGCCACCCATGAGGCGATGAGCGATGGCGGTGTGAGCCATACGTCCGGGCGGCTGGGCCAGTTCACCGGATAACCGTCGCGCTGATGAACCTCTGCCAAGCACCCGCACACAGTCACCGAGATCACGAACAGCCCGCTGCCGGACACTCGGCGATACGTCCGAGCCGGGTACGTTCTCGCTCTTCACCGAGGCATGGAAACACAGTCGAAGGGCTGTGACCAGCGATTTTCGTAACAGAACCCCGCGTACTCTCGCCGCCTGCGGGTCTGCGCCCGCCCGGTTCGCCGTCGACGATGTGCGGGCGGCGTACGAGCGCCTGCGCGGCCTCGGCGTCCGCTTCCCCCAGGGCCCCCTGGAGATGGGCCCCGCACCACCGCCGTCTTCGACGACACGCGCGGCGACCTGATCCAGATTGGCGGTTCGTTCGGCCAGCCGCACCTTTGCTTGACGTTTGGTGCAGCGCTCGACGGTGTTCCGCTGCCCGCAGGAAGTCCTACCCGCGGTTACGTGTGCCCGCGGGGGTGAGGACAGTCCATTCCGCTTCGACGGCGGTCCGGGGGTGCGCTCGCGTCGGTTGCGGGCGTCGCCGAAGCGGAGACGGTAGCCGATCAGCAGGACGAACGCCCCGCCGATGACCGAGCCCCGGGCAGCGAAGGGGAACCGTACCGTCCGGGACGACGGTCGAGACGAGAAGGCGGGGCGGTGAGGACTTGGCAGCCGGCTCGCCCGCAGGGGCGGCCGACCAGCACCACGAGGCCATCCATACCGAACGCTCTGCCTCACTGAGCGAGTGGTGGGGAGTCCGACGAATCCGGAGGCCGGCCGATGGTCAAGACGTAGGTGGCGTGCGGCCACTGGACGCCGTTGCCGCGGATCCGGGCGTCCATGGACCCATAGAACGGGCGTGCTCTCTTGCCGGCCTAGGGGCGCTTTCGCCACAGTGTGGAGCCGGAAAGTTACGCATCGTGCAGCGACGCAAGGAGAGACCCATGATCCACGTACGCGGGTTGCGAGTCCGGCAGACGCCGGCCGCGCGGCACCGGACCGTCACGGCGGCCGCCGCGCTCGCCGCAGCCGGCGCGCTGCTGCTGGCGACGGCGTCACCGGCCAGCGCCGAGGTCAAGTCCACCTGCGGCAACTACATCTGTGTCGCCACCGCCTATCAGGGCCGTGACTACGTCCAGGACATCACCGTCACCACCAAAGACGGTCTGCCGGGCACCCTTCGCGCCTTCGTCGGCGACTACCGGGGCAGCAAGCCGAACGTCTCGCGCTGGCGGTTCGTCATCAACCGTGAGTTCAGGGCCTATCCGAGACTGGCCGTCTGTGGTGGTCTCGACCGCGGTGGCCGGGTCATCGAGAATCACTGCGTGTTGATTCCCTGACCAGGTCGGCACCGCGCGCAGGGCATCGGCCGACTTCGCCCCCGGCCGGTCCCCGCCGTCTCGCGGCGCACGAGCATCGTCCGGCCGCGCTCCAGCCCGGCGGTCCTGGCTGTGCCGTCTCATGACGGTGGTTACCGGCCGTCCGGCTCGGCGGCGTAGGACGCGAGACGGCCGGCGAGTGCGGTGACGAGGTCGCGTAGTTCGGCGGAGCGCTCGAGGACGAACGGCCGGTCGAGTGCGGCGAGTACCGGGGGCAGCCAGTCGAGCCGTTCCGCCCGCAGCTCGACGCGCAGCCAGCGTTCGGCCGCACGGTCCTGGCCTGCCGCGGGTTCGTGCTCCTCCAGGCCGGCGACGCCGGCGGGAAGGTGGGCGCGGATCTGCTCGGCCGTCCCGTGGATCCGCAAGGTCACCTCGTGCCGGTATGCGGCCGTGGTGGCGAACCCCGTCAGCACGCGCTGTGCCGGGCCGGGTCCCTCGGGCGCTCGAAGGAGCCGGGCAGGGCCCTCGCGTCTGCGATGCGGTCGAGCCGGAAGGCACGGTCCTCGCCGATCCGGCGCCCTTGCCCGTGACGTACCACCGGCCCGCATGGGCGACGATCCCGTACGCGTGCAGCGTGCGTACGCCGCTCCGTCCGTCGCGGTCGGTGCAGCGGATCGAGACCGGCCGGCGGTGGCGCACCGCGTCGGCGAGAGTGAGCAGGACCCCGGCGTCCGGGGTGTCGAACTCACCCGGCTGGTCCGTGAAGGCGAGAGTCTCCAGGAGTGTGTCGAGCCGGCGGGCGATGTGCCGGGGCAGCAGCCGCCGGATCTTCGCCGATGCCGTCTCGTTCGCCGCGCCGTGAAGCCGAGTTTCTCGGCCACGGCACGCGAGCCGGTGTTCCCGGCCATGGCCCACCACTCGATGCGGTGCACGTGGAACGTGGCCCCGCCCAGTCACACAGGGCCCGAGCGGCCTCCACCGAAAAGCCATGGCCGCGCGGCTCCTTGACCGCCCGGTAACCGAGCTCCCAGACGCCGCGGCTGAGGAGGGTCAGGCAGTAGGAGCCGACCAGGGCGCCGGTGCCCTTGCGGAACGCGCCGAGGGTGTAGTCCCTGTCCTCGGCCCAGTGAGCGGGCAGCTTCTCGCCGACGAGACTCTCCGCCTGCGCACGCCGGTACGGTTACCGACCCCGGGGTGTAGAACTGGATGTCCTCGTCCTGGCAGGCTTCGTACACCGCATCCACGTCGGCAGCTGTGAAGGCCCGCACACGAGACGGTCGGTCCCAAGAGAGACACCGGATCCATCGCGGCAGTATGAACACCACCCGCAACCGGCGACCAGCGCATTTCCGCTTACGGCGACACCACCGGGCCCTCGCCTGGCTTGATCTTCAACCTGTGCGGTGGGGTGGGGCAGCTGACTTCTTTGTTTGTCGTTGCGCCGGCTGTGTTATGCGGGGTGTGTGCACGTCGTGGCGGGGTGCGGGCCGGGTGTTCCTTCGGCCCCGTGGTCGTCCGAGGCCGGGCCGGGAGAGTTTCGGTGCCTGGGCCGGGCAGGCGGCGGTCGCTGGGCGGATGCGCCGGAAAGACCGGGCGGGGGCGAGCGGACGCGGGCGGACGCGGGCGGACGCGGGCGGGGGCGAGCGGGGGCGAGCCGGTCCGGCGGGCTGGGTTGTTCCCAGGACCGGCGCCGGTCGGCCGCCAGCGGCCGGGCAAGCTCCTGACTGCACGACGTTCGCCGCCTTCGAATCCGCGGGGAGGGACGCGACGGCATCCACGAAGCCTTCCTCGGCCTCGCCACCTGCCGGTCTCGTCGCGGAAGCGGCGGGTCAGGGTTCGGGTGCTGGTGCCGGCCCGCTCGGCGATGTCGACGAGAGTGAGGTCCCGGGCCGGGTTCTCCCCGCAGCCAGGTGAGCAGTGCCTCCAGCTCGGAGACCTGCGGCGCCGGGGGTCGGAGACGATGAACTGCACCTCCGCGCCCTCCCGTTCCACGGCATGACCGACAGGCGGGCGGCGACGGCCGAGCTGTAGCCACGGCGGATCATATGCAGGCACAGGCCCAGTCCTGCGGCCGCACCGGCCGAGGTGAGGAACTGGCCGTGGTCTCGACCTAGACGACGTCCCGGTCGACGTGGAGGTCCGGTGGTGGCGGCCGGCAGGCCGGCCGCGAGCCAGTGCGTCGTGACCCGCAGTCCGTCGAGGAGCCCGGGCGGCCAGGGGAAAGACGCCCACGCAGATGGAGGCGATCCGTGTTCGCCCGGCAGTGGCCGACCGCAGCGCGTCGCGCACGGCGGGAGCGAGCGGGGCGGTGGGACCGGCGACGCCCGGCACGATGATCGTGTCCGCGTCCTGGAGGCCGTCCAGACCTCAAGGGACGCGCAGGGGGAAGGTTCCGGCGTCCATCTCGTCGTGCGCGGCGCAGACCCGGGCCTGGTCGCCGGGCCGCTCGTCGGGCAGGCGGGTCCGGGAGAAGACCTCGATCGGGGTGGACACGTCGAACGGGATCCTCTGGTCCAGCATGAGAACAGCGACGGCGTTCGTGGGCAGAACCTACCTCCCCATCCGCTCGACGGTCCGGCACCGATACCCGGACAGCTCCACGTCTCCGCAGCTCGCGGCCTTCTTGAGGCGCTTGGCATTTTTCCGTTGAATCCTGTCACTAGTGCCACTGGGCGATCACTGCGGCAGCCGGTTGACTTCGGAGCGTCCGATGGAAAACGACCCCGAAGGAACCTTCCATGCACATCCAGGTCGTCCTGTTCGACGGCTTCGACCCGCTCGATGCCATCGCCCCCTACGAGGTGCTGTACGCCGGCGGCTCGGCCTCGGACGGCGCGGTGAGCGTCGAGCTGGTCACCGCGGAGGGCCCCCGGGAGGTGGTCAGCGGCACCGGAGGACTGGTGCTGCGCGCCCACGGCGCCCTCGACCTGGAGCGCGCGGACATGCTTGTGGTACCCGGTGCCTCCGGCCGCGTGGGCGAACCCGGCGAGGTCCCGGAAGAAGAGGCGGGCGCCGGCGAGTGGAAGCAGGACGAGTTCATCCCCGTACTGCTGGGCCGCACGCTGGTCACCGGGCTGCCCGCGCTCCTCAAGCAGGCGATGGACGCCCCGGACATCACTGTCGCCACCGTCTGCGGCGGCTCGCTCGTCCTGGCTTTGGCAGGCCTGCTGGAGGGGCGTCACGCCACCACCCACCACATGGGCCTCGACATGCTGGACGCCACCGGTGCCCACGCGGTCCGCGCCCGCATCGTCGACGACGGCGACCTGGTCACCGGCGCCGGCGTCACCTCAGGGCTCGATCTTGGGTTGTACCTGCTGGAGCGTGAGGTGGGCCCCCGCGTCGCGCACGCCGTCGAAGAGCTCTTCGCCCACGAGCGGCGCGGCACCGTCTGGCGCGCGCAGGGTCCGACGCCCAGCGCCTTGTGAACCCCGGCCCTTCGCAGATCCTCCGCTCACCATCCCTCGCACAGGCAGGAAAACACATCCGCATGTCCGTCGAAGGCACCTGGAACCTGGCCATCTCCACCCCCATCGGCAAGATCGAGGCTGTGGTCGAACTCCGTGACCAGGACGGCGCCCTGACCGGCGTCGCCCACGGAGCAGGCGAGGACGTACCGCTCGGCGACATCACCCTCGACGGCGACCGGCTCACCTGGAAGCAGGCCATCACCAAGCCCGTGCGGCTGAACCTGGCGTTCGACGTGACGGTCGACGGCGACACCCTCCAGGGCACCTCCAAGGCCGGCCGCCTTCCGTCCTCGAAGGTCACCGGCGAGCGCCGGACCGCCCCGGAGTGCCAGGCGTGACCCAGCTCCTTCTGTCCCTGCACCCCTGGCCGCCGTTATCGCCGTCGGCCCGGACACCGTCGCCGCGAGCATGTTTCCCGCGACGCTGCGCCGCGCTCTCGGCGACTCCGCCGACGGCGACGCCCGCACCACCCTGGGGACGCAGCACCGTGACTGCCGGATCTACGCGGGCATCGGCGCAGCGGTCCAGAGGTCTCCCTCTTCGGCCTCGCCACGGGCGGCAGTCCCGGTGTCCTCGGTGGCGCCTGGTTGATCGTCTCGATCCTGCTGACCGCGGCGGCGGCCGACGTACTGGCAACGCTGATCCTGCCCACCCGGGACCGTTCTGTGGCGAGGCGACGGGCTCCGTCTCGCCGTTGCCGGCCCCCTCGACGCCGGGCCGTCTCGCCATGGTCACCGGCGTCTTCAACCTGCTCCGAGCCACCGTCACCGTACTGATGATCATTCGCCCCCGCTCCACCACCGGAGTGTGACCATGCACCTGTGCTCTCCGCGCCATCTGCGCATCGCGGCTCACGCCGAGCTGATCTCCCTGATCGCGATGCTGGCCAACGTGTTCACCGTCCACCTCAAGTCCGTTTCGTCCTTGACGGGCCCCACCCACGGCTGCGCCTACCTGTTCGTCGTGTTCGCGACCTGGCGCCTCCCGCAGGTCCCGGCCGCCGTCAAGGTCCTGGCCCTCGTTCCCGGCGCCGGCGGCCTGCTCGCGCTACGGCGACTCGACCGCGGCGGTCCGGCCCGCGCCCAGGCGGAAGAAGAGGTCGTCCCGTCATGAACCTTGTGTCACCGTTGATCGTCGGCACCATCTACTGCCTGCTGATGTCCCTGATCGAAGAACCGCACCGGCGCCACTTCAACGCGATCATGGTGGGCGGAGCCGGCGCCGCCTATCTGAGCGGGGGCGGATTCGGCCCGTGGGAGCTGCCGTTCGTCGCGCTCATGGCCTACGTCGCCTACCGCGGACTGGACTCCTGGACCTTCATCGGCGTCGGCTGGCTGCTCCACACCGCATGGGACGTGGCCCACCACCTCAAGCTCGATCCGATCCTGCCGTTCGCCCACGACTCGTCCCTGGCATGCGCCATCTGCGATCCGGTCATCGCCCTCTGGTGCTTCCGCCAAGGGCCTTCCCTGATCGCCTTCGTCCGCCGCTCGCTCAGGCCCAGCCGGACAGCAGAACACCCCGACGGCCGCGCCTCCAGCCCCTCCAGTCCCGACCGCACCGGCATCTGACGGACGACCGTCGTCGAGCCGCTCCGGAGAACCATCTTGTTCGAAGTCCTGAGCGCGAGGCGTACCCCGAAGCACTCGGACAGGCCCACGCAGACTTCGCCGCCCTCCAGGTCCGCGAAGTCCCCGCCCCCCACCTCGCTCTTCCTGTCCGAGCGACACTCTGATTGCAGAGGGCTACTCGTCACCTCGCCGTAGCTTCGGGAGAGGGCCCGGAGCCCCGCAAGTTCGCGGAAACTGAAGGTCCTTCAGCGGAAACCCGCGGGTCCGGTGACGCCATTGTCAGGGGTCGACCCGTGGGTTCGTGGTGAACACACTGGATCGGCTTCGATCTTCCGTGGGTTCAGGAAATCTGAAGGCTCCGAACCGCGAAGTCAGGGAGATCATGACGACTCTGCCCCATGAGCGAGGCCGGTTGCCGTGTCGCTAGCCTGTGCGAGTGACGCCTACCGGTGATCGACAGTTCCCCGCCGCGCTCGCCGCTGCGATGGCCGTACCGTTTGACTACGCGGGCGGTGACGGGGTCGACTTCGAGCCTTTCGAGGCATTCCTGTCCGCTGAGGAGACCACCGACTGGTTCCGGGCATGGACCGGAAACGGCGAACTGGACGGCGCCGGCTTCCGCGTCTTCGGCCAGGATGGCTCGGGCGGGTATGCGGCGTTCTGGCTGATCCACCCGAGCCAGCCACTGGCCGATCAACCCGTTGTTTTCCTCGGGTCCGAGGGAGAGACGGGCGTTGTGGCGCGCGATCTGGGCGACTTTCTGTGGCTGCTGGCCGGCGGCTTCGGCCCCTGGGAGGCAGCCACCTCCTACGAGCCTGGCTGGATCCCACACCCCAACCGCAAGCTGACGGCCATCGCTGAACGGTTCGCACCGAGCCAGCGTCGGTCTGCCGCTACCGTGATCGAGCTGGCCACCCAGGAGTTCCCCGAATTCGACGACACCATCATGGAGCTCTGCCGCTGATCCTGCGCCGGAAACCTCCCCGGCATTCAGCCGAGATCCACTACCGCGAAGCCACTCATCATCGGGTGCTCGGTCTCCGCTCTGCTTCCGAATTCGGTCACCGCGCTGGTGTAGCGGAGGCTGGCCTTCGCCCCGAGGGAGAAGACGCGTGCGAGGTGGAGGGGGTCGGCACCGTTGGCGAGGACTTCTTCGAGGTCCTGTCGCAGCTGATCGACGCCCACGGGCAATTCCTTGAGCAGTCTGTCCATCCAGAACGTGCCCACGGGTGTCGTCGTGGTGGCGGCGTTCCTGGTGATCAGCAGATGTGGGTTGGTGCTGTTCGGCGATCGGCGATCGGCGGTGGCGGTGGCGGTGGCGGTGGCGGTAGGCAAGATATCCGCCAATCGCCTCGGCGGTGTAGTCGCCCAAGGGACGGTTCAAACCCTCGGGATCGAGTCGCCGTCCCGAGAGGTCCACGTGTCCAACCAGCATCGAGCGAATCTGGCGGCCGGGCAGTGCATGGATGCCGGACAAGGCCACGACCACACGGAGGGCCGAATCCTGCAGTGCGGCAAGAGCGACGGCCTCCACCTCGTCCACGGTGAGCGATGCGGGGATCTTGATCGCAGGTTTACCTCCCTTGATGCCTCGCATCGGGTTGGCGAAGATCAGACGCTCGGCCTTCAGCATGCTGAACAGGGAACGCAGGGCACTGGCGTCGTATGCGCGTTGGGGCCGGTCTGCGAGCCAGCTGACGATGTCGTCGGGGGTGGCCTGCCGCAGGGTTGTGTACTTTCCGGCGTACTCGGTGTTCTGCCAGCGGCAGAACACCGGTCCGAGCGGACTCGGAGATCACTATCGTCCATCTCATGACAAGGGCGACGACACGTACGGTGGAGTATCCGGCCGATGGCCTGACCATGATCGGACACCTCGCACTCCCGGCCGGTGTCGACCGCCGACCCGCTGTCCTGGTGGGGCCCGAGGGGCCGGGGCTCAGCGACGTCGAGCGGCGACGGGCCGATGCGCTCGCCGAGCTGGGGTACGTGGCACTGGCCTTCGACATTCATGGCGGGCGTTGGTTCACCGACCCTGAGCAGATGCTGGCCCGCTGCATGCCGTTGCTCGCCGACCCCGACCGGATGCGGGGCATCGGCCATGCGGCGCTCGACGTGTTGCGTGCGGAGCCGCGGACCGACTCCGCCCGGATTGCCGTCGTCGGCTACGGCACCGGCGGCGCGATCGGGCTGGAACTCGGACGCGACGGCGTCGACCTGCAGGCGATCGTGACAGTCAACGCACTGACCACAGGCCGACCGGGCGAGGCGGCACGCATTCGCTGCCCGGTGTGGGCCGGTGTCGGGTCCGAGGACCCGATCATGCCGCCCGCACAACGGGAGGCGTTCGTCGCCGAACTGCAAGCTGCGGGTGTCGACTGGCGCCTCGTGGTCTACGGCGGTGCCTTGCACGCCTTCCACCACCCGCCGGTCGACCAGAGCGTGCTCCCTGGCGTCGGCTATCACCCACGCCACGCGCAACGGGCCTGGCGCGATGTCCTCGACGTGCTCGCCGAGTGCCTGCCCGTGACGGAATGACCGGGGCAGCAACCGCGATCCGGGCCGCAAAGCAGGCCGGCCGCCAGGCGCCTGCCCATGGGGCCGAGCCTGCCGGGTGCCGGTGCACCTCTGACGGTCATCCCTCGTGCCGGACCTCGTTCGGCACGTTGTGGCGCCCGTAGGCCGCGGCGTGGGCCTGGGCAGGCTCTGCTGCTTCCCCAGGCGCGGAGGGAGGCAGCTGTACAGGAACCGCGAAGGCCTTTTCACTCATTCCGTTCAGTGGATGTCGATCACGGCTTTGCCCCGCACGCGGCGGCCTGCCAGTTCGGCGGCCGCCCGCGTCACCTTCGTCCAGTCGCTACGCAGAGCGACTTGCGGGTCCAGCTCACCGCGCACGGTGAGCGCCGCGAGCCAGGTGAGGTCAGCACCCAGTCCTACGGCATCGTCCAGCAGGTAGAAGGTGGCGATCTGGCGGTTGTGGCGGCGGCCGTGGCCGAAGAGGGCGCCGTAGGGGAACTGCTCGCCTTCGCCGGAGATATGACCTGCGCTCACCAACACACCGTTCTCCGCCAAGGCCTCGTGTGCGGCGACCATGTGAGTGCCGCCGACCAGTTCGACGACGCCGTGTACCGGTTCGATGTCTTTGAGCGAGGCCAGATCTGTGACGATCTCGTCGGCACCGAGTGCGCGCAGGTCCTCCGTCTTCGCCGGGTCACTGGTGACCGCGATGACATCCGCACCGCCTCGGGCCGCGAGCTGGAGAGTGAAGCGGCCAACGCCGCCGCCTGCGCCGGTCACCAGGACGCGCCGTCCCAGGATCGGGCCGATACGGTGCAGGGCGCGCAGGGCCGTCCCTGCCGCGACCGGCAATGTGCTGATCGGGCCGAGGTCGGTCCCCTCGGGCACGGTGCCGATCAGATCGGTGTCCACCGCGCGCAGCTCCGCCCACGCACCATCGGCCGCCACGGTTACCACGGGTGTGCCGAGCGGGGGACCGGAGCCGTCGGCGGCCGCGCGGATCACTGTGCCCGCGGCGTCCCAGCCGGGCACCGTGCCGGCCTCGCCCTCGGGGACCGCATGGTGGACCTCGCCGGCGTTGAGAGAGAACGAGTGGACTCGGATCAGAGCCTGGTGGGCGGTGGGCTCGGGGTCGGCGACCGTGGTGAGTGCGAGGTGTCCTGGGGCTGAGTGATCGATCGTCAGTGCCTTCACGAGCAAGAATATGCCACTGAGTGGCACTAGCGAACAAGAGGCAATCTCTCCTGATACGCTCGACGTCGTGCAGAAGGACCCGAAGACCCTCCCCCTGCGGGAACGGAAGAAGTTGCGGACCCGTCAAGCTCTGGTCGTCACGGCCCTCGAGCTCTTCACCGCGCGGGACTTCACCACAGTCACATTGGACGAGATCGTCGATGCGGTAGAGGTCTCCAAACGCACTTTCTTCCGCATGTTCACGTCCAAAGAGGACGTGGCCCTGGCCCCGGAGAAGGAGCTGTGGGACGCCTACGTCACGGAAATCCGGGTCCGGCCCCTCACCGTGGAGTACCTGCTGGGAGCTTATAAGGACGCGCTGTTCGCGGCCCTCGAGCAGATGACGGACGGGTGGGAGCAGCGCTTCGTGGACAGCCGCAGTCTGACCGACCGCACCCCCGCGCTGACCGCGCACAGCCTGCGCCACTGCTCGGAAGTCTCCGCGGACGTCGTTCGGATCGTGGCGGACCGGCTTGCCGAGAACTCCCCCGGCCGCACTCAACTCCGCCTGCTGCTCGACTTCATGCTCGCCGCCTGGCACTGCGCACTGGAGTCCTGGAACTCATCGAACGATGTACGACGGGACCGTGCGGCACTCATCCGGCACATGCACCAAGCCTTCGCGGCCATTCCCACGGTCGCGGCCCTCGCAGTACAGACCAGCAACCCCCCGGCTTGACCGACGTTGCTTCGGCACGGACCCTCCGGCTCTGCTCCTCAGAGGCGTTTACCCGGGTCGAGGGCGGTTCGCAGCTTATGCGGCTGCCCCACTTCCGTGTGGTTTCTTCCGTAAGTGAAGAATGCTGCCCGGCAGGGCGAGAGCCCTCCTGCCTTTCTCATCCGCTTCTTCGCCTGGAAACCCGTCTGACGTAGAGATGCCCAAGAACCTCCCAGTCGCCAGCGGAACGAGAGATTCCGGCATGTCCATGCTCACGCTGTGCCGTGAGCGAGCGCAAGCCGTACCCCAGCGACCTTTCCGACACCCGATGGCCCCTGATCGAGCCGACGCTGACGGCCTGGACAAAGGCCCGACTCGACCGTAGACCAACCGAGCAGCCGGCCAAGGTCGATTTACGCGACGTCTTCAACGCGATCCTCTACGTGAACCGCACGGGGATCCCCTGGAAATACCTCCCGCACGACTTCCCGAACCACGGCGCCGTTTACGCCTATTACGCCGCGTGGCGCGACGAAGGAATCTTCGCCCAGCTCAACTACGACCTGATCGCCCTGACCCGCGTGAAAGACGGCCGCAAACCCGAACCGACCGCCTCCGTCATCGACACCCAGAGCGTCAAGACCTCCACCAACGTGCCCCTGAACAGCCAGGGAACCGATGCCGCGAAGAAGATCGTCGGCCGGAAGCGCGGCATCCTGACCGACACAATCGGCCTCGTCCTCGCCGTGACCGTCGCCTCCGCCGGCCTCTCCGAGAACGCCCTGGGAATACGCCTCCTCGACCAGGCCAAGGAGAACTACCCAACCATTTCCAAGAGTTGGGTCGACACCGGCTTCAAGAACGCCGTTGTGGAACACGGAGCCGGCCTCGGAATCGACGTCGAAGTCGTCAGCCTGCCACGAGTGATCACCGGCTGACCAGGCCTTGGGGTACGGCCATCAGCAGGGGCCGTCGTCCAAGGTGGGGCGATGAGCGCACTCCGCCCCGGTGACATCACTGACGAAATGATCCAGGCCATGGACACGGCCAAGCGGCAGTGCCTGCAGAAGGACTTGCGTGCCCTGGCCGCCGACATCCGTGCCGACGCCGAAGGCCGGTACGCCGGTGCGGAGCCAGGGTGGCGGGCCGGCGTGGAGTTGACGCTGCTGTGGATCGAGAACCTGCAGCCAGTTGACCGAAGGCCGGCCATCGCCGTCGCCGCCCGGAGAGAGGCGCACCCGTCGCGGCTTGGCGTCGCCCGGGGCGCGTCCGCGAAGGGGTCGCGATGACAACGGGCCAACGCAGGGAACGGTTCGCTGGCGTATGAAAGAGAGGGAAAACACGAAGGCCCTGCTCCTCCTGGTAAATGAACCTGAAGGAGCAGGGCCTCGGGGCAGGCTCAGCTGCCCATGGGGCGGGAAGGGTCAGGCCAGATTGATGTTCTCGGCCTGCGGGCCCTTCTGGCCCTGGGTGACGTCGAACGTCACGCTCTGGCCCTCCTGGAGCTCACGGAAGCCCGAGGAGTTGATGGCGGAGTAGTGGGCGAAGACGTCCGGGCCGCCGCCGTCCTGGGCGATGAAGCCGAAGCCCTTCTCCGCGTTGAACCACTTCACAGTTCCCGTAGCCATGTCTCATGCCTTCCAGTCGAGGAACGCCTCCCTCACCACGCGAGAGGCGGAGGTGATCGCCCTGGTTCCTGCGGCACAGCACAGCAAAGCGCCCACACCGTCGGCGTGGGCAAAGGGAACTTCCGAACCACGACAGCTGACTCAGACGGTACACGCCCGCGCAGGCTGTCACCACAGGAAACGACTACACGTCGTGCCTCGGACCGAGTGCGGGCAGGCCCGCCGTGGGGCGCCGGCGCGCCGGGTTCATGCCGCGGCCGTTGGATTTACTGCTTCGGCGGCGCGGCGGTATTCGGCGTTGATGCGTTGAGCTGCTTCGAGCTGGTCTTCCAGGATGACGATGCGGCAGGCGGCCTCGATGGGGGTGCCCTGGTCGACGAGCTCCCGGGCGCGGGCGGCAATGCGCAGTTGGTAGCGCGAGTAGCGCCGGTGTCCGCCCTTGGAGCGGAGCGGGGTGATCAGGCGGGCGTCTCCGAGGGCGCGGAGGAAGCCGGGAGTCGTGCCGAGCATCTCGGCGGCCCGGCCCATCGTGTAGGCGGGGTAATCGTCGTCATCGAGACGGCCGTACGAGTCCTCTGCTGTCATTGCACCTCTGTCGTAGAACGCGTGGAGGGGCCCGGGTGCCATACCGGCACCCGGGCCCCGAAGGAACTGCTACACCATCTGCCGGCCCTGATGCTGCACCGGCCTTCCGTGTCCGCCAACCCGACCCGAATGCTGTCGGGGGTGCGGGGATCGCGGTTGCGTGACCGGAGACCACCTCACTATCGATGTCCTGCGGTACCCGGGCTCAAGCCTCCGCCCGGGCGATCCTGATGGTGATCGGCTCCTCCGTTCTTCCCTCTGGATCAATCACTTACCGAACGGGAACTGCGTACTGCTGTTACTGCGAACTGCTTGTACTGCTGGTGTTGCGTCCTGCTGGTGGCCTCTCCGAGCGCCGCTTCGGCAGCCAGCCCCGTCGCCTGTCCTGCATCTGCTCTGGCTTAGAACCCCACTGCCGAACCTCCCGGTGCGCGCGCCCGCAGCCGACGCCTTCACCGAGGTACTGCTCACCCAGCTTCACTGCTGGGTACTGCGAACTGCACTTACGGGAACCACACTTGCTATGACATCGGTCCCGCTCCGGCGGCCCCTGATCACTGCGGGCCACCCGGTCCGGTCACCAGTCCCGTCGCCGTCCTGCAACAACTCTGGCTTCGAAACTCCGTGACCGCACCGTCCTACGAACTGCAACTACGGGTGACGCTGCCCGGCAGTCCATCCCTGCCGGGCCCTACTGTCTCTCTGGGTTACGAGAGAAACCATAACCACACCACCACCCAATGTCTACTCCAGCGAACATAGATTTCCGAGCGTTCGACAATGACGTAATCATCCTCGAACAGCGCCGCTGAAGGACGCAGGGGGCAGCCATCGCCGGGTTGGCCGCCGCAGGTCGGAGCACAAGCACCGGAGGGAACAGGACCGGGCATTGGCGATCCAGAGACCAAGGTGAACCTGATGGACACCATGAGCGTCGACGTCGCAGCCGCCCGCTCCACCGCCTCCATCGCCAACGCCCGGAAGCGCACCCGGGCCCTCCTCGACGGCCTCGTACGCCCGATCGGAGCCGAGGCTGCCGACACGGTGGTCCTGGTCGTGCCGGAACTCGTCACCAACGCCCTCCGCCACGTCGACGGCACCTGCACCCTGGACCTGACCGCCCACCCGGACAGCATCGAGGTGGCCGTCCACGACCCCAGCCCGCAGGTACCGCGCATGCGCACCCCCGACCTGAACGGCGGCACCGGAGGCTTCGGCTGGCCCACGGTCAACCGATTCAGCCGCGCCACCGACGTCACGGCCGCCCCCAGCGACGGCAAAACCGTATGTGCCTTCCTCCCCCGATGGCCAGCGCCGCAGCACGTCCCTCACTCGGCGGCGTTGCCGCGATGAGCCGACGTCGTTGAAGCGGACGCATCACCCGCGAGACCGTTCCCGAGCCGGTCTCGCCGCCGTGGTCCCGGCCTGCCCCAAGGCCAGGACCACCACCGTCCTCACACACCGCCCGCGCAACCCACCGAAGCCGAGCCGGTGCGGCACGACCGCCGGACCGAAGGTCGTGCTCTCCGGGAACCCGGCTCTGCAGTGACTCCTCAACTCGCGGGGGTTTCGCTCAAGCAGCGTTCCACTGGGGGGCCGGCGCCCGCGCCACTCCGCCCAGCGCGGATCATCCAGCGTCCTCTCCAGGTCGGCCACTCCAGTCGCTGTGAGGAAGACGACCAGGTCATGGTCGGGGTGCGCCAGGCCCAGGCCCCCGTCCTGGCCGCGACGACGCGTAGTCACCCGGCACCGCGGCCGCGAGCTCCCACGCCCCGGTCACCATCGCGTCGAACGCCTCCGTGCGCACCGAGCGGTCACCGTCGGTTCGGGCCATGGCGTACGGGGCCGGCCCCACCAGCGCCTCATCGGTGTCCTCCACGACGCGCAGCGCCTGCTTGCTCCACACCCGGCCCGTCCGGTGCACGTCGCGTCGTACGACCGTTTGGCCCATCTCGACGCTGCGCATCGCGGCCGCCCTCATCTGCCCGCCGGCGGTCCGGCCGACGTGGTCCACCCAGCGCGCCTGGGGACGGTGGGCAAGCCGCTGTCCGGGGACGGCTTTCCCAGGCTCCCCTTGGGCTTGCCCGCGGCTACCGACGCCGCCCGATCCCGAACACCCTGCGGCTCCTGGCCGCCGGGGCTTCGGTCGCCGCGCGGGCAGCGGCCTCTTCCGTCTGGCGGCGTGCGAGGCGTTCGGCGCTGGGCCGGCTCGTCACGCTCCACCACCACGGGCGCGGCCTGCCGGTACCGGGCGACCCCGGGCGGGCCCTGGCCGGGCTGCTCCACGCGCTACGCGAGTTCGAAGACTTCTACAAATTCCCACCGGCCCCATCAGGGCATCGCCGACACTCGCCCATTACGCCTTACCGATGCCCATCAGCGATCCGGGGCAGATCACCCACCTCGACATACGACGACGCCAACGACTCGGCGGCATCCTTCACGAGTATCGACATGCCGCCTGAACTGGGCGGATGAGCTTCTCGGCAGGCGCAGGGCTGCGGCGCTGCGGAGATCCGGTTCGACGGGTCCGTTGCCCGCATTGCCGGCTTTCACGGCCTTTTCCAGACCAAGGTTGAGCAGCGCATCGACGCCCTGGACACCTATGGCAAGAACTGCCGAAGCACCCTTGGAACCCCGCCCTCGACCGACTGATCACTCGCCCGCAGAGCATCCTGAAAGGACTCCTCAGGCGGGAACTGTCCCCAGTAGCGCACGGGTCTCGGCGACTACCCGCGCGTTGAACGCCGGGTCGTGCACCTGTGCGGAACCCCGCATTGGACGTCCCTTCTCGTCGTAGTAGACGCCGGTGGCGTCCGATTCGTCGGTGAGTATCCGGGTGATCATGCGAGCAGCGGTGCCCGGGGTGGTCCAGTACTTGATGAGCGGGGCCAATGGCGAGAGCGCGCACTTCGACAGCAGACGCAGGAACAGGTTGGCGTCACGGCCGAGATTCGTGCCGGGGGCGAAGCCGGGCTCGATGGCGTTGAACCGCAATCGGGGTGTTTCGCGGGCGAAGGCGAGCACCGTTGCCAGGTTGCACTGCTTGGACGTGGCGTAGGCGTCTCCGCCGAGCAGTTTCGAGCCGCCGGGCTTCCACTCGCCGCGGGTGCTCGCCTCGGCGGAGATGTACCGGGCGCCGCGGAAACCGGACATGGTGGCGGTCTTGCGCTCCGGATCCTCCACAGCCGAGACGATGAACACCACCTGCGTGCCGTCTTCGAGGTGGGGCACGAGCGTCTCTGTGAATACGAAAGGCCCGATGTGGTTGGTCGCATAGGTGATGTCCCATCCGAGGGCGTTCGTGCCGGGACGGTTGGGGAAGATGCCGGCGTTGTTGAGCACGCCACTGATCGGGAGGCCGAGTTCGATGATCTGGCCGACGGCGCGTCGCACGCTCGTCAGGTCCGAGAGGTCGCAGACGACGGACACGGCCTCTCCGCCTCTGCCTTCGATGCGTTTGCGTACGTCGTTGAGCTTGGCGGCGTCGCGCCCGACCAGCACCACGGTGCCGTGCTTGGCCAGTTCGAGGGCGGTGCGGCGGCCGAAGCCGGAGGTCGGGCCGGTGATGACGTAAGCCTTGCCGGACATGGCGCTCCTTAGTCATCTGACTAGTCAGTCATCGACGGGGGTGGGTGAGCATGCGGAAGTGGCCCCGGGGCGGCTCAGCCGATCATGCGCCAGAGCGCGTCGAAACCGGACTTCTTGTGCTCGTCGGCGCGATCCGGGTCGCCGATGATGTAGTCGATGGTGGCCTCGGCCAGGGCATTGCACAGCGTGAACACCAAAGGCGCCGGGGCGTCGCGCATCGGGCCGCTCGCCCGGCTGCGCTCCAGGACCTCCCCGATGCCTGCCATGGTCCGGCTTGCGGACTCATGGGTGGACGCCGCGATCTCATCGGAGACCTGGAGCTGCGCCAGGGTGCGGCGCTTCAGGGGATTAGCCGTTGCCCAGTCCATCCATCGTGACCACATGTGCAGCATCTGGGTGTGCGCATCGGCTGCGGGTAGGCCGCCGAGTGCGGCCGCCCCCATCTCACTCTTCAGCTCCAAGTAAAGCTGGTTCAGCAGATCCGCTTTGGTGTCGAAGTAGGTGAACAGCGACCCGTTCGAGACGCCGGCCTTCTTCGCGATCGCCGCCGTCGCCGCCCCCAGCCCCTGAGCAGCGATGATCCGTGTGGCGGCGGCCATGATCGCCGCGCGTTTGTCGTCGCTCTTCGGTCTGGGCATGAGTACAGCATGTAGGAGAGTGGCCAGTCAGTCAAATGCGGGGAGTCGCTCTCCTCTCGACGTGCAATGGAGCGACCCACGCTGATCCGCAACCTGACCGTGAAGGAAAGGCGCGCGGCCGCCAACGGGCCCGAGCTGTCCAATCGACTGTTCGAGGAGGCCCTACGACCCACCTTCAACCCTTACCGCTCCAGGAGTTCGGAGGACTTGATCGCAGACTTGATCTGAACCGTTCCGGGTTTGATCGAGACTCTAGATTGTGACTGTGACCTGGGCTTTCGTGGTTACTCGGTAGTAGTTGGTCTCGTATTCGGCGGGCGGGGTGTGCCCGATCGCACCGTGCAGTCTGCGGTGGCAGTACCAGTCGATCCACTCAGCGGTGGCTAGCTCGACCTCGGAGAGTGTCTTCCAGGGCCGACGCGGCTTGATCAACTCGGTCTTGAACAGGCCGATCGTGGACTCCATCAAGGCATTGATCAACGCCAGGACACTCATGGGGTCAGTCATAAGCAAGAGTCAGACCGCCTCAGCCGGGTCTACCCGATCCTTGCGGGATCCGGTGCGGAAAGACTGACAGTCGTAGGCGTCGCCGACCGATCCGATCGACGCGGCGATGCCTGCCCGGGTCGAGGTGCCCGGCGAGCGCGCACGGTGTGTATTGCGACCCGGCATCGGAGTGATGTATCAACTCGCCTTTTCCGTACGGGTATTGATCTCGATCACGCTGCCACAAGGCCATCTCGAGAGCGTCCAGGACAAGCTGTGTCTCCTTCGATGTGGCTGCTGACCAGCCGACGATGCGGCGGGAGAAGGCGTCCACGACGAAGGCGACGTAGACGACGCCGGCCCCACGTGGATCACCGGGTTCTACAACACCCGGCGGCTACACAGCGTGTGCGGGTACCGCAGCCCGATCGACTACGAACACGACCACCGGGCCAACTCCGCCTTGGGGCTGGCCGCTTAGAAGATCTCCACAGTTCGAGGGGATTGACAGACCGTCCGAGGAAGTGATCCTGCATCGGGCCGAACCGGAAGAACTCCGGAATCAGACCGCCGTAGGCATCGCCTGCGGGCTGCATCCCGGCGGCGATCTCGAACCCGTCGATCACCTCGGTGAGTGGTGCTCCGTCGATGCGGGGGACGATCACGAGCGGGCCGCCGTCGCCACGGTGCTGGCAGTCGAACCGGATGTCATTACTGGTCATCCAGTGCTTGCCGATCTGTTGGGCCGAACGGCGGTAGGGGTGCGGGCGCCGGGTCGGTTAGGTCGGGGAAGCGCCGAGGAATCTCAGGACGGCGAGAACGCGCCGGTGGTCGGCGTCGGCTGCGGGCAGGTCGAGTTTGGCGAGGATGTTGTTGATGTGCTTGGCCACTGCGCTGTCGCTGACGACCAGGGCCTCGGCGATCCCGGTGTTGGAGCGTCCCTCGGCCATCAGGGCGAGTACCTCCCGTTCGCGTGGCGTCAGCCGATCGAGCGGGTCACTGCGGCGGCGCACGAGCAGCTGGGCGACCACCTGTGGATCCAGTGCCGTGCCCCCGGCTGCAACCCGCCGAACGGAAGCCACGAACTCCTCCACGTCGGCGACGCGTTGCTTGAGCAGGTAGCCGACGCCGCTGGTGTTGGCCGTCAGCAGGTCGGCCGCATACCGCTCCTCGACGTACTGCGAGAGCAGTACCACCGCGGTCTGCGGCCATTGCTTACGGATCACCAGCGCGGCGCGTACGCCTTCGTCGGTGAAGCCGGGTGGCATGCGGACATCGACCAGGGCCAGCCCGGGCCGGTGTTCCTCGACGGCCGCAAGCAGGGCTTCGGCGTCGCCGACTTCGGCGGCGATCTCGAAGCCGGCCATTTCCAGGACCTTGACGAGCCCGACGCGCAGCAGCAGTGAGTCCTCGGCGATCACGGCTCGCATGGCAGCTCCACGGCGATGGTGGTCGGGCCCCCGACCGGGCTGCTGATGTGGAAGGTGCCGTCGACGGAACCGACCCGTTTGGCCAGCCCGCTCAGTCCGCTGCCGGTGGAGGTGTCGGCGCCGCCGATCCCGTCGTCGGTGATGTTCACGCGCAGCATTCTCCCGATCTGTTTGACAGTGACGTCCACGCGGGTGGCGCGGGCGTGCTTGGTGACGTTGGTGAGCGCCTCGGAGACCACGAAGTAGGCGACCGACTCCACGGTGGGCGCCGCTCGCTCCTCGAGGTCGACTCTCAGCCGTACAGGGATCGGTACCCGGGCGGCCAGCCCGGACAGCGCCGCGTCCAGCCCGCGGTCTTCGAGGACGGCCGGGTGCAGGCGGCGCACCAGGTCGTTGAGTTCGGCGATGGCCTCCTTCGCCTCGCGGTGCGCCTCGCCGATCACGGTGCGGGCCTCGTCCGGCAGGTTGGTGAGGGTGGCCTTGGCCAGGCCCAGGTTGACTGCGAGGGAGACCAGGCGCTGCTGGGTGCCGTCGTGCAGGTCGCGTTCGATGCGGCGGCGTTCGGTATCGACGGCGTCGATCAGGTCGGTGCGGCTCTCGGATAGGTGCTCGACACGCTGCTGAAGCTGCTGGGAGCGGCTGGTCCCGAGCAGCGCGAGCGCGATCCGGGTCTCAGCGCGGGTCACCGGCCCGGTCAGCCAGGGTGCGGCGCACAGCAGCAGCACGCCGGCCGCGGTGTAGTACACCGCGTGGGTCGCGTAGTCGACATGGTCCAGGCGCACCTGGACCGGCAACATCCAGGCCCACCCGTTGACGGTGACGCCAGCAAGGCCCGCGACCCACGCAGCGAGCACCCCCGACTCCACCACAGCCAGGAGCGGACCGACAAGCAGGTGGTATCCGGCCTGCCGCCAGGTCTGGGCCACGGATAGCCACCGCAGAGCGCGCCTCAGCCCCCCTTGCTCGTGCGCGGCCGGCAGCCGGAGGATCTCCACTCCCAGCAGCACCCGGTAACGGCGTCGCTGCACAGCGGTGAGCACAAGCACACCGAGCAAGATCAGCACAAACGGGAGCGGGAGCCATGGCCACGCCCTCAACTTCGCGACACTCGCCATCCAGCTCCACAACGGCACCAGCGCAAGGTGCGGCGGAATCCCGGCCGCCAAGAAACCGGTGTCCCGCCGGACCCGAACAACTCTGCGCCGCAGCGCCCGGGGAATCGTCATGGCTCGACGGTAAAACACCAGGTGAGGGCTATGCCATGCACCGTGCATCCGGATCGATGGTGAAGCTGGCACCACCCTGAGAACGGCACCCGGTATTACTGACTGTGATCGCTGTGCGGCTCAGGCTGAAGGGCATGCAGGAAATCATCGAACTGTTCCCGGAGCCGGACGCCGAGCGCGGCATACGCGGGCCGCGCGGCCCGCGCACGGGATCGCTCCCCAGCCCGCAGCGCCGTCGTCCGGGCCGCCTTCCGGGCCGACGGCGGGGTCTTGTCCTGGCCGGCTGCGGGGTGGCGCTGCTGCCGTGGCTCGTCGTGTTGGCCACCGGCCTGCCGACCACCTTCCGTGCCTCGCACTGGTCCGCCGCCTGGGTGGGTCTGGACGCGCTGGAGGCGGTCGGCCTGATCACCACAGGTCTGCTGGCCACCCGCGGGGATCGGCGACTGGCACCGGCCGCCGCCGCGACGACCGCCCTGCTCACCGTCGACGCCTGGTTCGACACGATGACCGCGGCCAGCGGGAGCGAACTGCGCGCGGCGCTGGTCATGGCGTTGTCCGCAGAACTTCCGCTCGCAGCGGTGTGCGTCCGCCTGGCGGTTCGAGCGCTGCCCCGCACCCCATGAAACCCGCCACACCGACCCGGGCTGCAACCACGGATACCACAGAACTGGAGAACACCATGGGCTCTGCTGTCCTGACCGCACCGCGCCTGCGCTGGGCCTGCGCCCTCAGTGCCGCTGCCGCCGCAGGCGCCTGGTGGTTCGGCGACAAGGCGCCGTACCCCTACGCCCAACGCAGCCTGCTGGACCTGCCGTTGCCGTTCCTCACATCCGCCCGGCTCGACGCGGTGCTCACCCCGAGCCCGGGCGAGCGGATCCTCGAAGTGGGGCCCGGCACCGGACTGCAGTCGCTGCACATCGCACCGCAACTCGGGCCCCACGGGCAGCTCGACATCCTCGACATCCAACCCGAGATGCTCCGCCACGTGATGCACCGCGCGGAGCAGCGCGCAGTACCCAACATCGTGCCCACCCATGCGGATGCCCGCGAGCTGCCCTTCGACGACGACACCTTCGACGCCATGTATCTGGTGACCGCACTGGGCGAGATCCCGGAACCACAACGGGTGCTCGATGAGGCAGTACGGGTGCTCACCCCCGCAGGGCGGCTGGTCGTGGGCGAGTTCTTCGACCGGCACTGGATCCCCTTCGGCCCTCTGCACCGTCTCGCCGACGCGTCCGGCCTGCATCTGAGCACCAGGATCGGCTCGACCCTCGCCTATCTGGCACGGTTTCAACCCTGCGCCCGATCGCAGCGCTCACTTCGAGGACCTGAGAGCTGATCGGTAGCCCAGCCCAGGTGTTCCGCCTCGGCGGTCATCCCGTGCCCGGCAGCGGCAGCCGATGCGAAGGGCCTGTGTGATGTCGTGATCAGTTGCTGGATTCCACCTTCTTCGCGGGGTGGAACCCGGTAGGACTGTCTTCGTGACGGGTAGGCAACCCACCCATGCTCAGTGGAAGTTCATCGAGCCGTATCTGCCGATCGGTAGGTACGGCCCGTATCCGGAGCGGTTGCGGGAGCAGTTCGAGGGGGTGATCTGGCGGTTCCGGTCCCATGGTCAGTGGCGGGAGATGCCTGCCGAGTTCGACCCCTGGGCCACCGTCTACGGACGCTTTCGCATGTGGCGGGACGCTGGTGTGTTCACCGCTCTGCTGGAAGGTCTGATCGCCGAGGGCGCCCGGGTGGGCAGATCGGACTTGTCGCTGGTCAGCATGGACTCGACCACGGTCCGCGCCCACGGAGCCTCCCCCTGAGTGGTGGACACGCTGATACTGGATCTGCTTGATCCGGAGGAGGCGAGAAGACCGCCGATGGCGATGAAGGACTACTCGGACGAGTTCAAGGCCGATGCCGTGACCCTGTACGAGTCGACACCCGGGGCGACCTACAAGAGCATCGCCGCCGACCTGGGCATCAACCGGGCCACCCTGCGCGAGCGGGTGCTGCGGGACCGCGAGCGCCGGGGCGACTTCGAAGTCCACATCGACCTCAGTGCCGTTGCCACTGACGAATCGGCATCTCGCCCCATGAACCGTGTAGGAGAGGTACCGATGTGCCCACTCCGGCTGATCCGGTGCGAACGGCCAGGCCAAGGAGATTCGACAGTCGCTCAAGCGAGGGGATCGCCACCCTCATGGCCTCGTCAATTGCGTTCGGAGCACGGACGTAACCGAGTACGAGGTCTCGCGCAGCCCCAACCCGTTCCATACGGCGTCCCTCCTGAGCCCGTGGCTGACGTTGTTCCATGAGCCGCCAGTCTCCGCGGGACGGCATTCTGAGACGATCAGTACGGCGTGAGCAGTGATCCACGACAACACCCAACGCCCCGGCAGCCCACCCGGCTCCACCCCCCACCGCTCCCCACGTCCTCGCCCCTGCACGCTGCTCGATCACGGAGGAGGACGCCACGAGAAGGGACACGACCGACGCGCCGACGCACCGGCACCGCGCTATGGCGGCGATGCGTACCAAGGCCCAGCCGCAGGTCAACTCCTTTTACGCGATCCGGCCTACGTCCATTCGCTCGTGTCCGACGAGGGCGGCCGGCGCTCGGGCACTCGTCGGCCGTTGACGGCTGACCCAAGGGCAGGGGCGGGAGTAAGGGCTCTCCGGGAGGACTCACGCCGTGAAAGCCCTTACTACGCAGTGCGCCGTACCCGTTGACTCCCGCCCGGATGACTGTCGAGAATGCTTCCTTGACAACGTTGTCCAAACGGAAGGCCTCGCCGTGTCGCACCACCCCGCCCAGGTCGGCCGCCGACGTTTCCTCCAACTCCTGGCTGCTACCGGTGCGTTGACTGCCCTACCTGTCGGCGCCGGAGTGGCACAGGCGGCGGCTGACGCTCCCGTCGCCGGGAAGGCCCCGGCCTCCGACGGCATCGCCGCCACCTACCTGCGCGTCCTCGCTCAGCACACCCGCTGGTCCGAGACCCAGTGGGACCCGGCCCGCGGCTACTACACGGACAAGGACTTCGGCTTCGCCGTCGTCCTCGGCAATGCCGTGCTGCTCACCCACGGCAGCTACGACAGCGACCTGACCGGCGTCGACCGCGACACCCTGCGGACACGCACCCTCGCCACCATCCGCCACTTCGCCGCCTCCAACCGGCTCACCGGCGGCGACCAGTGGGGCCGCACGCTCTTCTTCGACACCACCTTCCAGTCGTACTTCGTCATGGCCGCGAAGCTTCTGTGGTCCGAGCTGGACGCGACGACGCGCGGCCACGTCGACGCGCTCCTGCGCGGCCAGGCGGCCTACACCGACGGTCTCGGCACCGGCGACGACCCGGCCTCGGGCTCCTGGACCCCGCACGGGCTGACCGGCGGCTTCGAGGGCGACACCAAGCTGGAGGAGATGGGCGTCTACGCGCAGTCCCTCGCCCCCGCGCTGGCCTGGGCCGGCGACGATGCCCGGCACGCCGCGTGGAGGGAGCGCTTCGGTACCTGGTCGCGCAACGAGGCCGGGCTGCCGCCCGCCGACCTCGCCAACCCCGCGGTGGTGGACGGGGTGCCGGTCTCCCGCAACACCGCGCGCAACCTCTACGACACGTTCATCGTCGAGAACCACGGCTCCTTCGGCCCGCACTACCAAGAGGAGTTGTGGCGCACCTCGGGCCGTAACTCCTCGCACTTCCTCGCCGCGGGCACTCCGCTGCCGGAGGTGCTGACGAAGCAGCCCAACGCCGCCCCGTTGTGGCGGACCCTGCTCGGCGTCATGAGCGACGCGGGTGAGCCGTTGATGCCGATGGTCAACGACCGCGAGCACCTGTACGGGCGCGACGTCATCCCGCTCGCCTTCCTCGCGCGGGTGTTGGGGGACCGTGCCGCGGCCCGCGCCGAGACCGAACTTGCCGCCCGCTTGGAGGCGTACCAGCAGTACGCGCCGCGCTACCGGCTCGCGAAGTTCTCCGGCGAGCCGAAGTACGAGCCCGAGGCGCGCGCCGAGATCGCCTTGAGCTACCTGCTGCACGTGTGGACGGCGCACACCCCCGTGGAGCCCCTCTCGCGCGAGGAGTTCTTCGCGCGGGCGGCCGGGGTGACGGATTTCGGTACCGGGCCCGGGCTCGTCTCGCACCAGTCCCCCGCGGCGTGGGCGGCGGCGGTCAGCAAGCCGGGCTTCGTGAAGTTCGCCTGGCAGCCGGCGCACGACGACTGGCTGTTCAAGCTGAGCGGCGGCACCCCGATGTTCCTGCCCTCGACGGCGGGCACGGTCTCGGGCCGCGCGGTGGAGACCTGGAGCACGGTCCGCGACGGCTTCGACGGCAGCGCGACGCTGCTGCGTCTCGACAGCGGCTGGGCCGGTTTCACGACGCTGGGGTCCGGCGCCGTCGTCTACGCGAGCAGCGGTACGGCTGCGGGCGAGGGGCACTTGGAGGTGTACAACCTCACGATGCCGGGAATGCCCGGCCTCGGCGGAGCCCGCACCTTCCGCTTCGCGGAGGGCTCGGTGCGGGTGGCGGCGCAGGACGGGGCGAGCGCCCCGGCGGCCGGCGGGCGCGTCGACACGCTCGAGGTGCCGCGCACCGCCGTGCGTTACCTGCGCCTGCAGGGGGTGCGGCCCGATCCGGCGTACGGCTACTCGCTGTTCGCCTTCGAGGCGCGCGCCGAGGGGGGCGGCGAGGACCTCGCGCGCGGCGGCGCGGCGACGGCCTCCTCGGCGGCCCCGGGCATGGGCCCGGAGCTGGCGGTGGACGGTGACGGGGCGACCCGCTGGGCGGTGGCCACCGCGGACCGCAAGCGCGCAGACAGCTGGCTGGCGGTCGACCTCGGTGCCGCGCGGGAGGTCGGGGAGGTGACGCTGCGCTGGGAGGCCGCGGCCGGGCGCGGCTACCGCGTTCAGGGCTCGGCGGATGGGGAGCGGTGGGAGGATCTCGCCGTCTATCCCACGGCGCGGGCCCGCAGCCACGGCGGCTGGCTCGACGTGGATGGCCGCGCCGGTCTCGTGGTGCGCGGCGCGGACCGGGACCACCCCCTCTCCGTCTACGACGACGCGCTTGTCCTCAGTGACGGCCCCGCCGCCCCGGTCGTGATCGAGGGGTATCCCGCTGCCTCGCCCGACCGGTTGCGGGCGCTGGCGGCGCGAAAGGCACCGTCGGCCGAGCACGCGCGGGTGCGGGCGGCGTACGTGGATGAGCACCTGAGTCTCTTCAATCTCTCCGGCGAGGAGGTCCGCACCCGTGTCTCGGTGCCGCAGGACGGCGCCGAGCGGTATGTCTTCGCGGGGACGCAGACCGTGACCCGGGACGGGATCGTCCACGAAAGCGAGTTGCCTGCGGCGCGGGCGCTGCTGCTGGCGCCGCGGTTCACGCTCGCCCCGGTCTCGGGTCGTGCGCTGCCTGCCGGGCTGCGGGTGAGTGTCGAGGACGGGGCCACGCTGCGGCTCTCGGGGGCCTCCTGCCGGGTGCGGGTGCGCGCGCAGGGCCGGACCGCGGTGGTCTCGGTGCGCTCCGGCGGGCGGCCGGCCGTGGTGCGGCTGCACGGGGCAAGGGCGTACCCGGTGAACGATCTGGCGCTGGGTCGCACGGTCTTTCCCACCAGCCCGCTGCCCGCGGGCATGTCGGAGCCGTCCGCGGCGGTCGACGGGGACCCGGGCAGCTCGTGGCGGCCGGGCAAGGACGGCCGCCTCGTCGTGGACCTCGGCGCGGCGCTCCCGGTGCGGGAGATCGAGGCCGAGTGGACCGGCGGCGACATTCCCGGCCTGCGAGTCGAGGGCAGTACCGACGGTATCGGCTACCAGGACTGGGGGCGCGCCTCGGGGCGTGGCCGCACCCGCGCACTGCGCGTCCGCGCGACGGCCCGCTATGTCGCGGTGCGGGTGGAGGGCGGCGACGGGCACCGGGCGGCGCGGCTGGTACGGCTTTCGGTTCGCTGACGGACCGACCGCGCGCGTCCCGTCCTGATCAGACGCGCGGCGCTCGGGGCCCCGAGTGGAGGTGCTCGGCCAACTCCACACGGGGCCCCGGGGCTGCCGTCGTGCGCGCTTCGAACCCCAGTCGCTCTTGGCCGTGCGCTGTCCCGGCAGGCCGATTCGCCGCGGCCCGGGCGGGCGAAAGCGGACACGGCGGGGGACACCGAGTGGTTGATGCCGGTCGACTTTAGGATGGTGCGAGCGCACCACATGCGGCCGGGGCCCGAAAAAAGGGGCTCACGACCCGGCCCCGGCCGGTCCAGAGGCGGTCCGACCAGCAAGATTTACGTGGCTCGCGACGGCCAGGGCCGTCCCCTCGCCTTTGTCGTCACAGGCGGCGAGACGAACGGCTGCGCCCGGCTGCCGGAGCTCCCAGGACGACGTGCCGCTGCTACAGTCCCGCGCCCGGGCCGCGTGCCGGTTCAGCCGGTGCCGGGCCGTCGTCAGGCGGGCAGCGCCTCCCCTGTCGATGCCGTCCAGTCCGCGCGCGCCGCGACGGCGGCCCGCCATGGACGCAGAGTTTTCGGCGGCAGGCCGAAAGACAACACGTGACCAGCTGGTTGATCTCAGCGGGAGTGGCGCTGTCCTGCGGGCCGGCGTGGAGCACGGTCATGTGCAGCCACTCCGGCCGCACCGGGCACAGCCCAGGCTGCTCGACCAGCTTGCGGTAGGGCTCCTCACGGTCTGCATCGTGGTCATGCTGCTGGAGGCCTACGGGCGCACCAACACCCTGGCGGAGATCGACGACATGACCGCGGGCTACGAGCAAAGAGGCTTCCTCATTCCCTACCCGACTGTCCCGTCGCAGTGAAGGTGAACCAGCGGAACTTTGTGGCCAGCAATGGCTCAGGTGTACTGAGACCAGGGCTGTTGCAAAGTCGCGTGATCTCGTGGGTGTGCTGGACCGAAGCTGCCTCGACGCCATGTCCGCCGCCCCCTATCGGTGTTACTGTCGCACCATGTCCAAGATCGAGATTGACGCCATAACCGCCGAGTTCTTCGGAGCCTTCGACAACCGCGGCGGCAAGGTTGCGGACGTGGCCCGGATCCGCCGGCTGGTCATTCCGGGGGGCGTGATCGTGCTGACCGGGCCGAAGTACACGGTCTACACCATGGACGAGTTCATCGAGCCTCGCGAACGCCTGCTCTCCGACGGCCGGTTGGTCGAGTTCTCGGAGTGGGAGACCTCCGAGCGGACCGAGATCGCGGGCGACATCGCGGCGCGCTTCGGCGAGTACCGCAAGGCCGGCGTCCTGGACGGCAAGCCATTCGAGGACGGCGGGACCAAGACCTTCCAGTTCGTCCGCACCCCGGAGGGCTGGCGGATCGCGGCGTTCTCCTGGTACGACCAGTCCTGAGCGCAGCAGCCCGCGGGGCTGGGGCGTTTAAAGTCCGGGGGATCATGTGAGTCCGCAGGTTGCGGCGGTCCAAGGAGTGCGGGTTGGGCCGTCACGAACGCAACGAAGCTCCGGTTGAACGGGGTCCCCCCCAAGTCGCCTCGTACCACCGGAGCCTCGATGTGTCGTCAGACTGCCACCGTCTGTCTGATCAAGTCGCCCGCTCTGGAGGACACTTCGGGGTTGTCGCTGGTGGAGCGGTTGCGACTGTTGCCGGATCCGCGTCGGCGTCGAGGGGTGCGTCACCCGTTTGAGCCGTCCCCCGGAGTGTGGACACGGGGTTCATGCCGCGAGCGTGAGTCCATGTTCTGCCCGGTGTTGTTGTTCGAACTCGACGGGTGAGAGGTAGCCGAGACTGCTGTGTCGTCTGCGGGCGTTGTAGTACGTCAGCCACTGGAAGATCTCCAGCCTGGCCTGTCGCACCGTCGTGAACACCCCCTGCATCGCTTCTCTCGTCAGTCCCTGCCAGAAGCTCTCGGCCAGGGCGTTGTCGTAGCTCGACCCGACACGGTCCATGCTCCGGCGGACGCCGAAACGGTCGCTGACCTTGGCGAACGCCGCCGAGGTGTACTGGGATCCCTGTCCGCGTGGATACAATGGAAGATCACTCCGTCGACGTGGCCGCCGCGGGTCGCCACCGCCATCGTGAGCGCATCGACGACCAGCTCGGTGCGCATGTGTGTGGCCATCGACCAGCCGAGCAGCCGGCGCGAGCAGATGTCCAGGACGCAGGCCAGGTAGAGCCACGTGCCGCCGACCTGCACGTAGGTGATGTTCCCGCACCACTTCTCGTCCAGGACGGCGGCGGTGAAGTCGCGTCGGATCAGGTCCGGCGCGGGCGGCGCGAGCCGGTCGGGGATCGTGGTGTGCTTGCGCCGGCGCAGGTGTCGATCCTGGATGCCTTCCCGGCGCATCAACCGCTCGACCCGCTTGCGGTTGACCATGTGCCCGAAGCCCCGCAACTCGGCGTGCACGCGCCGCACTCCGTAGGTGCCGCGGTGCCCGGCGTGGATCTCGCGGATCTCGGCGACCAGGGTGTCGTCGTCCGCCCGGCGTTCGTCACGGGCAGGCGCCCCTGCGATCCACCGGTAGTAGCCCGAGCGCGAGACGCCCAGGACCCGGCATATCCGCTGCACGCCGAAGTCGGCGCGGTGGGCGGAGACGAAGTCCCAGCGGTCGGTCATGCCCTCATCTCCTGGGCGAAATACTGGGCCGCCCGTCGCGGGATCTCCCGCTCCAACTGCCACTCGGCCTCGGCCTTGCGCAGCCGGCCGAGCTTGGCCCGCAGCCGGATCAGTTCCTCGTCCCGGTCCTCGGGCGTCGCCTCGCTGCCGCGGGCCCGGCCCGCCTGCTCGTCGGCCTGGCGCACCCAGGACCGCAGCGTCTCGCCGGTCACCCCGACATCCACCGCGACCGCCGCGTACGTGCGCCGACCCGCTGCCGCGCGATACAGCGCCACCGCGTCGTTCCTGAACTCTTCCGGATACGGAGGCCTACGTCCCACAAGGACACCCTTCTTCCTCGGACCGTCAAGATCCATTGTCAGAGTGTCCACACCGCAGGGGTCGCCTCAGCCTTGTGTGTCCAGGATCAAGGGGCAAGGCCCAACTCTGTTAGGACCTCTTAGCCGGACTCCAAGCCGCGCACGGTCTTCGGCTCGCTGATGTCCAAGCAGTACATAGAGAGGGCAGCAGCCACGATCCGGTCGTCCAGGTCCGGTTCGCGACGGCGGCCGCGCAGGACGAGGGCGAAGTGGCCGCGGGCTTCGGCAGGCAGGTGCCGACGGTGGAACCGGCCGCCGTCGTTCATCACGAACACCGTCGCGGCGACGTCGACGGCCGCCAGGGCGACGTCGACCACGGCGACGGCCCGGACCCGGATCGCCGCAGCCGCAGCCGCAGCCGCAGCGCGGGCGTACTCGAGGAGGGAGTTGATGACGTCGACGGCCACCTTGGACGTGCGGATCGCACTCTCCTTCCATTCCTTGCGCAGCTGCGCGAGGGACCGGGCCTTCTGCTTCGGCGGGCGCGTCATCTTCGCGGCGATCTGGTTCAGCTTGGCGCGGGCCCGCTCGGAGACCACGGGCAGGAACTTCGGCTCGCCGTCGTCGTCGACAGCGGTGACGCACGCTCCCTCCTCTTCCTCGAACTGCCCGCCGTACGGGAATGTCCGGTCAACGTCGGGTCAAGTCGTGGGGGGACGACACGCCCCAGGGCAAGAATGGAGGCCGAACCGCCCGCCACCACGCGGCAGTCGGCACCACCGGTGGCAAGACCGGCTCGCAACGGATCGTTCGTCCCGTCCGAATCGAAGGGGAAGACATGCAGTTCAAGCTGGGGCGCCGAGTCGCCTCCCTCGCCGCAGTGACCGCACTGGCCGTCACGGGGCTGGGGCTCGCGTCGGGAAGCGCGTCCGCCGCCACCGGATCCGACTCCAACTCTGCGCACGGCGTGGAGATCACCGGCTGGCACACGTCGGACGAGAACCCGTGGGTGTCCGCCCGGCTGTGCAACTACCAGAGCTCGGCGAACAGCTTCTACTTCTGGATCAAGGACACGGCGGGCGACAACGTCACCAGCCCGGGGCACATCACCCGCGTCCTCCCGCCCGGCCAGTGCGACTACATCTCCGGCGAGGACTACGGCAGCACCCCGATCCAGGTCTACGCGAGGTCCGGAAGCTCCTGGACCTTCGGCACCGACCCGATCTCCCTCGGCTGACAGCCGCCCCGCACGGCGCCCGCTGACCGCCAGGGGCCCGGGTGTGCTGCCACCGCCGGGCGGCAGCACACCCGGGCCCCTGGCTGCGTGGTTCGCCGGCCGGGGTGGCCACGGCAGGCTTAGCTTGTTGTTGTGTCGCCGGCGAGACAGACTTCACGCTCAGACCGCCGCAGAAACGCCCCAGGCCGCGATCGGCCGCCGGTGGCCGCGCCGCCTACCTGCTCGGTGTCTCAACCGGGACCGCCCGGGGGCTGCGGCCCCGCCCGCCGACTCGCGCCGGCCGCTCAGCTCTCAGACGCGCCAGCCGTAGCGGCGTTCGGGCCGGCCGGCGACGCCGTAGCGCAGCGTCACCTTGGCGCTGCCGATGGTGTGGAAGTGCTCCAGGTAGCGGCGGGCGCTCACCCGGGAGACGCCGGTCAGGGCCGCGCACTCGGCGGCGGACAGGGTGCCGTCGGCTTGGCGGAGGGCCCGTTCGACGAGTTCGGCGGTCTCCACACTCATGCCCTTGGGCAGCGCGCCTGCCGGTGCGGTGGCCGTCCCTCCTGCCAGGACGCGGTCCACGTCCGCCTGGCTTCGCACGACGGTGGCCAGCAGACGGTCGCGTCGCGTGGCATACCGCTCCAGGCGGGGGCGGAGATCGTCGAAGGCGAACGGTTTGAGCAGGTAGTCGACCACTCCTCGGCGCGCGGCACGGCGCACCGTCTCGGCCTCCTGGGCGGCGCTGATCACCATCACGTCGCAGTCGTGGCCCGCGGAGCGCAGCCGGGGTATGACGTCGAGGCCGAACGTGTCGGGCAGATACAGGTCGAGCAGGACCAGGTCCGGCCGCAGGTCGTCCACCGCGTCGATGGCCTGTTGGCCGGTGTGGGCCGTGCCGACCACCCTGAACGGCTGGACACTCTCGACGAACCTGCGGTGCACCCGGGCCACCATGAAGTCGTCGTCGACGACGAGGACGTCGATCGTCGCGCACGCTGCGGACGGGCCGTGCGTGGCGGTCATCGGGATGCTCCTTCCGCCACCGCGTCGGCGGGGTGGCTGACTGTCATACGTGCGGTGAACACCGCGCCGTCGGGTGTGCTGGTCACGGATACCTCGCCGCCGTGGCGTTCGCACACCAGCTTGGTGAGTGCCAGTCCGATGCCTCGCCGGCCCTCGGGATCGGCCTTGGTGGTGAAACCGTGGACGAAGACTTCCCGTGCGACTTCCGCGGTGAGGCCCGGTCCGGAGTCACGGACCACGATCTCGACGCTGGAGGCGTCCTGCCGCAGCTCCACCTCGACCCATGCCTCGTCGTCGTCGCCGCGATGCACGGCGGCGGCGTCCACCGCGTTGTCGACGAGGTTGCCGACCACCGTGGCGACATCGGCCGCGTCCTCCGCCACGAGCCGATCGAGTGCGGTGTCGGCGGAGATGCGCAGGGCGACTCTGCGCTCGGCGGCCAGCGAGGACTTGGCCATCAGCAGCGCGGCGATCGCGGTGTCGCGTACGCGGCTGGCGAGGGTCATGTCCAGCGACTGGCGGCGCTGGTTCAACGCACGGATGTGCCGCACCACTTCGTCGTGTTCGCCGATCTGGATCAACCCCGAGATGGTGTGCAGTTGGTTGGCGAACTCGTGGGCCTGGGCGCGCAGCAGTTCGGAGGAACTGCGGAAGGAGCCGACCTTCCGCTCCAGTTCCGCCAGTTCGGTGCGGTCGCGCAAGGTGGTGACAGAGCCCAGGGTGCGGCCGTCCTTGACGACGGTCATCCGGTTCATGACGAGCATGCGTGCGCGGCGGATGACTACCTGGTCGGGCCGGTCGGCGCCGCCCCGGGCCCCGATGAGCACGTCCCGCAGCCGTCCGTCGATGTCGAGTGCGTCGAGGCTCTGCCCCACGCAGTCCTCGGGCAGGTCCAGCAGGCGCCGGCCCACGTCATTGACGAGGGTGAGGCGGTGTTGCGGGTCGAGTGCGACGACGCCCTCGGCGATCCCGTACAGCATGGCCTCGCGGTGCTCGGCCAGCCCGGTGATCTCTCGCGGCTCCAGACCATGGGTCTGGCGCTTGACCCGTCGCGCGAGGAGCCACGATCCGGTCGCGCCGAGTCCGCTGGCGATGCCCAGGTAGGCGAGCAGGTACGAGGAGGCGCCACTGAGCCGCTCCGACATGGATGGGAACGCCTCACCGATCATCACGGTGCCGAGCGTGCGGCCGAGGTCGCTCTCCTCGGCTCCGAGCACTGCCACCTGGGCCACCAACTCGCGACTGCCGTCCAGTGTCAGTTGTCCGGACCAGCCGCGCCCCGCGGCGGCTCCCTGCCCCAGGGGCAGCGGCTCGCCGACCACAGTGGGGTTGGTGGAGGAGACGATGCGGCCCTTCGCGTCGGCCACCGTCACGGAGGTGACACCGGACTGAGCCAGCGTGGAGTGCACCAGCGGGGCCAGTGTCTCTTCGGGAGCGGGCCGCACCAGCTGGCTGCGGACCAGGGGGTTCGCGGCCAGTTGCTCCGCCAGCGCGTCGATCCGACGGCCTTCGACGCGTTTGAAGGTGGCCTCGGACTGGCCGAGAGAGAAGCCGGCGACGGCCAGCAGCACGACCACGATGATGACCAGCTGGAGGGCGAGCATCTCTCCCGCCAGCGTATGGCGGCGGAAGACAGCGACCACAATGAACTCAATCTTTCGTGCTGACACAACGTGGGCAGCGCATGTGCCGGATCGCATAATCATGACGTCCGCCGGTTGAAATCGGAAGTGAGGTGCCATGAGAGGTCCCGCACGTGCCTTTCTCGGCACCCTCGCCGTGCTGGGGCTGCTGCTCGCGAGCAGCGGCTGCGGAGTGTGGCCGGTGGGCGGCCACAAGCCGGTCCAGGGCTTGCGGATCGCCGTGCCCAACACTCCGGGCGGCGGTTACGACACCACGGCGCGGACCGCGGCGCGGGTCATGGAGGAGGCCGGCATCGCATCGGACGTGCAGGTCTTCAATCTGCCGGGCGCGGGCGGCACGGTGGGTCTGCAGCGGATCGTCAATGAGCGCGGCAACGGTGACCTCGCCCTGCAGATGGGGCTCGGCGTGGTGGGAGCCTCCCATGTGGCGAAGGCGAAGGTGACCGTTGCCCGGACCACCCCGATCGCGCGTCTGATCGAGGAGGCGGGCGCGGTGGTCGTGCGCAAGGACTCGCCGTACAGGACGATCCAGCAGCTCATCACCGCCTGGCGCAAGGCTCCGGGCCGGCTGCGGGTCGGTGGCGGATCCTCCCCCGGCGGCCCCGATCATCTGCTGGCCATGGAACTGGCCAAGGCGGTCGGTATCGACCCGAAGAAGGTCGGATACGTGGCCTACGACGGCGGCGGCGGCAACCTCCTGCCGTCCCTGCTGGACGGCAAGGTCGACTTCGCCACCAGCGGGTTCGGCGAGTTCCTCGACCAGATCGGCAGTGGCCAGCTCCAGGTCCTCGCCATGACCGGCGACCGGCCGGTCAAGCCCCTCCCGGGGGTGCCGACGCTCAAGTCGTCCGGCATCGACCTGGTGTTCGCCAACTGGCGCGGCGTCGTCGCCCCGCCCGGCATCAGCGACGCCGACAGGAAGCGCTGGACCGACGTCCTGACCGCGTTGCACAACTCCCCGCGCTGGAAAGCCGAACTCTTCCGGCACGGCTGGACGGACGTGTTCGCCACCGGCGACACATTCCGCTCATACCTGGATCAACAGGACAAACTGGTCACCGATCTGGTCGCGCAGCTCGGTCTGGAGTAACCGAGCGGTCGCTTCGCCGCCGTGACCGGGCCGTGATCGTCGTCGCCGCGGAGGTCCACGGACCTGACCAGCAGCCGAACCACGCCCGCTACCGCGGGCCCGTGCCCTCGGTGGCCGGCCCCATGCCCACGGTGGCCGCGCCACCCGCCCTTGATGGGTTCTGTCAGCCGAACCCACTCCACCCGGCCCACTCACGGCCGACCGTCGAAAGGTGTCTCCGCGTGACCTCACACGCTTGGTTTCTGCTGCTCGTCCTCACCGTGGCGATCGCGGTCCTGATCTACCTCATCAACTCACGGCTGCGTGTACATCCCTTCGTCGCCCTCATCCTCGTGAGCGTGGCCACCGGGCTGGTGGCCGGCGAGCCGGTCGGCAAACTGACGGACTCTCTCGAAGAGGGAGCGGGCGGCACTCTGGGCGATGTCGGCCTCACCCTCGCCCTGGGCGCCATGCTCGGCCGCCTGCTGTCGGACTCCGGCGCCACCGACGCCATAGCCCATGCCGTCGTCGACCGGTCCAGCACCCGCCGGCTGCCCTGGCTCGTCGCAGCCGCCGCGTTCGTCATAGGCATCCCGATGTTCTTCGAGGTCGGCCTCATCGTGCTGCTGCCTCTGATCTTCAGCGTGGCGCGCCGACTGGAGGCCAATGGAGGCACCAAGGGCTCGCCCTACGTGCTGCTCGGCGTTCCGGCCATCGCGGCGTTGTCCACCCTGCACGGCATGCTGCCCCCGCATCCGGGGCCGCTGACCGCCGTGACCGGCCTCCACGCCGATCTCGGTCTCACCCTCGGCGTCGGCCTCGTCTGCGCGATCCCCACCGTCGTCCTGGCCGGCCCCGTCTACGCCCGCTGGATAGCGCCCCGCCTGGCCGACGTGCGGCCCGACGCCGCGCTCGTGGCGCAGTTCACCGGCTCCGGGCCGCGCAGCGGGGCAGCGCCCGAGTCCGCCGCCTCGGCCTCCGGGCCCGAGGCGCAGCAGGCCGCCGCGCCTCGGACGCGCGGTGGCGTTCCCACGGGCCTGGCCGTCGCCTCCGTGCTCGTCCCCGTCGCCCTGATGCTGCTGCGCACCCTGGCTGAGACAGTGCTCGACGATTCCAGCGCTCTGTGGTCCGCGCTCACGTTCATCGGCGAGCCACTGGTGGCGATGCTTGCGGGCTTCCTGTTCGCTCTGGGGGTGACCCTCCTGCGCGGCGACCGCTCCGGCGAGCAGACCCGCGCCTCCCTGACGGACAGCCTCAAGTCCATCGCCGCCATCCTGCTCATCATCGGCGGCGGCGGCGCGTTCAAGCAGGTGCTTCAGGACTCCGGCATCGGCGACGCCATCGCCTCGGCGGCCAAAGGGGCTCACCTCAACGTGATCGTGCTCGGCTGGCTGATCGCGCTGCTGCTCTCCCTGACCACGGGTTCGGCCACCGTCGGCATCGTCTCCGCCACCGGCATCGTCGCCCCGCTGATCGGTACCAGCGGCGGCCTGGAGGCGTCCCTCCTCGTGGTCGCCATCGGCGCCGGATCCATCGGCCTCAACTACGTCAACCACGCGGGTTTCTGGCTGGTCAAGGAGTCCTTCGGCATGGACCTCGCGCAGGCCGCCAGAACACAGACCGTGGTGCAAACGCTGGTCAGCGTGTTCGGCCTCGGTATGGCCCTTCTGCTGTCCGTCTTCGCCTGACAGGGCCGCTTCTCCTGACAGTGCACGGGGGAAGCCTCGGGCCCGTCGTTCGAGTCTTTCGGGCGTGCGGAGCCGCTCGTTCGTCAGGGGGTGGGCCCGGTGCCGCGGGTGTCTCTGTCGCCGGGCTGCCGGCCGGGCCTGCCCGATGCGGATGGTCACGTCGCCGTTGTCCTCGGGGTGCCGAAGGGAGTGCAGGAGCCACTGGCAGGTTTCGTCGGGCGGGCGCGGTGGTGCGTCGAGGACGCTCACCAGTGTGGCCAGGCGCTCGTCGATGGGATGGTGGCGAGTCTCGACGAGACCGTCGCTGTGGGGGACGAACCGAACGCCCGGGTACAGGTCGAATGCGGCGGTGCCGAAAACTCGGCGTGTGTACGACTTCGATGCCGGTGACTTCATTGTCGGCGAACAGGGGCGGCCTGGCCGGTCCTCACCAGGGTCGGTGTGGCGCTTGTGCTGAGGCTCCGACCGGGAGCGGGTGGTCCCCCGGGACGCCACCCTCTTCCCGGTCGGAGGACGGGGCACTGTGTGCCGAAGGGGGTCACCTGACCGCATGGGTCTCCAGCGGGCCTGCGGTGATGCGAAGTTCGCGGATGCGGAGCGGTCCCTCCTCTGCCAGGTAGAAGATATGCGTGAACGGGGCGCGGACGACGCGGTCCGGTTCGCTCTTCTTGGCCATCGTCGCCTCGCCGCGCAGCAGCCTGACGCCTTTGTCCGCGGTCCAGAACTCCAGTACCTCGTGAGTGATGTGCAACGGCTCGTCGATCTTGACGAAAAATGCCTTGATGGCTTCGACTCCGTGGATGTGCGCGGTGCCGAAGTACAGGTCGGTGTCCTCGGTGAGCAGTGCGAAGCCTTCGTCGAACGACAGGGTGTCGATGGCGTCCATGAATTTCAGGACCCAGGCGGGGACGTTCGTCGGGTGTGCTGTGTTCGCCATGGCGTAGTCCACTCCGTCGTGGTCAGGCCGCGGTGGGCAGGGCGGCGAGAAAAGCGTCGATCTCGGCGTTGACCGAAGCGGGATTCTCACGCGCGGCGAGGTGGGCGGTGTGCTTGAGGACGCGGAAGGCGCTGTCCGGGATGGCGTCGGCCATCTTCCGGACCACGTGCACGGGGAACTGGCTGTCCTCCTCGCCGGCGATGATCAGCACGGGCACGCCCTTGATGGTGTTCAGGCGGCGGTGTTCGTCCTTGCGGCCGATCAGGATGCTGCGTAGTGCCCATGCCACGGACTTCGGGTCGTCACGGAGCACGACCTTGGTGAACTCGACGAACTCGGGGTTCGAGGCCTCCGCACTCGGCCCGGCGAACGCGCGGCGCGCGGCCTTGGCGGCAAGCGCGGGCATCGTCGAGTTCAGCGACAGGAACGCGGCCAGAGCGGTGGCCCAGATGCTCTCGAACGTCGTGGGCAGCGAGGCGGTGCAGTTGATGCCGACCGCGGCCGCGGACCGCTCCGGGTGGTAGGCCGGGAAGACGCCGGCGAGCATGCCGCCCCAGCTGTTGCCGACCAGCACACACTTGCCGATGCCGAGCGCGTCGAGGATCTCGACGAGGACGGTGGAGCAGTCCTTCAGGTCGATGATCTTCCGCAGCGCGTCGGACTTGCCGTGTCCGGGGCTGTCGACGAGCACGACGCGGTGCGTCGGGGCGAAGTGCTCGTACTGGTACTCCCACATGGTGCCGTCCATCATCAGGCTCGGCCAGAACACCATGGGCCGACCGTCGGCGCGGCCGCCGACGCGCACGTTGATCAGGCCCAGTGACGTGGGGATCAGCCTCTCGGCGATGCCTTCGAGCCGGTTCGGGGTGGTCGGCATGATCGTCCTCCCAGCAGTCGGAGCGCGGCGCGACTCGGCCGCTAGCTAGTAGCATATTCGCACTAGTCCTGAAACGCTACTAGAGCTCCTATGGCCTGATCACGTCCGATCCGGACGGTCAGCCGGCGCTCGCCGTGTCCGCGTCACCCTGCTCGACCGGCAGGGGGCGCAGGGTCGACGCCTCGACCGGCTGGTGGCAGTTGCTGCATGCGAGGTAGGGATTGGTCGGACTGTCACACACTGTGTGCAGGAACCGGTGGCGCGTGCCGTCACCGTCGCCCGCATGAACCTCGGCCCAGCGTGTGACGGCCGCGATGGCGGGGACGACGAGCTCCCGGGCGCTGTCCGTGAGCTGGTACTCGTACCACGGCTTGTCCTGGCGGTATGCGCGCTTGGTGAGCAGGCCCAGGTCGATCAGGGTGTTGAGTCGCGTGGTCAAAATGTTCGCCGAGATACCCAGCGCCCGTTTGAGTTCGCCGAATCGGCCGACACCGAAGAACACTTCGCGCAGGATCTGGTAGTTCCAGCGCTCCGAGATGGCGGCCAGGAACTCCTGGCCGTGCCTGAAGGTCACGTGGTTCTCGCTGCCGGACATGGCACTCCCTGCACGGGTAGGGGTAAATCAGTACTAGTTTGTTTCCAATACTAGTTCCGGCGTGGGGGCCTTGCACGTCCGGGCGCTGTCTCGACCCGACGAGCGTGCAAGTCCCGGTTCACGCGGCACTGGACAAGAGCGCCTGCGCCGACCGCCTCGCCATAGACTGCCGCCCACTTCGTGATGATCTTCCGTCACATGCCCGCTCAACCCGTAAGGCACCGGGAGGGCCCAGCGGGAGGCCCGCCGCCTCCCCCTTGGCCTCATCGGCCCCGTACCCGCCGCAGACCCGCGTGGGGCGCCCGTGAGCAGCGGGTGCACTCCGGTGTCCTGGCTCAGCTTCTGGGGCGCTTCTCAGTGGCCAGTGCGTGGGCGAGTCGTGTGGCTGGGTCACCGGCGCACCGATGCTGGGACTGCCCGGTCGGCCAGGTGGAGATGCCGTCGTCCGGCCACCGCGGAACGACGTGGAAGTGCAGATGAGGCACCGACTGCTCCGATCCTGGCCCACTCGCGTTGAGGACGTTCACGCCGGTTGCGTTCAACGCGGAGCGCATGGCGTGTGCCAGTCGCTGGACCAGTTCGACGGTCTCGTCCAGTGCCTCGGCGGGAGTGTCGAAGACATCGGCGTAGTGAGACGCCGGTATCACCAGGGTGTGCCCTGGAGCGAGAGGGTTGAGGGGGGCGAACGCGCAGGTGGACGGCTCGCGGGCCACCCACTGGGCGCTGTCTTCACGGATGAGCTGGCAGAAGGGGCACGACATGCCGATGACATTGCCACATGCCGGCAGAGCGCCCGGCACCCCGCGGTTCGCGGTCGCCGATCGGGGGCGAACAGCTCTCCGGGCGCCCTTTCAGCCCGTGCCCTCCAGCCGCGCGGCGTGTGCGAGCCCTCACCGGCCTGATCGGCCGCTTCCTGGCCGCCCGACGTGTCGCTGAGCAGCGGGGAGCGGCGAGCGGCGAGCTAGACAGCATCATCACGGCCGTCCCCGCCGCCGCGGCACACGCGACCGCCAGCAGGATGAACAGGCCGCCGCGCACCTCCTCATGGAAGACCAGCACGCCCCAGAGGATGCCGATCACCGGGTCGGCCGTGGTCAGGGCGGACTGGAAGACCAGCAGGCCGCCCTCGTCCATCGCCGACTGCAGCAGGAACATCGCGCACGCACCGATCGCGATCACGGACCTCAGCTCCCAGCCGGTGACACAGCGGCCAGGCCGTGACAATAGGTGTTCGTCACTGCCTTGATCAGTGCGGCGGTCAGACCGAAGGCGCATACCGTCGTCACTCCCCAGAAGGGCGGCCCGGCGGGTGCCCGGCACCCGCGCGCCCAGAGGACACCGGCCCCGATCAGCAGCACGTCGGTTCCCCCGCCGATCAGCCAGGCGGCCCCGGAGACCCACGAGGACATGCCGTGACCGGGCCCCAGCGCCAGCAGCAGCCCGGCCACGCCCGCGGCCATGACCGCCGAGGCCGCCCACTCGCGGCGGCCCAGCCGGCTCCCGAAGCAGAACCCGGAAGAGGATCATGCGACCTCCGCTCCACCGCCCTGGCCGCCCGGGGGCGGGGCAGTCGACTGGCTCGCCGCGCCGTCCCTGGCCGCCCCACCGCTGCGCTGCGCTCCTCGCCCCAGTCGGCGGAGGCTGCGTGGCACTGGCGCCCACGGTGCCCTACGAGGTCAGCCACCGATACCTGGACGGCACCATGGTGCTGGGAACCACCTGCACCACGCGCGACGGCGAGGCCCGGATCACCGACGCCCTGAACTTGGGAGCGCTCGGTCAGCTGCCGTGGACGGAACGCGGCTCGCACACCTTGCGTGTGCGGATCCGCGCCATGTCCTGGAGGGCTAGCGATGGAACCGCACCGAGTGGTCTTCGGTGGTGGATGCACGTGGATGGGCACGGTCCCGTTGACTGGTCCGTGAACCTGGCTTCAGGGACTCCACGAAGCAGGGTGCAGCTCAGCGGCGATCTCTCCCCGCTTGTCTTGCGGGTACAGGTCCTCCACATCCAGGCACAGCACCTCATCCGCCCGGGCCGCACTTTCGTACCTGGTTCCAGAACGTCTCCTCCCGCAGTTGAGCGACCAGCCGCCACCGGGCCTCGTAACTGGTCCTGGGCCAGTTACGAGGCGGAGGGCGGCAGACGGCCGGGACCACCGAGCGGGTGCGGGCCCGTCAGGAGAAGTCGCCGCCGGCCTGAGCTGCCGTCACGTCACGGCGTCGGCAGCCATGAAGACGGCCACGGCCAGCAGGACCAGCGCGAAAATGCGCTGCAGGCGGGACCCGGAGACCTTCGCGGCCATGCGCTTGCCGTCCCAGGCGCCCAGGATCGCGCTTCCGGTGAACGGTCCGATCACCGACCAGTCGAGCGAGACGGCGACGCCGGATCGAGTGGCCAGCGAAGCCAGTGAGTTGGCCGTGATGATCAGCAGGCTGGTGCCGACTGCGGCTTCCATCTCGAAGGCCAGGACGGTGACCAGGGCGGGGACGGCGAGGAAGCCGCCACCCACACCGAGCAGTCCGGTCAGCGCGCCCAGGCCGGCACCGGCCCCGGCTGCCTTGCCCGGCCGTACGTCGCCGCTCCCAGGGCGGGCGGTGTGAGCAGGCCGGAGCATCTGGACAGCGGCAAGGACGGCTGTCGCGGCGAAGGCGACGGTGAGGACCGCTTGGGGTAGGTGGGCGGCGGCGGCTCCAGCAGCGGCCGCCGGAAGAATCCCGGCGGCTGCGAACGCGGCTCCGGCCTTCCACCGCACCTGCCCGGCCCGGGCGTGCGCGTACAGGGCGGTCACAGACGTGGCGGTGACGATGATCAGGCTGGCGGTGGTGGCCGCGGCGGGAGTGAAGCCGAGCAGGTAGATCAGCGCGGGCACCGCCAGGACGCTGCCGCCGCCGCCGAGGGCGCCGAGCGTCAGGCCGACGACGGCTCCTGCGATCAGGGCCAGGATCAGAGCGGTCACGCTATTCGCCCGCCGTGTTCGCTGCCGCCGGCCACCGGCGGCCCGGTCCCGGTGACGCGGGGGTGGGCCTGTTCGGGACCGATGCGGCCAGGACCGTGGCGGGAGAGGAACATCGCATGCCTTCTGTTCAGGTGGAGCCCAGGATTCATGGCCGGGTGACAGTGAGGCCCGCGTCGGCGGCGGCCTCGAAGCCGTCATCGATGGCGGTGACCTTTCGTCCGGTCGCGTCCAGGAGGGAAGCGGCGATCGCCGCGCGCATCCCGCCGGCGCAGTGCACCCACACCGTGCCGTCCGGCACGTCGCCGACCCGGTCGTGCAGCTCGTGGAGCGGGATGTGCACGGAGCCCTCGATAAAGCCGTTCACGCGTTCGGACTTTCGGCGCACATCCAGTACGACTACGTCCTCGCCGCGCTCATGTGCCGCGGTGAGGTCGGCGAAGTCGGCGCGGGGGAAGGAGACGAGCTGTTCCCCCTCAGGGACCCAGGCGGCTGGATCGCCGGTGGCGGCGGCAGCCGGGCGGTCGATGCCGACCCGGGTCAGCTCACGCTGCGCGTCGGCAATCTGCGCCGGGGTGTCGCCGAGCAGGGTGACCGGCTTGCCCCACGGGATCAGCCAGGCCAGATAGGTGGCCAGCTTGCCCGTGGCCTCGAAGTTGAACGATCCGGCCACATGGCCGTCGGCGAAGGCGACCCGGCTGCGCAGGTCCACCACCCACTCACCCGCCGCCAGCCGTTCGGCGATCTGTGCGGCGTCAGCGGGCTGGGGCGGGGTCAGGTCGACGGGCCCGGGGCCGGCGGCGTTGGCCGGGCCCATGTGCGTGTAGTAGGCGGGCACGTCTTCCAGCCCGGCCAGGACCCGCTTCACGAAGGTGTCCACATCCAGGGTGAGAGCGTCGTTTCTGATGCGTTCGTTGCCGATCGTGGTCGCATCGCCCTCGGCCTGGGAGGAGGAGCAGAAGCTGCCGAAGCCGTGCGTGGGGAGCACGGGCACCTCATCGTCGAGCATTGCCGCCAGCCGGTGGGCGGAGGCGTGCTGCGCGCGGGCCAGGCGCTCCGTCAGTCGCGGGTCCACCAGGTCCGGACGCCCCACGGAGCCGATCAGCAGCGAGCCGCCGGTGAAGACCGCCACCGCATGTCCGTCCTCCTCCAGCGCGTACGAGGTGTGGTGCGGGGTGTGGCCCGGTGTTGCTATCGCCCGCAGCACCAGGTGATCGTCCACCGCTGACGTGTCGCCGTCCGTGACGGGCGTGCGGGAGAAGGAGACGTTGGCGTGGGCCGGGACCAGGTAGCGGGCGCCGGTGAGGCGGGCCAGTTCCAGCCCGCCGGTGACGTAGTCGTTGTGCAAGTGCGTCTCCGCCACGTAGGCGATGCGCACCCCTCGCCGGGCGGCGGCGGCGATCACCTGGTCGACGTCCCGCGGCGGATCGACCACGACCGCCGCTCTCGGACCGCCGGCCAGGTAACTGCGATTGCCCAGCCCCTCGAACTCCAGGGTATCGACAAAAAACACGGATGACTCCTTTCCGGGGCGGTGCTTACTTCCGGGAAATTCCCGTCCCGGGGAACCGCCGCTGTTTGCGCAAACGATCACCGCCTGGAACGACGGTGGGAAATTTCCTGAGGGTGTGAGGCGGATGGCGTGCCGGCCGGCCTCATGCCGACAGGCGTATGCGACGGCCATCCACTGGTTCTGCTTTCGTCAGTCCTCAAGCACCGCGGATTGGGCGCGGTCTCCGTTGTTCACCGCATCCTCGCGGTCGGGGAAGACGACCGGCAGCCCTGCCGCTTCCCATGCCTCAAGGCCGCCTGCCACGCTGTAGACAGAGGATCGGCCTGCGCGGATCGCCTGCGCGCCGCCCTGCATGCTGCGGGCGCCCGTGCGGCATACGAAGACCAGCGGGCCGTCAGGCAAATGCGACAGCGAGGCCGGCAACGTGCTGAGCGCGGCGTGGACGGCGCCGGCCGGGTGACGCGCCGCCCATTCATCGTCTTCGCGGACATCGACCAGCGTGAGTTCACCGTCCGCGACGCGGCGACGAGCCTCGGCAGGAGACAGGGCAGTCGGTGTGTGACCGCCGCCGGGGCCCTGCCCCTGCTGGGCGGCGGGCAGGACCGTCCGAATCGCCTCGTAGTTCGAGGCATGGGCGACGGCTATCTGCTGTCCCAGCATCGGGCAGACGTTCATCGCCTCTTCCCAGTGAGCAGTGGACTCCCATTCCGCTACGTTGACGAGAAGGAACTTGCTCCCCGGGACGATCGTGCGGAACATATACGTCCGGACGAAACCAGGTTGAGCGGCCATCACGTCCGCGGCGCCCTGCCAGGCATCGAGATAAGCACTTACCTTCTCCTCGTCGATCTCAATCGGAATGATCACGACATGGCGATTTTCCATCTATCGCTCCTCTATCTGCAAGGCAATTATGAATTCTGACGTACTGCTCGAGCCCGAGAGATTTCAGGCGAATGAGGGAACACGGCCGAGCCCGAGAGGTACCGGCTTTTACTTGTGAGCCAGCACTTTCTGGATACACTCTGCGCACACATGCCCACGTGCGGCAAAGAGGATTGCTGAACCGGCAAATCGATCGGTGCGATCCGATACGCCGTCAGCGGCTCCGATGGCCACCACCGGCGGCCGGATGCTGGGGGCGGGCGGTGCGCCCTCACAGACTCTCGCCACGGCGCCCGCAGCGGTGCGCGCCGTGCTGAAGCGCGCGGCCCGCGCCCAGCAGACCCTTACCTGGGCCGCCCTGAAAGGACAGCTGGACACCGCCTGGCCGGATATGACGGACCAGGAACGGCAGCGCCTGACCGCCCTGGTGGACGCGGCGACGCGGCCGGATGAACCGCTGCTCTCCAGCATCCTCGCGGCCGGCGATCCACAGCTGGCCGAGGCGTACCGGCTGCCCGCGAACCTCCTTGGCGGCTGCCTGCCCGCAGACGATCGCGAAGTACTGCGAGAGGTGATCGACGCCGACGTACGTCACACGCACGCGTACCGGCGCCGCCGGTGAGCGATGCAAGCGCGGTCAGGAGGTGGTGGCGCTGTGGGCCTGCTGGGGCAGGTCGCCCCGGTCGGCGTGGACAGGACGCGTTGAGCCGCGCGTGGCGGCGCCGGTGGGCGGCTCGACCAAGCGCTTTCGGTGTTGCAGTCTCCCCCGCGATGCTCACCGCAGTCGTCGGGGCCGCAGCCGATCACTCGCCGGTGACCGATGACCGGCGAATACGTCCGCTGAAGCACGGACACCCCACCGTACCGTCGGCGACGGTGCCGTCGTGGAGAAGCCCCGTCCCGGCAACCAGCAGGTCCGGCCCACTGTCCGGATGTTCTTCTGCCATCTCTCCGGCCCGCGGCTACGCGTCGCCTACCACTCGCGCAGGTGGTCCTCGGTGGGGTGCTTGAGGTACTCGGCATCGGGTTTCGTCGCGTGCCGCAGCACCGTCTCGGCGTAGGGCACGTGGAGGTAGTAGCAGCGGGAGACGCCTCGGTGGGCGCGCACCAGGTTCCGGAGCATCGTGGCGTAGCGGTCGGCGTACAGGATGCCCTCCACGACGACGTGGAAACCGTTGTCCAGGGCGTAGCGGGCCGTCAGGTCGATCAGGCCGATGCTCGCGGCGCCGTGGCGGTCGCGTTCGCGCAGCACGGTGCGGCGCAGGTTGTCCTGACCTACGATCGCGAGGTTGCGGCCGAACTTCCCGCGCAGCCCGGCCGCGACGGACGAATTCCCCGACGCGCTTTTGCCCCGGACCACGATCAGGCGCGTGTCTTCCGTTCCCACCGCGTGCGGCACTGTCTGTGTCACGCGTCGTCGCCCTGAATACTCAGCTGCACCCGGTGCTCGTGGAAGTGGTCCCAGTTCATGACCAGGCGGAAGCGCTGGTGCGCCTCCAGGCGTTCCGCGTCGGCCGGCTCCTGGCCACGCTGCACGCGGGCGTCCCCGGAGGCCACGAGTTCGGTGAGGGCGATGCGGACGTCGTCCGCATCCTGGCTGGTGGCGGCCGCCAGTCGGTCCAGGGAAGTGAGGATCTCCTGCGGTTCGCCCAGATCGTCGACCAAGTGGCTGATGAGCCCGTCGACGAGCGGGCCGGTGCGCATCATCCAGCGGATGCCATCGAGCCGCTGGGTGAGGTGGACGTCCAGGTGCAGCAGGTCACCAGGCAACGGCAGCGCGGCGGGCATCGACCACCGGGTGCCGTCCGGTGTCTCCTCGCAGCGGGCCAGGCCCCACGCCAGGTAGAGCCCGGACAGGTCCCGCACGGTCTTGGGCACCGGGTAGCCGGCCGCCGTGAGCATGGCACCGAACTTCTCCCAGCGGTTCGCCTCGTTCGCTTCGCGTCCCTCCGGCGCCTCCTCGTAGTCCCATTCCTCGCCGGGCGACGAGAAGGTGAGCGCGCCATCGAGATCGCCGCCGATCATGCCCCAGTGGCCGTCGAAGATCTCCTGCAGGAGATCGTCGAGGGAGCCGGTGAAACCGGGCTGGCTCGCGGTCGCGATCAGCATCGTCAACGGGAATCCCTGGCAGGGCAGGACGTGCTCCCAGCCCGAAGCCCACCAGTCGTTGTGCATCGCCAGGTCCCGGCGCGGTCCGGGCACAGACGGGTTATCCATCCGCAGCTCTTCCTCGAGGAACGGTCAAACGCTCGCAGCGTACGCGCTGTGGTGCGCGAGGCGATATCGCGCGTGCCCGAACCAGGCTTGATGCTGGAACGCAACAGCAGCGACGCCGCCAGTAGCAACTGGGTCAGCCCTCCAGCAGCCACTCGCCGCCTGAGCACGGCGACCACCGGCGCAGGCGGACGCTGTTGCCGCTGCGATGGCGGGGGAAGACGACCACCCTCGCCTGGCGGGAGCGTGCCAGCCCGAAGGCTGTCAGCGGCGGGTGACGGTGCAGCCCGCGTTGTTGACGGCGCGGGTCCACACGTCGCGGTCGAACCACTTGCTGATGGCGCGTGGACCGAGTCGTCGACGAGGCACGCCACAGCGACGACCCCATCCGGCTGATGCTGCTCTTCGGCCTGTCCAACCTCTCCGTCCCGCACCACGTCCTGTCGGCACACCCGGACAAGAAGAAGGACGCCATCGCCCCATGAAGCCCGTCCGGTCAGAGCGGGCAGGTTGGGTTCACAGCGGACAGCCTGTGCCACCAGTGACGGCATCCCTCGGCGCAGTAGCGCTCGCGGCGCCGTGCATCGGCGATTTCGAGTCCCTCGATCAGCAGCCGGGACACCTTGCGGCGCTCGTCGAGCGGGGCGAGGTTGGCGATCTTCCCCAGTTGCTCGTTGATCCTGCCGCGCGTGATCAGCACCGCCGGCGTGTGCGTCGGACGCAGACCGGGGGTGCTGACGTGCTGCGTTTCGCGGATGGGAGAGATTGCTGCTTGTCGAGGGGGGAATTGTTTCCGGCGCTGTGTCCTGCGGTTCAGTCCCACCAGAATTCCCAGCAGTTGAGCTCGATGAGGCTCTCTGCGTAGGAGGCCAGGTCCGGGTGGGGGCCCTGCCAGATGTTGTCGGGGCAGAAGGCGAAGTGCTCGGCGGCGACGGCCAGGGCGTCTTCGAGGCGACTCGGGGGTGCGGCGACGCTGAGGTGCAGGGTGCTGAATCCGACGCCGACGACACGCACACCGAATCGGTCTTCCCAATCGCGGACGACGGCAGCGAAGGTTCCGGTGTCGTTGTCGTAGTTGGCGGGCCCCATCCAGCCGGCCACGGCCAGGGCGTCGGCGCCGCGGGGTGCGGCGACGAGTCCGAGGCGCGCGTGCGGATTCTGCGTCACGAAGGCTCGCGCGTACTGCTCGGCGATCTCGTCGGCATGAGGCGAGGGTGTCGGTGAGGGTGCTCGGCCGGGCCAGGCCTGGCCGAAGGGGGCGGTGACGGCCAGGCGCTCGTCGGCGGTTAGCTGGTCATCATCTTCGTCAATGCTGCTGTAGTCCTGCCACCAACGGGCAAGAAGATCCTCGGCGCTGTGGCCTGCAGGCGACGACATCCGCTCGGGCCACAGTTCGCCACAGCCCCAGGGGCGGAAGTCCGCATGATGCGGGTCCAGGGCGTCGAGCAGGAGCGGCCAGAGTCCAGAGGTGACGTGTTCGGCCCGCAGCCCAGGCCACAGATCGGCTGCGGCGGGGGCGTGGCTCAGCCATAGCGGCTGCAAGCCGCCGTCGCCTTCATCCGAGGTGACCATGCGGCCGGACGACAGTGCTATGCCGTGGGGCAGACGGGATTCGAGGTTCACGAGCGGATGCTAAGTCCTGGGTCTGACACCCGAGGACGGCGTGATGGCTGCGACGGCCGAGGGTGTTGCAGTTGATTCCGTTTTGGTCATGAGAGCTGCTGGTCGGCATGGATTACCTGACCGCTGACACGGTGCTCTTCACCGAAGAAGTAAGCCCCGGTGCTGGACCGGTGCGCACCCCCGGGGCCCGCGAACCCACCTCAGACCGCACGCGATCCGGTGCAGTCTGCCGTCGATTCCCGGCCTGAATACGCAAGGATTCGGCGCACTTGTCGGTTTCTGGTCAAAGGTGATTCGATGATCAAGGCGCACATCATGGACGGCGCCACGGTCGCGGTCCGCGCCCAGCCAGTCGCCGAGAACGGCGAGATCGTCGCGGCCGTGATCGACGGTGAGGCACCGGTCAAGCGGGAGGGCTCGACGTGTGGCTCATGCCGGAGAAAGACGCCTTCGCACCGATCTGCGGCGAGGCGGCGTCCATCCTCGGCAAGGTCGTAGCGGTCATGCGCAGCTTGTATGGGCAGTCAGTGGTCTCGGCAGGCCGTGAGCGGTCGACTGCCGTGGCACTCCTGTTACTCACTGGAGGTGGGGAACGTATGAGCGACGACGCGACGCCGGACGTGACGTGAGAAGAGAGCGCGGCCAGCTGGCGGCTGGACGAACTGGTCGAGGGCCGGATGCGGAGGTGCCGCTGGAGGCCTGCTCGTGGGGCGGGCGGCCGGGTCAGGCAGCGCGAGTTGCTCAGCGCGGTGCCGCGCTGACCTCTTCTCCCACCGGGCTGTGCGAGCAGTGCCTGTCGCCGGGCTCGACCGGCGACCTTCAATGCCGCGGCTGACCTCGCTGCACCGGGACGCGCTGGCCCCGGTGACCGAGCACGGGGCGTTGCCAGCCTTCGACCTGTCTAGGTCCCGCCCTTGCCCGCTTTCCCTCCCCCGCCTGACCACGGCGCCCCGACGCCCGGAATCTGCTGTTCGACCTGAAGGAGCGTTTCGTCCTGCTGGGTGTGTTCGGCGGCAGGATACGGCCCACCGGGAGCCTGGCCAGAAGGACCGCTCGGACGGGACGCTGGGGCGGCTGCTACCGGCGTACACCGAGCGGCTGCCGGCGGAGCAGTAGGGGCGGGCTGATCCGATACACGTCCACCCGCGAGCCGTCATCAACTGAGAAACGCTTGAGCGCCCCGCCGTCCGGGGCGGGGCGCTCACGGTCTGACCCCGCCGCCGGCATCCCTCGCGGCGGGGCCCGACTGTGTTACTGCGCCGTCGGCTCCATGACGGAGGCGCGTTGCCATGCGATGCGGGCGGCGGACTCGGTCACGGCGACCAGGTCGGGCGCGGCAGTGTCACCGTCGAGGTGGCGCCATTCGGCGGCGAGGGTGATGGCCAGCCGCTCGGGCAGGCCCATGCCGGGGTAGCGACCCTCGTTCAGAAGAATCTGCGCCGCCTCCACGGGCGTCTTGCCCTGGCCGTGCAGGAGGAGGGCGTGGTCGGAGAGGCCGTCGAGGTAGGCGATGTGCTCCCGCAGGCCGTCCTGGTCGAGGAGGGGGCCGTGGCCGGGGACGATCCACTCGGGGTCGAGGCCGAGGATGCGCTCGCAGGCGGTGGAGACGGCCTCCAGAGGACCCGCCCAGTGGGAGGGGTGGTCGCCGTTGAAGACGATGTCACCAGCGAACACGACGTGCTGCTCGGGGAGATGGACGATGAGGTCGCCGACGGTGTGGGCCGGGCCGACTTCGTAGAGTTCCACGGGGATGTCGCCGACGGTCAGGTCCAGACGGCCGTCGAAGGTCCGAGTCGGCGGAACGACCTGTATGCCGGAGAAGTCGAATATGCCGAAGTGCTTGCGGAAATACCAGCCGAGCGGCGTTCCCGGGTCCGTGTTCTCGGCGAGCGCGCGCAACTGCTGCGGCGTCGGCTCGTGACACAGATGGTCGAGGCTGCTGCGCGTCGCGATGACATCGGCGCCCGGGAGGCACTGAAGGCCCCAGGTGTGGTCACCATTGCCGTGGGTGGTCACGACCGTGTCGAAGCCGGCGCCCGGAGCGGCCTGCCTGGCGGCTTCCAGGAACGCCCGGGTGAGCGCCGGCGTGTACGGGGTGTCGATCACGAGTGCGTCCGTACCGGAGGTGACGAGGCCGCAATTCGCAAAGCCCCAGGCGTTTTCGACGCCGGGAGTCCACACGTGGACGGCAGGGGCTACCTGATGCAGGGAGGAGAGAGAGCTCATGATCGAGCATTGTCGTACGCCCCGATGAAGACCCGGCGCCCGCCCCCTGCGAAGCGGGAACCGGCGCGGTGACTGCTGCGGTGGGAAGCGCAACACGAACAGGCGCGCGCCCGGGCGGTGAGTTCATCACGACGTGTCAACCACCACGACCCCAGACCCGATGATCTCTGAAGACGGACCCTGATTGTGTGGCGCGCCGAACCACTGGGCGGCTGCCTGCTCGAACGTGTCGCGATTCGGGGCGGGCGCGCCCGCCCAGGCCACGACGCCGTCGGGCCGAATCAGTGCGGCCCCCAGCCCGAGATCGTTGCGCGCCGGGCCGGCCGCGTAGCGGATCCGACCCTTGGTCGCGACCTGCAGCACGCGGTCGGTGCTGAAGTCGAGCACGACTCCCTGCCCGTGGCGCAGCAGTTCGCCGAGGCGGGTGCCGTCCCCGAAGCGGAAGTCCGGGGCGCTGCAGCCGATGAAGGGCTGTTCGCTGCCCAGGTCGTAGCGGTTGAACAGCCCCGATGTCTTTCGGTACACGTGGGTCGTTCCGTCGGTGGTGCGCATCAGATCGTGGACGAGTTGACGCAGCGCGGGGGCGTTGGGGCCCGGCTTCATGGTCGCGACCTGGGCGCGGGACCAGTCGAGCACAGCGGCGCCGACGGGGTGCCGCTCGGTGGTGTAGGTGTCGAGCAGGCCCTCGGGCGCCCAGCCGCGTACCGTGGCGGCGAGCTTCCAGCCGAGGTCGACGGCGTCGCCGATGCCGAGGTCGAGGCCCTGGCCGCCCAGGGGCGAGTGGATGTGTGCCGCGTCGCCGGCGAGCAGCACCCGGCCCTCGCGATACGTCGTCGTCTGCATCGCGCGGTCGGTGACGCTGGAGGCGAGACGGACCTCGCTCAGCGTCACGTCGGTGCCGCTGATGCGGCGCAGAACCGTCTGGAGGTGTTCGCGGGTCAGCGGCTGGGAGCGGTCGAAGGTGCCGCCGTCGAAGTCCATCATGCCCAGGTGCCCTTCGAGGGGTGTACGCAGATACATGCCGTTCGGCGTCAGATTGAACCCGAGCGGCAGCTGGTCGGGGTCGGCGAAGGTGACGTCGGCGGCGTAGCCGGTGAACAGCGGCTCGGTGCCCACGAATTCGAAGCCGGCGAGCCGGCGTACGGCGCTACGCCCGCCGTCGCAGCCCACCGACCAGCGCCCCTGGTACTCCTGGCCGCCTGCCGTGACGAGAACGGATGCGACGTCCTGCGCCACGCCCGAGACGGGAGCATTCCGGATGATCTCGACTCCGAGCGCGGTGGCCCGCTCGCACAGTACCGATCCGGCCGCTTCCAGGCTCGTCATGAAACCCTCCGTCGCCGGGCTGGGCAGCCGGGGCGGGAGGGCGGATGTGTCGATGCCGGCCGCGGCGAGCGTCATGCCCGCGAAATGGATCAGCTCACGAGGGTCGGGCGCCTCGGCCGCTTCCGGATCCGCGCCCACCTTCCGCGGGTCGACTCCCGAAGCCCGCGCCATCGCTTCCAGGAGGCCGCGGCGGTAGAACGTCTCGGCCGACCCGGCGTTCAGACCCCGCAGCCCGAGCGGGAGCACCTTCAGGGACGAGGTGGGTTCCGGGTCCCTCTCCAGGACCAGAACCGAGCAGCCGGACAGGGCCAGTTCGCCGGCCAGGAACAGACCGACCGGGCCGCCGCCCGCGATCACGGCGTCATGCATGCGAGGTGCCCTTTCGAGAAACGAACGATCGGGGTCACCCGGCCGGGTCGGCCGGGTCAGCGCAGATGCGTGAGACCGTCGAGGATGACGGCGATGCCGGTGAGGAACTGCTCGCGGTCGTCGTGCTCTCTCATCTGGCCGGCGATGGCATGCATGAACGGGTGAGCCTCCGGGTCGAGCCCCTGCCATGCCGTCGACGCCGCGTCGAAGAACTCGTCGCGATCCCCGTCGGGGTCGGTCGCTGAGGTGTCCCCCTCGAGGCGGGCGTTCTGGCTGACGGCTCCGAGGATGTAGTGCACGAGCATCGAGGCCGCGTCGAACCAGGAGACTCGCGGCACGCCCAGGGCGCCCATCTGCCCGCCGATCCGCTCGAAGATCCCCACCGTCACCGGGCCGACCGGATTCCGGATGATCTGGAGGGTCAGCCGCGTGGCGAGCCACCGGTGTGCGGCGATCGCATCGAACAGCGCCAGCGCCACGACACGGATCTCGCCCCCGGGCGTGGCCGCGGCCCCGGCGGGCCGGGTCGCCAGCGCCGTGCCGATCACGGTTTCCGTCGCCATGTCGAGCAAGTCGTCACGGGTGCCCACGTGGTAGTAGATCGCCCCGGAACCGGTGGACAGTCGTTCGGTCAGCGCACGGATGGTCAGCGTGCTCTCGCCGCCCGCATCGAGCATCTCGACCGCAGTGTCGATTATCTGCTCCCGGGAGAGCACCTGGTTGCGCCGCTGTGGTCTGCGTGCTCGCGTCGTCATACCCCGATGATGTTTTTGGTACAGCAATCCAAATTGGTGCGCCGTTCCAACTCCTCAATCGCAACAGTGCAACAGTGCTCCAACGCGTTTCGGCTGCCGGCGCCGGCCGCAGGAGCAAGGGGGCGTCATGCACCACGTCGCGATCACCGGAGCAAGGGCCCGTAAGACAGGAAGCGGGAAGATCGCAACGACAAGCGGCCGATCCCGACCAGGTGAGCCCGTACGTGATGGCGATCGCCGCGACTGCGCACCCGCCAGGGCCGTGCGTTCAGGTCAGCTCCGACGGAAACCCGCACCTCGTGCACGACTGACGCTCACCAACAGGTGGTTCCGCCCATCGTTCGTCCGCGACTTGGCACACCTCGGCGCCGCGCAACTGAACGGTGAGCAGCCGGACTCCGGCACCACCGGCGGCCGGCAGGTGCTGTCCGTATACGAGCGGGTGCTGCGGCTCGACCCAGAACCGTTCACGGGGCCCGCTGCCGGACCTCGCCACCACCCAGGACCTCGATAACCTCCTTGCTGAAGTTCCCGCAGTCCCAGCGGCTGGGGCCAGCCTGCGGGAGGCGAACGGGCGGCGGCCCCCGCGTCGAACCCCTCCTCAGCGTCAACGGCTCCGGCACAGAATGGGCGACGGCCCCGACGTCAGCCGGTCAGGTGACGCTGGATCCAGTCGGCGGCGGCTCTGCGGAAGGCGCGGCGGTTGTCCGCCCGCCGGAAGTCGTGGCCCTCGTCGTGCAGGACGAGCAGTTCGGCCTCCACTCCGCGTTCCCGGGCCGCCCGTACGAACTGCTCGGACTCGCCCGGTGGCACGTTGGTGTCGTGCTCGCCATGCACGGCCAGCACCGGCACGCGCAGCGCGTCGATGCGGCTCATCGGCGACAGCGCGTGCAGCAGTTCCCGGTCCCGCACCGGGTGCCCGTATTTGTGTGCGGCCGACTGCGCCAGCCATGGTTCGGTGCCGGCGAAGAACGTCGCGAAGCTCGACATGCCGCACACCGGGACTCCGGTACGGAACAGCTCCGGATGCCACACGAGGGAGGCCATCGCCAGGTAGCCGCCGTAGGAGTGGCCCATCACGGCCAGTCGGATGGGGTCGGCCAGGCCCTCCACGATGACGTGCGCGGCGCAGTCGGCGACATCGTCGATCGCGGCGAACCGGCCCCTGCCGAGATCCGCGTCGACGAAGGAGCGGCCGTGACCGGAGGAGCCCCGCACATCGGGGGCGAAGACGTCCAGTCCCCGGCCCAGCAACTCATGGTAGAGCGGCTCGAATACGGGACGCTCCTGTTCCTCCGGGCCACCGTGCAGATGCAGGACACAGGGCGCGGGCTCCCTCGGCGAGCGGCCCGGCGCCCGGTAGTACCAGCCGCCCAGACCCAGTCCGTCCCGAGCGCGGGGGCGCATCGGCACCGGCCGCACGGGGCGGTGGACGCCGGGGGCCACGACTTCCTCGTCACGCGAGGACCACGGGGTGCGTAGCGCGGCGCCCTGGGGCAGCCACCACACACCGGGCCGGCGCAGCGATCCCGACAGCGCCACCACGGGCGCGTCCGGGTCCGCGGTGACGGCCACCCGGGTGACCACCTCGTGCGGGAGCGGCACTGCACGGGACCGGTCGAGGGCCGTTCCAGGCGCCAGCAAGGTCACCTCCAGCTCGCTGACGCCGCGCACGTTCCAGGACAGCACCGCGCCACAGCCGTCGCGGTCCAAGGTCAGCAACTCCAGGCCGCTGCCGTCGCGTTGGGCTGCCACCGTCAGACCGAGCCGTCCTCCCCACGGGTCGAGGGCGACGGCGTACAGGGCGGCGTGCTCGCGTTCGTGGTCGCTGCGCAGCCACAGTGTGCGGGCGTCCGGCGCGAACGCGCCGACCCACGGGTCGCCGTCGGCGACCGGCACCGCGCAGGTGACCCGCTGGTCCCGGATGCGCACGACCAGGGCCTCCCGCCTGGCCCGCGGCCCTCGACGCACCAGCGCCAGCCGCCCGTCCCTGCTGACGTCGCACACGCGCAGGGTGGCGGCCTCCTGTTCACTCGCCACCAGTACGGGGGCGGCCGAGCCGTCGGGGTCGACGAGGTACGCCGACAGCGTCCTGGGCCCGGACTCGGCCGCGGCCGCATCGTGGTCCGCGGCGGCGGAGACGGTGCCGACGTGACCGGTCGGCGGCTCGGGGACGGACGGTGCGCCCAGGAGGGTGGCGCGACCGTCCCGCACGGTCCAGCCCTCCGGATGGACCGTCTCGGCAGCGCCGAGGACGGGCGAGAGGGCGCCCGCGCCGGGACCGACCGCACCGCTCTGCTCGATGCTTCCGGAGCCCACCTCCACTCCGGCCGGTGGAAGGCGAGCGGGGGCCTCGGCGACCGTCACGGCGAGCGCGGAACCGTCGCGCGCCCAGCAGCCGAGGTACGCCGAGCTCCCCGGCTCGCCGCCCGCCAGGACCCGCCGACCCGTGCCGTCGGGGCGCACACACAGCACACGCGTGTGCCCGCTGCCTCCCGGTGCGATCGTGTAGGCGATCCACCGTCCGTCGGGCGACCAGGCGACCTCGGTCACCGGATTCGGTTCCGCGTCCAGCAGGTGCACGTCGTCACCGTCGACCGGCCCCTCCCACAGCTGCGGCACCCCGCCCCGGTCGCAGATGAACGCGACATGCCGCCCGGCCGGATCCACCGAGGGATACCAGCAACCGTGCGAGACGAGTACCCGGGGAACGCCGTCGAGCGACACGGCGGCATCCGGTACGACCAGGGCCTCCGGCGCGGCCCGTGCCTCGCCGGGCCCCGTATGCCCGGAAAGCTCATCGGCGGTCGCCGAGTGCTCCATGCCGGGCCCTGACAGGTCCGCCTGCCCCCCGTGGGCGTGCGGTCGGCCCTGCCGTGGCGACGGGGTCCCTGTCCGGTCCACCCCTTGCTCCGCCCGCCCCGGACGTCGCGGGTCGGCCTCAGGCACGGGCCGGCCGTTCCACACGGGGGCCGCGGGGGCCGCTCCGTCGTCGGCCCGGTCGCTTCCCACGGACCCCGTCTCGTCCTCGGGAGCCCGTACTCCGGGGGCGGGGCCTGCGGTGTCCGTGCCGCGGGTACGGCCGAGTCGTGCTCGGGCCGCCGTACTCCGGGTCCGGCCGGCCCCTCCGGTTGCCGGCCGGGGCAGGCGCTCGGCATCGGTCGCGCCCTCCGGTCGGCCGCGCTCGGAGCGGTCCGCCATGTCCTCCCGTGTGGCATCCGCCGCGCTACCGGACTGGTCGGGGGGCGGGCGCAGGGGCGCGTCGCCCGGCGGGCCGGCCCGTACGCCCTCCCCCACGTCCCCGGCCGGGCGTGGTGGGAAGGAGGGGGCGCCGGTCAGCGGATTCCGTGGGTCTGCAGCCATATTTCCAGCAAGGCGGCCTGCCACAGCGCGTTCGCCCCGCGCTTGGTGCGGTGGACGTCGGGCGCGGCAAGCAGTTCGTCGACGCAGCTTTGGCGGTACAGCCCGCGGGTCCGCGCCTCGGGGGCGCCGAGGGCCTCGCGGACGCGTTGCAGCACCGGCGCGGCCATGTGCTTGATCGCCGGGACGGGGAAGTAGCCCTTGGGCCGGTCGCCGACCTCCCGAGGCAGGACCTGGCGGCTCGCCGCCTTCAGGACGCCCTTCCCGCCGTTCGCCAGCTTGAGTTCGGGTGGGCATGCGGCGGCCAGCTCGACCAGTTCGTGGTCGAGGAACGGCACGCGGGCCTCCAGACCCCAGTCCATGGTCATGTTGTCGACCCGTTTGACCGGGTCGTCGACCATCATCACGTGTGTGTCCAAGCGCAGATCGGCGTCCAGGGCGGTCTCGGCGCCCGGTGCGGCCATGTGCGCCCGCACGAAGTCGCCGGAGACGTCGTGGCCGGGCAGCACCGAGGGGTCCAACATGCGCGCGAGGTCGGCGTGCGGACGATCGAAATACGTCTCGGCGTACGCGTCGGCCGCCCGGTGGCGGGGCACGCGCGCCATCTGCGGGTACCAGTGGTAGCCGGCGAAGACCTCGTCGGCGCCCTGACCGCTCTGCACGACCTTGACCTCCTTGGCCACCTGTTCGGACAGGAGATGGAAGGCGACCACGTCGTGGCTGGTCATGGGCTCGCTCATGGCCTGGACGGCTCCTTCCAGGGCCTGCGAGACCCGGTCGGAGGGAACCATCAGCTGGTGGTGGTCGGTGCCGAAGCGCCGCGCCACCAGGTCGGAGTAGTGGAACTCGTCGCCCTCCTCCCCTCCCTCGGCCTCGAAGCCGACGCTGAAGGTGGCCAGGTCGCGCTGCCCCTCGTCGGCCAGCAGCGCCACGATGAGACTGGAGTCCAGGCCGCCCGACAGCAGCACGCCCACCGGTACGTCGGCGACCATCCGGCGCCGCACCGCTGTGCGCAGCGCATCCAGGACCGCTTCCGTCCAGTCCTGCGGGGTCAGGCCGGCGTGCTCGGGACGGCGCGTGTAGACCGGCTGCCAATAGCAGTGGTCGCGGTACGTGCCGTCCGCCTCGACGACACGTACGGTGGCCGGCGGCAGCTTGCGCACACCGTTGAGTACGGTGCGGGGCGCGGGCACGGTCGCGTGCCAGCTGAAGTAGTGGTGCAGCGCAGCGGGGTCGAGGGAGGTGTCCACCCCGCCGGCCGCCAGCAGTGCGGGCAGCGAGGAGGCGAACCGCAGCCGTCCGGGCGACTCGACCAGGTACAGCGGCTTGATGCCGAGCCGGTCGCGGGCCAGGACCACCCTGCCGCTCGCCTGCTCGACGATCACGAAGGCGAACATGCCGACGAAGCGTTCGACGCACGAGGCGCCCCACTCCAGGTACGCCTTCAGCACCACCTCGGTGTCGGATTCGGAGAAGAACCGGTGGCCCTGGGAGGCCAGCTCGTGGCGCAGTTCACGGTAGTTGTAGACGCATCCGTTGAACACGCCGACGAGCCGCGCCCGGGGGTCGGCCATCGGCTGCGCTCCGCTGTCCGTCAGGTCGATGATCTTCAGCCGCCGGTGGCCGAGTGCGGCGGGCCCCTGCGACCACAGCCCGCGGCCGTCGGGGCCACGGGGAGCGAGCCGGTCGGTCATGCGTTCGACGGCAGCGAGGTCCGGCTGCCCGCCGTCGAACCTGGCCTCGCCGCTGAGCCCGCACATCAGGCGGTCACCCCCCGCACGGCAGCCGGATCGGCCGCCGCGGGGTGTCTGCCGTGCGTGACGGACGCGCGGGCAGGCCGGGCGGCCGGGAGTGGGCGGTCGTCGGTGATGGTGGAGGCGGGGACGTGGGACATGGTGCTGACCACTCTCCTGGGGCGGTCGTCAGACACCGGCGGTGCCTGACGAAATGTGGGACGGAGGGACATGGGATCGACCCGTCAGAATCCGGCGCCTCCGGCGACCGGGCTGAGGTGGGGCGCCCGGGCGGGACGGGCCGCCGCGCCTCCGTGTGGACGACCTGCTCCGCGGGTCCCGGCGATCAGCAGGTCGACACCGGCGAACAGGTCATCGCGCCCGACCGCCCGCCGCAGCCGGTGCGCGGCGCTGCCATCGGCCAGGGCCCAGGTGAGCAGTTCGTGCACGTTCTCCCAGTCACCGGATGCCTCCAGAGCGGGGCGCAGCCGGGCCGCCATGTCGCGCAGCACACCGTGGGCGGGGGCGGCGCGCCTCGTGACCGGGTCGACCAGCACGCCTTCCAGGCCGGAACGGGCGGCTCGCCAGCTCGCGGCCCGGAGCCACTCGTGGTGGCCGTCGCACCGGCCGGCTTCCCCGCGGGCCAGCCGGTCGCACGCGTCCCGGACCAGCGCCCGGAAGAGTCCCGCGACCAGCACGACCGTCTCCACCCGCGGACAGGCGTCGCAGATCCGCAACTCCAGCGTGCGCTGGTGAGCGGCGGGCCGCACATCCTGATACGCCATGCCCGCGTCGCTGATGACGCCCGAGCCGATCAGCCCCTCAAGCGCCCGGTCGTACGCGGCGGCGTCGGCATAGCAGCCCGGTGGCCCGGCGGTGGGCCAGCGCTGCCACAGCATGGTCCGCCAGCTCGCGTAGCCGGTGTCCTCGCCGAGCCAGAACGGCGAGCTGGCGGACAGCGCGAGCAGTGGCGGCAGCCACGGCGAGACGAGGCACATGGCGCGTACGGCGGTGTCCCGGTCGGGTATGTCGACGTGCACCTGCGCGCTGCAGATGAGCTGCTCGTCGGCGACCCTGCGGTACTCGTCGGCCATGTGCCGGTATCGACGCCCGGAAGTGACTTCACGTGGGTTCAACCGGGCCAGCGGCACGGTGCCGGCGGCCACCGTGACCAGGCCGAGCGAGGCGGCCGAGGCGTCCAGCAATCGCCGTGACCGGACAAGGTCCGCGAGGAGGGCGTCGAGCGTGTCGTGCACCGCGCTGTTGCTCTCCACGGCCGACCGCTGAAGTTCGGTGGTGAATCCGGGCCTGTGCAGCCGGTCCAGTACGGCGCGGGCGCGTGGCACCAGCCGGCCGCTCTCCACGTCCAGCACGTGGAACTCTTCCTCTGCCCCGATGCGCAGCGTCACGTCACGTTCCCCTTGCCTGGGTGATCACTGGGCCTTCGCTTACTCGTCCGGCTGGTGAATGGCGCGGCTCCGAGTACCCAGGCCGTGGCGTTCACAAGCGCCTCGCCGTACTCAGGCCAGGCGATCCCCGACGTGGCGCACAGGGATCGCAGGAGATGGGCGCGCCCGGTCGGCGACGAGCCGGGGAGCGTGCGGCCGGTGCCGCGGCGCGACGATCAGGGCGTGGAGTTCGGAGGGTGAGTCGGGTCCGCAGCCGCCCGGGCGGGCCTCGGCGGCCCACCAGGTTTCGGTGTGCCCGTCGCGCACATGGCGCTCCACGGGTGTCCAGTCGCCGGGACGCCTGGCATCACCCCAGGTCAGGGCGTGAGCCGCGTCGATGGTGCGTGTGCGGCTGGTCTGCCGGGGCCCAGGTGTCACGGTGCGGCTTGGGTGCGACCACGTAGGCCCGGGTCGGCCTCGCGCAGTGCGAGGTACCAGTCGTCGCTGACGCAGTAGGCGCAGTCGTCGACCACCGCCCGGCAGCCGAAGCCCGCCTCCTTCCCGCGGGCCGCGAGGACAGGAAGAACTGCAGCCGCTGCACCGCCGGCATCGCCGCAGCCGCCACCGGTTCGGCCCCCGCCAGGCGCGTGATCGTCTTGTTCCGCTCCCGCGGCGCCGGCAATCCGGTCAGGTACTCGCGGAAACCTCGCCGCTGGGCCAGGCTGAAGAAGAGGTCGTCGAACCTGGCCGCGCACTCCTCCAACGGCCCCGGCCCAGGCGGACACGGACGGCGAGCGGTCATCTTCGGACCCAGGAAAGCGAGTTGACTCCTCCCACCGGCCCACGACCAAACCCGACCTGCCGTCAACCCACAGCACAACCACCGGATTCGTCGAACTACCGGTGACTTCGCGGCGTTGGGCCGAAGCCGCGCACCCCGCGTTCAGGACCAGGGGTCAAGGCCCGCTCACCGCCTCAGCGACCGTCGCGAAGCTCGGCGGTGTTCCTGGGGACACCACAGGTGCCGTCCGGTGCCTGGTCGGAGTCAGGTGGTCGCGGCGGGCGGGGGCTTGACGGCTTCTGGTTCGGGGAGGGCCGGCTCGCGCAGCGCGGTGGAGAGCAGGATCGCGAGGACCGGCACGGTGGCGAGAACCATGAGCGTGCCCCGGGGGCCGTAGTGGGCGGCGACGAGGCCCAGCAGCGGCATGAACAGTCCACCGGCGCTCACCGCGAGACCGAGGGTGACACCGGCAGCGGTCCCGGGCCTGCCGGGCAGGTAGTCCTGGCCGAGCTTGATGAGCACGGCGAAGGGGATGTTCGAGATCAGACCGACCAGCAACGCCAGCGGCAGCGCGAAATACCTGTCGTCACACATCAGCATGAGCCACAGGGCGGGCAGCATGGCGGCGTTGCCGATCTGCACCGTGCGGACCATGCCGACGCGGTCGGCCAGTCGGCCGCCGAGCAGGGTGCCGAGCACGCCGCCGCCGAGTTCGAGGGTCAGGGCGATGCCGCCGAGGCCGCTGCTCGCCTCCAGGTGACGGATCCAGTACAGGGAGATGAACGTGTTGAGTCCGGTCGAGATGGTGGAGCGCACGATCTCGACGGCGGTCAGTGCCGCGAACAGACCGGGCCGGTCCTTCCCCTCGCGCTGCATCTTCTTGACCGCCGTACCGGCGGTGCGGTTGTGATGCCGCAGCAGGAAGAAGCCCATGAGCACGGCCGGCGGGATGAACAGCGCGGTCGCGCTCATCCCGAGTCTGTCCAGGGCGGGCGTGACGAGCGCCGGGGCTACGAAGAAGCCGACGCTGCCGCCGGCGGCGAAGTAGCTCATCGCGGTGGCACTGCCACCGGCCGCACGGCGCGCATCACGTCCCGCGGGCGGATGGAACAGGGCGATGCCCACGCCCGCCATCAGCAGGAGTGCGAACACCAGCGGATAGGACGGGACGAGCCCCGACAGCCCAGCCCCGGTCCCTGCCAGGCCGATACCCAGGGGCGACATCCACTGCAGCCGGTACCGGTCGGCCAGCAGCCCGATCGGCACCTGCGGCAAGGCACTGCCCAGCGTCGCGGCCAGAGCCAGCCCCGACGCCTGCACATAGCTGAAATCTCGCAGCAGCACGAAGTACGGGACGGCCGCGGGTACCAGGCCCTGGTAGAAGTCGTCGACGGCGTGGGCACTGGCCCAGATCCGCATCCGGCGCCAGTGCTCCTGGGGGCCACCGGCCTCACGAGGAGCGCTTGTTTCCTGGATCGATGTCACCCGTCAACGATGGACAGCAGCACCCCGTGCGCGCTTCCCGTATTCTGCCTGTCCATGTCGCAGATCCGCCACACGCCTGTTGCGGCGACCAGCACCCAGTTCCGCGAGGGCGGCGACACCATCGACCGCCATCGCCACGACGACCACCAGCTCATCTACGTCAGCTCCGGGGTACTCGCGATCACCACGGAACACGGATCCTGGATCGCCTCCAACGACCGGGCCCTGTGGGTCCCCGCCGACACCTGGCACGAACACCGGTTCTACGGGCCGAGCCGGTTTCACACCGTAGGCTTTCCCGCCCACGGCAGGGCTCCCCTCCTCGACACCGAGCAGCCGACGGTCATCGCGGTGGACGCCCTGGTCCGCGAACTCCTCATCGCCCTGACCGGGACCACCCTCACACCGGCCGAGACCCGGCGCATCGAAGCAGTGCTCCGCGACCGGCTGCGCCGCGTCACAGCTCAGCCCGTCGCCCTGCCGGTTGCCCGGGACCAACGGCTTGCCGACGCCTGCCGCCTCGCCGAAGACGACCTGCGCCGGCCTTGCACCCTTGCGCAACTCGCCGCCCGGGTCCACACCGGTGAACGCACTCTTTCGCGTCTGTTCCGCGACGAGTTCGGCATGACCTACCCTCAGTGGCGCACTCGGGTTCGCGTCTTCACCGCGATGGTCATGCTCGCCGAGGGTGTCACCGTCACCGACACCGCCCACGCCTGCGGCTGGGCGACCACCAGCGCGTTCGTCCACACCTTCGCCCAGGCCATGGGCACCACCCCCGGGTCCTACCGTGCGGGCGTACGCAAGTCGGCAGACCAATAGCTCGCGCGGAGGGGGCTGCGGGCTGCGGGCTGCGGGCTGCGGGCTGCAGGCGGACAACGACGCGGCCGAGAAGGGCGGAACGCGGCGGGCCGACGGGCGAGGTGCCTGCCGGAGCCGTCTCAGGCCAGTACCTCCCGAAGCCAGGACCCTCCGCACGGCTGGTGGCGCGGGCGATCTCGTGCTGACCGCCGCAGAGATCACCGACCGACTCACCGCGGCCACCTCGGCACCGGGCGACGAGGAGGAGCGGACGGACATCGCCTGATCCCGTACCAGGCCGAAGGGGGAAGGTCGTGGACGAGGTGTTGACCGCGTCAGCGGCCGGGGGGAAGGCGTCGAGCCGGCCGGACGCGGCTTCGCGAGGCGGGTGGTCGCTTCGTATTGCTAAAGACTGAGGGTGATCGCCGCGGCGATGCCGGCCAGGCCGAGGGCGAAGGCCGCCTCCTTCCAGCCGCCCTTGCCCCAGCGGAAGGGGCGGTCGGCGGCCAGTCGGCCCGGGCCGATGGCGGTTACGGCCAGCGCGACGACGGCGATGCACACGCTGTATTCCACGCCGCCGTTCGTGTCCCACAGGCCGTGACCGCCGGTGACCGTGACCATCGCGTTGATCATGACGCCGATCAGGGCGGCGGCCGCCAGCGGTGTCAGCAGCCCCAGGGCCAGACCGAGGCCACCGAGCAACTCGGACATGCCACCGACCACGGCGAAGAGGTTGCCCGGGTGGTATCCCAGGGCCGCGAACCCCTTGCCGGTCGCCGTCAGACCCGGGCCCCCGAAGAGCCCGAAGACTTTCTGCGCCCCGTGCCCGGCCATCAGCAGGCCGAAGGTCAGCCGGATGAGCAGCAGCCCGGCGTCGGCGGCGGCCGTCATCGGCGCGGTGGTGGGAGCGGACCGGTCCCTCGGTGCCGTGGACGGGACAGGAGAGTTCAGAATGCGTTTGGTCAACATGGCGGTACTCCGGTAGGAACGCCAAAACGGGCGTCTTTCCCCAGCTCGACCCGGAGGTCGAGCACCGGTTGACGGGTGTGTCCCGCAGGGGCCGCGGGCGCGGGCGTGCTCCCCCGGTCTTTTCCCGCAGGCAGGGTCGTGCCCCGGGCCGGTGGCCCGCGGGGGCGGGCGGCCGGTGCCGTGTCAGTGATCCTCGGGCATCTGGTCATCGCGATCGGTGTCGGTCGGGCCCAGCCGGACGCAGCATGCGCCGGGCTCGGGAGCCAGGACGGCCTGGATGCCGTGGACCTCCAGGCCGGTGAGGTAGCCGCTGAGGAAAGCCTGGTTCATGCCGCACACCAGGTCAGGAGCCTTCGCGGCCAGGGGATGGAACGGGCAGTTGTGCAGCCGCAGCCGGGTGGAGGTTTCCCGGACGGGTTCGTAGCCGTACTCCTCCAGCAACCCCTCGCAGGCGGTCAGCCCGCGCTCGGGGCCCAGGCGCCCGGGCCGGGTCGCCTTCCGTGCGGCGGCCCCCATTCGCAAACCACGCTGCTCGGCGGTCCGCAGGGCCGCCTGTGTGGCGTTCTCGCCGGCTTCCTCGGTCAGGACGGCGTCCAGGAGGAGGTCCGCCAGGAGTACGTGGCGCCGGTCGGGGATGCTCACGGTGATCTGGGCGCCGCTGGGTTCGTACACCTTCGGCCGTCTGCCGACCTTGCGGATCCCGCCGGGCGTCTCGTAGCGGGCGCGCAGCAGGCCGGCGTCGACGAGTTTGTCGAGGTGGAAGGCGGCCAGCTTGCGGGAAATGCCCACGCTCGCGGCGGCCTCGTCGCGGGTGACGGCGTGGCCGGCACGGCGGATGAAGGCGAACATGCGCCGCCGCGAGTCCTCGCTCAGGACGCTTACGGAGTCGATGGCGCTGCCGACCGCGTCGGCCGACGCTGCCTGATCGGAAGCCACAAGACCACGGTAACCCCCATGCGCGTAGGCACAAGTACTCCCACTGTCCTGATTTCCTGCGCGCCTTTGAGACCTTCGCCGATAAGACCGAGATTTGCTGGTGAAACTGCAGGAGATCGCGGTGACCGATGCGGCACGGCTCCGGGCGAAGCGCCCGGTCAGCGCCTCGCTCGCTTACCCGCACGGCCGGCCACCCGCTCCCTCCGAACCTGGTCATGGTGCCGATCGGCGCCTGGCAGGCTGCGGAGGACCCGGCGAAGACGATTGCCTGGTAGAAGCCCGAGCGGCACAGATCCGGCTCGGTGCGCAGCAGGCGCAGCGGCTCGGTCAGGAGCGCTGCGCACCGGCAGGCCGCTCATGGCTCTCTCCGGGGTCGGCCCGTTCTGTGAGACGTCGACGATCAGCGCGGACGGCGGCCTCGTCCTGTTCGGTCGCTCCGACACCAGCCCGGTCACCGCCGACGACCGCGCCTCCACCAGCTTCGTCCGCGAAGTGGCGTCCGGCACCACCCGGCCCGTCCCGGCCGCCAGCGCAGGCACGGGTCCGCTCAGTGCCGACGGCCGCTTCACGGTCCGATTCGTCCGCCCTGGCTGTCTGCTCGGCGTCACGTCGGGCCTGGTGCGGCGTGGCGATCCAGCCGCATCCGGCACCGCACCCCGGGCGGGTCCGCAGGCCGTCCAGGGCCGTCTTCATGCGGCCCTGGTGGTGGGCATCTCTGTCGCCATCTTGCTGCCCCCGTCCGGCGGCCGACCTCGTCACCTGCGGGACGAACCCGGTACGAGGCCGACGTGGCCGGCGCCCCGTGCGGACGGCCCGGTCAGTAGGCGGAGTTGACGTTGTCGATGGAACCGTAGCGGTGAGCGGCGTAGTTGGCGGCTGCGGTGATGTTGGCCACCGGGTCGGTGATGCTGTGCGCGGTACCGGCGACGTGGTAGGCGTTGAAGGTGGGGTCGATGACCTGAAGCAGGCCCTTGGACGGGACACCGTTCTTGGCGTTCACGTCCCAGTTGTTCTGTGCGTTGGGGTTGCCGCCGGACTCGCGCATGATGTTGCGCTTGAGGCCCGCGTAGCTGCCCGGGATGCCCTTGGCTTTCATGACCTGCAAGGACTCATTGATCCAGCCGTCGAGGTTGTCGGCGCTGCCGGTCTTCTGCTGGACGGCGCGCTGGCTGGGGTGGGTGGAGGCCTTGGCCGCGGTGGCAGCGGACACCTGCGTCGTCATGTCGGCGGCCTGCGCGCTGGCCGGTATCAGGGTGAGGGCGACGGCCGCGGCGCCGGTCGTGGCGAGGCCCGTGAGACCGATGGTGCGCAGGCGGGCGATGCGGGTGCGGGTGGTCATGGCCATGCGAAAGCAAACCTTCCGGAGGGGACATCGTCAGTGCCGGCCGCTGTCGTGCCGCGGCGGCGTCGGGGCAGCCGCGATCACGAGCAGCAGGCCCACAGGGAGTCGGGTGCGTCCGGTCGTCCGGGCCGCAGCGACGACAGCCATGATTAGCGGCGGCCGGCACGGGACGCAATGGTGTGACCTACTACCCGCCTACGGAGAAATGCCCTAATTCGGACCCAATAGTTACATAGCACCTGTTCAGGGGCTTCCGTACTTACGGCCCTCTTTAAGACGTGACACCCCTCGCATGGCCGGCGTCACGCTCCCGAGGCACCGGGAGACCTCGAATGCCGCACCTCGGCCGACTCGTGGACCTCCTCCAGGGTGAGGTCGCGCGCCTGGGCGCCCCCCTGGGCGTAGATCGTGGCCCGACCCTCCCCCCTTGCAGGCGCGCCAGTGCCGCCCGCACGGGTGTCCGGCTCACGTGACAGCAAGGCGGCGAGGCTGTTCTCGCGGGGTGCCTGTTCCGGTGCGGGGCTTGGCCCGGTCCACTGTCCGGCGACGCCGCCTCTCACCCCCGGACCGGGAGGCCGTGCGGCGGCGCCGTAGGGGCCGGCTGCGGCGGCAGAACAGTCCCCGGCAGGCCTGCCACCTCGCATGTTCCGCGACAACCGGCGCCCGTCGTGCTGCCGCGCCACACCCCGAGGTCGTCAGGCTTCCCGCGCCATAGCCGCCATCAGCGCGTCCAGCAGGCCCGGTGCGGCGTCCTGCAAGGCGGCGCGGCGGAGGCGGTGCCCGCGGGAGGGGCCGACCATCACCGGGTGAAGGACGCCGGCCTCGACGAGGATCTTGAAGTGGTGAGTCGCGGTGGATTTGCTCAGTCCCTCGTAGAGATCCGAGCAGGGGGCTTCGCCGGCGGGGTGTGTCGCCAGGCGGCGGAGCATTTCCAGGCGTGCGGGGTCTGCGAGTGCGCGCAGCAGTTTCTGTACGCCTGCGACGGGCGGCAACTGGTCGGGCGGGGTCTCCCAGGGCGGCATCAGACAGCTCCAAGTTTGACGAGCATCGTACTTCTCCCTAGTGTCCTCGAAGTACGACTCACATCATACTTGTCAGGAGTCCTCGTGAAGGCGCTCTCCCCCGGCCGTCGTCCCCAGTCATGGAGTTACGCGGCCCTCCTCGTCCTCCTCATGCTCGGGCAGGCGACCTCCGCCATCCCCTCACCGCTCTACTCCCTGTACGCCGAGAAGTGGGACTATCCACCCGTTCTCACCACCGTCATCTTCGCCGCGTACGGCGCCGTGGCGGTCGTCGCGATCCTCGTCTCCGGGGCCCTGTCCGACCGGTACGGCCGGCGCCCCGTGCTCCTCGTCGCCGTCCTCCTGCTGCTCGCCGGGCTCGCCGTCTTCGTCTTCGCCGCAGGACCCGGATATCTCGTCGTGGCACGGATGCTCAACGGCCTGGGGATCGGCGCGATCGTCGTCGTCGGCGGGGCCGCCCTGCTGGACGTGAGCCCCGAGCGAGCGGCCCGGAGCGGGACACTCACCGCCATCGCGTTCAACGTGGGCATCGCCGTTGCGGCGCTCGGCACCGCAGGTCTTGCCCAGACCGGCTTCCACCCGCTGCTCCTGCCCTACCTCGCCGACGCGCTCATCGCCCTGGTCCTGCTCGCCCTCCTCCTGGTGATGCGTGAGCCGCGCCCCTCGGCCGGGGCCGCGCCCCTGGGCATCCCCCGCCCGCACGTACCCGAGGAGATCCGCGGACGCTTCGTCTTCGCTGTGATCGGCGCCGGCGCCGCCTGGGCCGTGCTCGGGGTCTGCTTCTCACTGGAACCCTCGATCGCCGCCCACGCCGCGCACATCGACGGACCGTTCTTCGGCGGAGTCGTCATCGCGGCCGTGACCCTCGCCGCAGCCTCCACACAGGTCCTCAGCGCCCGCTACCCGGCCCGCACGGTCGCACTCGTCGGCGACACGGCGCTCGCCGTGCTCATGCTGGCCGGAGTGGGCGGCTTCGCGACCGGCAGCGCCGTCGTCATCATCGTCACCGTCGCACTCCAGGGCGGCGCCTACGGACTCGCCTTCGGCGGCTCCCTGCGCCACTTGACCGTGCACATCCCCGCCGAGCGGCGCGGGTCCGTCATGTCCATGTTCTACCTGCTCGCGTACGGGGCGCTCATCACGCCCACACTCCTGGTGGGCATCGGCGCGACCGTCTGGGGCGGCACCGCGATCTTCCCCGTCTTCTCCGTGCTCGCGGCTCTTCTCTGCCTCTCCGCCGTAGTCGTCGAGCGCGTGCTGGGACGTCGCGGAGGACGCCCTGTGGTGACGCGGCCGCCCGCTGAGGTGCGCAGGTGAGTGGCGCTACGTCCACGCACGCCTCCGCGGTGCGGAAGCCGCGGAGAACATGGCCGGCGTGCAGACGGCTGCCGCGATCCTCGCTGTGGGCGCGGATACCGGTCGTGCGCAGATGACCGTGGATCCGGAGGGGGCAGGCACCGGTCTGTGCACCCCCCGCCGTGGACACAACAGGCCGTCGTGACCTGACCCGCAGTCAGGTGTCCGGGTTCGGTCAGGGTCTGCTCAGGGGCGTTCCCTGATGAGCTGGGCTGCCGGTGCGGAAGAGAATCGTGGTCGGGCCGGTCGATCACCGGTCCGACCACCAAGGTTATGGAGAGCGCCATCGTGAACAGCTCAGCGCGTCGCACCCGTTGGACCATCCTGACCGCCTGCGGGGCCCTGCTGACGGCCCTGGCCACAGGGGTGGCCGCTCCCGCCTCCGCCACCGCGTCAGGCCCCACCCGCGCTGCCGCCACCGTGCCGTTGCCTGGGCTGGATCCGGCCGCGCTCGAAGCAGCCATCGGCGGCCTGCCGAATGCGGATGTCACCGGCGCGCTGCTCCGGATCAGTGGTCGTGCGGGCCACTGGTCGGGCACATCGGGTGTGGGCAACCTGCGGTCCCATCAGGGCGTGCCGTCCGACGCGCACATCCGGATCGGCAGTATCTCGAAGGTCTTCACCGCCACGATCGTTCTCCAGCTCGCCGCTGAGCACCGGATCGAACTGGACGAGCCTGTCCAGCGGTACCTTCCGGGCGTCCTGCCTGCCGGCCTGCCGGCCGTCACTGTCGGCCAACTGCTCAACCACACCAGCGGCCTTCCGCGCGGCGCTGCGAGCCCCGACTTCGGCGACGGCAGTCCTGAATGGTTCGCCACCAACCGTTCGAAGAGCTTCACACCGCAGCAGGTGGTCGACCTGATGGCGGGCCAGCCCATGCAGTTCGCGCCGGGAACCGCGCAGCAGTACAACGGGATGAACTACTACGTCGCCGGCCTGCTGGTCGAGAAGATCACCGGGCACGGCTTCGCCGACGAGGTGCGATCCCGGATCACCCGGCCGCTCTCCCTGCACGACACCTATGTCCCCGACGCCGACGACCCGCGGCTGCCGAACCCGCACTCTCACGGATACCTGATGGTCAAGTCCCCGGACGGCACCACGCATCCGGTGGACGTCACTGAACAGAGTCCCTGGCCCTGGGCGGAGGGCGGCATGATCTCGACCCCCGCCGACCTCGACCGCTTCATGACCGCACTCTTCCGTGGCCGCTTCCTTCCGCCGGCCCAACAGGCCGAACTCTTCACGGTCCCCGCCGTCGCCAGTTTCCACAGCAGCCAGTGCCGTACCGAGGCAGACGCCGGCCGGGCCTGTATGACCATGGGACTGATGCGGGTCAAGGCGTCCAACGGGGTCGTGGTCTGGGGCAAGACCGGCTCCCGTCCTGGCTACACCAGCGGTGTGTTCTCCACCCGTGACCTCTCCCGCAAGATCGTCTACTCCCTCAACCCCACCAATCTCAACGGCACCGAGATCCGCTACGTCCAGCAGATCGCCGCTGCCTCCTTCGGCTCCGTGGTCCCGGCAGCGTAGAGGCGACCGCGGGCCGGTTGCGGCGTCCCCAGTGCCCTGCGACAACCATCCCCAGGCCCTGGACGAGGGCGCCGGCTTGCTGCTTCCACCGCTCGCACCGCTGCCTGGCCCACGCCCGCCAAGGCGGCACTGCAGCCACCCGGAAGGGGGCCGGCGGGGCCTGGCCTTCCTGCGGTGCAGGCGTCGGCCCAGCACGCGTGCAGGCCCGTCATCCTCTCTCTGGGGACGCGGACGCAGCCGTGGGACCCGCGACCGCGCCCTGGCCCGGGGGCCCCTACCGTGATCTCCTGCCGGGGCTCCGGTCGCCGCATCCAGGCCCGCGTCGTGCACGGGCGGTATGCGCCAGGACAGCGACCGGGTCTTCCGCCCCGGCAGGCATGGCCCCGGCAAGGTCTCGTGCCGCGCAACGTATACCCGGACACCGGGTTCGCCCGGCTGTCGTACGGGCAGGCCCGGGCGCTGCTGGACGAGCACCGTACGGACGGTGCGGTCGGACGCCTGCACCGGCAGCCCCAATAGCCGGGATCAGCCGTAAAATTGGCGCGCTCCTGAGAGATCTGGACGGGTGCTGATGGAACTCGAGCTCCGACACCTGCGGATGCTGTGCACGATCGCCGACACGATGAGCCTCGGCAGGGCGGCCACGGTCCTGGGGTGCTCGCAGCCGGCGGTCAGCAGCCAGCTGAAGCGCATCGAGCGGCTGATGGGCGAGGTGCTGTTCGTCAGGGGCAGTTCCGGAGTGACGCCGACCCGTTTCGGGGTCGAGGTGGTGGTGCAGGCACGCGAGGTGGTTGCGCTGGCCAACGCGATCGGGAGGCGGTCGACGGCGGGCGCGCACAGGACCGACCGGGTGGTGCTGCGGGTGGCCGCGACGAACACGCCCATCCTTCCGGGGCTCCTGCAACGGGCGCGCGCCGTCCTTCCGGCTCTCACCGCGCAGGTGAGCAGCGTGTATTCCTCGGCCGAGATCGTCGGGCTCCTGGAGGAGGACAGACTGGACGCCGCCGTCGCCGTCGACTACCCGGGACAGGAACTGAGCCATTCGGCGGCGGTGGTGCGCCGCGGCATCGTCACCGAGCCCAGCTTTGTGGCCCTGCCCGCCCACCACCCGGCGAACGGGCAGTTGGACGTGCCTCTGCTCGACCTGGCAGGTGACGCCTGGTTCCTGACTCCCGACGACGGCGCTGGCTGGCCCGGGGTCTGCTACGACGCCTTCCGGGCAGCCGGCTTCGCCCCCGTCACGGTGCACGAGTTCCTCGGCGACCGGGACCAGTTGCAGCGGATGATCGCCGACGGGCTGGGGGTCTCCGTGGTCCAGGCGACGTGCAAGCCGAACCCGGGCGTGGTCGTCAAACCGTTGGCCGGCACACCGCTGTGGTGCCGCTACGTGCTGGTGTGGCACCGTGAGCGGGTGTCCGACGAGGTCGCGGAGACGCTCTTCGGCGCGGCCCTGGCAACGTACGAGGAACTCATCGCCCGGGCACCGCACTTCCAGGCGTGGGCCGCCCGCCACTACCGGACTCCGCGGCGGTAGGTGTGCGGGGCCGTACGAGGCCCGCGCATGCCGAGGCCCCGGCCCGGCCGACCGGAGTCGACAGGCGCCGCGGCCTCGGTTCAGTCGGTCCGTCGCCGCCAGGAGGTCAGTACGACGTGGTGACCGTGACCCCGCTGAAGTCGGTCACCGCGTACAGGCTGATGTAGCGGTACCCCGCCTCGGCGTTGGTGACGGTGATGCTCTCGTTGTTGTCCGGGGCGGTGGACCTCTCGGTGAACGTGGACGGGCCGGCCCATGTCGTCGGGTCGTAGTACAGGTCGGCGTTGCCGCTGCCGCCGCTGGTGGTGACCTTCAGGGTGGTGGTGCCGGCCGGCAGGTAGATCCACAGGTAGTCGGTGTCGCCGGCGACCCTGGACCGGTCGGCGCGGTAGCAGTTCCGGGCCATGGCCTGGACGTTGGAGTCGGTGCACGCCGTGGCCGAGCCGCCGCCGTCGTGGCCGCCACCGGTCAGGGTGTCGAGCCATGCGTCGAAGTCGGCGTCGTAGCTGGTGCCGATGCTGTTGTAGACGTCGTAGGCGCCGTGGTAGTCCCCGGTCCGCATCTTGGACAGCATGGCCTGGATCTGGTCCGGGTGCTTCTCGGTCATGTACCGGACGGCCAGGTAGCCCCACGGGTAGGTGCGGGTCTCGTCGTCGATGGCGTAGGTGTTCTGGAACAACTGGCTGAGCTTGTAGGTGTGCTTGGCCGCCTCGGTGATCGCGCCGTCGTCGGTGAGGTTGCGGTAGGTGTAGGAGACGTACTCCGCCTGGCCTTCTATCCACCAGACGTCCGGCACGGTGATCTGGGTGCCGAAGTCGCCCTTCATGTCGTAGATGGACTGCTGGACGTGCGCGAACTCGTGGTTGAGGTTCCACGCGTGGGCCGGAAACCCGTTGTCGGTCGGCCACTGGTACAGGATGGAGTAGGCGATGTTGCCGGGGTCGGCCGGCGTGCCGGTCAGCGTCTCACCGCCGTTGTCGGTGTCATTGCCGAAGATCGCCCACGAGTAGGTCGTGTAGTCGCTCCTGCTCCCGAAGATGACCATCTTCAGGTCGAAGTACTCACCGGGGATCGGCGTGCTGGTCTTGACTTGGTTCCGGTAGAACGTGACCTCGTTCGTCAGGCTCGTGCAGACGTCGGTCTGCTCCGTCGCTGTGAGCGCCTGCGCCATGATGGTGAAGTTGCTGCAGCGGTAGTTGATGGGCAGCGCGGCCGCGGTGAGCTGCTTCGTCAGGTCGCAGACCCCGTAGTAGGAGCACTGGCCCGGGTCCCCGGTGGCGGCCCGGTAGGCGACGTGCACCCACAGGTTGTCGGTGGCACCGGTGATGGACGAGCCGTCCAGCAGACCCTTGAGAAGCGGGCGGATCCTGCTCTGCAGGGCCGGGATCTGGATGAAGTTGGCCAGGTCGTTCCCTGCGTTGGAGTCGAGGACGTCGTTGGCTTTGCCGAGCAGGTCGCGGTGGTCGAGGGTGAAGTGGTAGAGGGTGTCGGCGATGCCGGGGTCGGCACTGATCGCGGTGACGAAGTCCGAGAGCCACGGGCCACGCCACAGCGGGGTGTAGATCGCGTTCAGCGCCCGGTCCATCTCCGGAACGGCATCCCAGGATCTGCTGTCGTAGGCATCGAGGTACCGGGAGTAGACGTTCAGGTAGTCGGCCTGCACCTGCGCGCTGTCGGTGAGGACGAACGCCTGCTCCAGCACGCCGCCGTTGCCCGCGCTGACGTCGTTCGCGTGGCCGCCGGCGAACAGCGCGTCGAACCCGTTCTCGATGGCGCTGCGGAGCGAGGAGTCGTACGTGCCGACATCCTGGGGGTCGCCGTACTGCACGTAGTAGCCGGCGCGCATGAAGTACATCAGCTCCTGCAAGCCGCCGGAGTCGTCACCGGTGTAGGAGCCGGCCGCGCTCGCGACGCCGTTCGCCACCGCGAGCATCTGCGACTGGCCGAACACCGCGTGCGCGTCCGAACCGGTCAGGCTGAACAGGGGGTTGATGCAGGAACTCCGGTCCACCGTCTTGATGTACGACACCAGGTCACTGCCGGACCGGTCCGCGAAGTCCGCCGTGGTGCACGACGTGACGGCAGCGGGCCGGGCGGCTCCGGCAGCATCGAGTGGCGTGTGTCCTGACGGGTGTGGCTCGGACGGCTTCGCCGAACCCAGGGCGGCCGGCTCCCCGCGCAGCTTCGCGGGCAGCGGCTTCGACTGCGTGGCGGGGGCTTGGGACTGAACGGTCTCGGGTCCGGTCGGCGTGGCCTTACCTTGCTGCTCGGCCGCCCGCACTGCCGCGGAGGGGGCCGAGGCGGCCGGTGACGGGACCGGCCTCGTGACGCCGGGCGCCGCGGCGGCCTGGGTGGTCATGAGGCCGATGACGAGCCCTCCGGCCGCCAGACCGGCGGCCAGGGTTCTGGGCAGGAGCGATCGACAGTGCATCGCATCTCCAGTGGGGGGAGCGAAGAGGAAGCAGCCCGGGGAGGCGGGCAGCGGTATGTAACATTGCATTGGGGTGAAGTCGTGGGCAATGCTCAAGGACCCAGCACTGTCTCCGGTCGACCCATAACACCGGCGCGGACACCGGCGAGCGGGAGCACCTGTGCACAGGTCGCCGGCGCCTGACAGGAGTGAGAAGCGGATGACGAGGACGCAGCCGATCGAGACGGTCGACTGGCACACCGGCGGCGAGCCGTTCCGGATCGTCGTGGACAGCCCGGACGCGGTGACGGCGGAGGGGCCGACCGTCGCCGAGCGCCGGGTCGTCGCGACCCGGAGCGAGGACGTGCAGTGGGTGCGGGCGCTGCTGTGCGGCGAGCCGCGCGGCCACGCGGACATGTACGGCGGCTTCCTGGTGCCGCCCGACGACGCCGGCGCGCACCTCGGCGTCCTCTTCTGGCACAACGGCGGGTTCTCCACGGCGTGCGGGCACGGCACCATCGCCCTGGGTGCCTGGGCGGTCGCCTCGGGCCGGGTCCCATCGCCCGCCGACGGGCTGACCGACGTCGTGATCGACGTCCCCTCCGGGCGCGTCACGGCGAGCGTGCGGACCGGCAACGGCCAGGTCCAGGACGTGACCTTCACCAACGTGCCCGCCTACGTCCACGGGCGCGGCATCGGCGTGCCGACCTCCCGCGGGAAGGTCACCGTCGACATCGCGTTCGGCGGCGCGATGTACGCGGTGCTGCCGGCAGCGTCCGTCGGACTGCGCGTCCGGCCGCAGGACGTCACCGAACTCACCGCCGTCGGGCGGGAGATCCGCGACGCGCTCAACACCGCCCACGCTGCCGAGCACCCCCTCGACCTGCGGTTGTCCGGCGTCTACGGGACGATCCTCACCGAGGAGACCGGGCCCGCCGAACTGCGGGCCGACGGCAGCCGGCTGGTGCGGCAGCGCAACATCACGGTGTTCGCGGACGGCCAGGTCGACCGGTCCCCGTGCGGTTCCGGCACATCGGCCAGGATCGCGGTCCTCGACGACGCGGGGCAGCTGCGCCCGGGCGACGAGTTGCGGCACGAGTCCGTGGTGGGCTCGGTGTTCCACGCCCGGATCACCGAGCGGACGGCGGTCCACGGGATCCCGGCGGTCGTCACGGCGGTGACGGGCACCGCACACGCGGTCGGCACGTGCCGGTTCACCGTCGATCCGCGCGACACGCTGCTGCCCGGGTTCGTGCTGCGATGACCGAACTCATCGACGCCGAGCGGGTCTTCGCCCTGGGGCCGGTCGCCGCGGTCCGGGCCGTCCGCGACGCGCTGGCCGCGGGCCTGGACCCGGATGACGACATGCCGCGGGTCGTCACCGAACTGGCCGGCGGGCAGGGACTGCTGATGCCGTCCGAGGCCGGCGGCTGGTTCGGGGTGAAGGTCGCGACCGTCGCCCCGGGCAACGCCGCCCTCGGCCTGAACCGCGTCAACGCGACGTACCTCCTGCACGACAGCCGGACCCTGACGCCGGCCGCGATCCTCGACGGTGTCGCGCTGACGACGCTGCGCACTCCCGCCGTCTCGGTCGCCGCCGGCCTCGACCGGCTGCACGCGCTCGCGGCCGGCGCCCCCGAAGGGCTGCGGCTGGTGGTCTTCGGCGCGGGCCCGCAGGCCGAGTGGCACGTCCGGACGATCCGGGCGCATGCGCAGGTCGCCGACGTCACGGCGGTCACCCGCCGAGGCGGCGCGACGACCGGCTGGGCGGACCGCCACCTCGCCACGGACGACACGGCCGTCGCCGATCGCGTCCGCGCCGCGGACGTCGTGGTCACCGCGACCTCGGCCCGCGAGCCGGTCCTCGACGGGCGGCTCGTCCGCGACCCGGCGCTCGTGCTGGCCGTCGGCTCCCACGAGCCGTCGGTGCGCGAGCTCGACGGCACGCTCATGGGACGCGCCGTGGTCGTCGTCGAGAGCAGGGCGAGCGCACTGCGCGAGGCCGGCGACGTCGTCATGGCGGTGAGGGAGGGTGGGCTCGACCCGCGCACACTGGTGACCATGGCCGATCTGCCCACCTCGAAGGCCGTCCTGCCCGCCGATCGTCCGACGGTCGTCAAGACCACCGGGATGGGCTGGGAGGACCTGGTGGTCGCCATCGCGGTGTACGAGCGGGGAGAGGCGGATCGGCAGTGAGCGCAGGCGAGGTGACTTCCCTCTGTCTCTGTGCCATGTGAAATGGTACTGTCCGCAAAGGGTTCTCCCGACGGACGGAGCGTACGGTGGGACGAGACGACATGCGGCCGCGCGAGGGCGCCGGCCACGACCGCGCGGTACCGCCCACGCTGGCGGAGTGCTTCACGCAAGGGTGGGCCGAGACGGTTCAGGCGGCGCCGGTGCTGCCCGGGGCGGCGTACGCGGCCAAGCGCCGCGCTCTGCTGTCCGCGCGCTTCCCCGGTGAGCGGATCGTGATCCCGGCCGGCGGCCTGAAGGTCAGGAGCAACGACTTCGACCACGTCTTCCGGCCGCACTCCGCGTACCTCCACCTCACCGCGGAGGAGGGCGCGAGTGCCGTCCCGGACAGTGTCCTCGTCCTCGAACCGACGGGCACCGGCCACGAGGCCACCGTGTTCACCCGGCCGCGCTCCCCGCGCGACGGCGGGCCGAACGGCACCGAGTTCTACCGCGACCGCCGCCACGGCGAGTTCTGGGTCGGCCGGCGCCGCACTCTGGCGGAGACCGCCGACGCCCTGGATCTCACGGTCCTCCCCCGCGACGATCTCGCACGCGCCCTCGCTCCGCGCGTCCCGATCAGGGTGGTGCGCGGCCAGGACCCGGTGGTCGACGAGGCCGCGCCGCCCGCCACCGAAGCCGAGTCCGAACTCCTGACGTTTCTGGCTGAGTTGCGGATGGTCAAGGACGACTGGGAGATCGAACAGATGCGCGCTGCCGTGGGGCACACGGTGGCCGCCTTCCACGACGTGGCGGGCGAACTGCCCACGGCGACGCGGCTGGCGCGCGGCGAGCGCTGGATCGAGGGGACGTTCGATCGGCGGGCCCGGCTGGAGGGTAACGGCCTCGGCTTCGAGACGATCGCGGCGGCCGGTGCGCACGCGTGCGTCCTTCACTGGATGCGCAACGACGGCCCGGTCCGCGACGGCGAACTCCTGCTACTGGACGCCGGCGTGGAGGCCGACACCTGCTACACGGGCGACGTGACCCGCACCCTGCCGGTCGGCGGGCGCTTCACCGACGTGCAGCGCCAGGTGTACGACCTGGTGTACGCGGCCCAGACGGCGGGCATCGCCGCACTGCGGCCCGGCGCGCGGTTCGGGGACTTCCACGATGCCGCGACGCGCGTCATCGCCGAGGGCCTGGACGCCTGGGGCCTGCGCCCGGGCGGCGCCGGTCCGCACGACCGGTCCCTGTACGGCCGTTACACCGTCTGCGGCACCGGGCACATGCTCGGCCTGGACTGCCACGACTGCGCCGACGCCCGGAGCAGCGCCTATCTGGACGGGGTCCTGGAGCCGGGGCACGTCCTGACCGTCGAGCCCGGCCTGTACTTCCAGCCCGACGACCTGACGGTCCCCGCGCAGCTGCGCGGCATCGGCGTGCGGATCGAGGACGACTTCCTCGTCACCGCCGACGGCGCCGTCTGCCTGTCGTCGGCCCTGCCGCGCGCCGCGGACGACGTCGAGGCGTGGGTGTCCGCCGCGCGCTGACTTCACGCATCCCCGCGCGTCAGCCGCGCAGGCGCCGCTCGACGACGAGGTTCGCGCCGACGACGAGGGGGCCGCCGGCAGTGTGACGCCGAGGGTCACGGGCTGGTCGGAGCGGCGCAGCGCGTCGTGGAAGAGCCTCGTAGGACGTCCTGTCGCCGGTGGGAGTTCAGCTCACTGTGATCCAGTCGACGTCGGGGCTCCAGTCGGAGTCGTTGCCGATGGTGATGGCGTTCCTGGTGCCGGGCTGGAGGTCGAGGCTCACCGTGACCGAGCCCGGGGTCTCCCAGTCGGCGGTGGCGGGGAAGGCGACGGTCCGCGACATGCCGCCATCGACCCGGACGGTGGCCGAGCGGGCGACCGCGCTCGTGTACCGCACGGTCACCGACTTCGTTGCGCCGTCACCGCCGTCCACGCCGGGGAAGGTGAGGGTCGCGCCGTTGCCGAGGTAGCCGACCTTGGCGCCGCCGGAGCAGTGCGCGCAGTCGGCGATCACGGCCGTGCCGGTCCGGGTGTTGCCGTCGGCCTCCGCCTCGTGGACGGCGGGGTCGGTGCCACCGGGATCGACGGTGAGGTCACCGAGGTCGAGCCAGCCGTCCGCCTGCTGGCCGGCGTTGGCGAACCGCAGCTTCTTCGCCGCCGAACTGACGTCCTCCAGCGGGTTCTTGGCCTTCATGACGAGCTGGTAGCCGCCGGCGGTGACCCCGGTCAGGTCGACGGTCGTGTCGAAGTAGCGGGACGATCCGTAGTCGAGGTAGGTGGGGTCGGAACCCACGTTCCAGTCGGGGAATGCCCGGATCTTCTTCGGCATGACCTCGCGCAGGTCCCAGGGCGTGTCCCAGGTCCTGACGACGTTCCCGGAGGAGTCCTTCAGCCCTAGGCTGATGGTCCAGGGGTAGTAGAACGGGGCGACCCCGTCGTTGCTGATCCGCACCCCGACGGTGGTGCTGTGGGCGGCGGTGTCGTGGAAGTGGGCGCTGTCGACGGCGAGGTCGTAGCCCATGAGCCGGACCGCGGCTCCCACTCCGGCGTCGGACGAGGAGTAGGCGGCACTGCCCTCGTTCATCTTCCAGGTGGTGTGTTCCAGCTCGATGCACGCCTTCATGTCGTCCACGTCGCCTGAACCGTTCGGCCAGTCGGTGAAGGCCCTGGACTGGATCTCGGGACGGACCTCGCCGCCCATGGATGCGGTGGTCCAGCGGTTCTCCACGCCGTGTTCGAGGGCTCGCTGGAGCTGGGAGTAGGACGCTCCGCCCATGGATACCGGCAGAGTGACACCGGCGAGCGGACTGCCCTCGCGGAAGCAGAAGGAGTCGTCGTGGTAGCCGACGGACGGCAGGTCGTCGGCGGCTCCCCCGGCGGAGTCGGCGTACCGGATCTCCAGCTTGGTCCGCCTGAAGGCGCTGTCGTAGGCCCGCACGATCTCGGCGGCGTGGGCGTCGGTCGGCATGTAGTTCGGGTACGAGTCGCCGGATGTGTCCGTGTCGTAGGGCCAGGTGTGCCACTCGCCCCAGAGCCCGATCAGGCCCATGTGGATGAAGCCGATGCGCGGGTCGCCGTCGTAGCGGGCGCCGAAGGCGGCGATGAAGCCCTTCAGCGCGTCCAGCAGATACGCGTTGTCGTAGTCCGGACTGGTGGTGCCCCAGCGGAGGTTGGTGCGGTAGGCGACGTGTCCGTCGAAGCACGGGGGGATGGCGTTGGAGGGGTGGCCGTTGCCGGGGTCGTCCGGGTACTCGATGTAGAAGCGCAGGGCGGTCTGGTTGCCGTAGGACGCGCTCTCGTCGAGTGCGCGGTCCAGGACGCTCCAGTCGTACCTCGAGCAGTCCGAGGGGTCCTTCATCACCTCGGACAGTCCGAAGTAGCTCCACGTGAGCGAGTGCGGATAGCCGGTGTTCTGGTCGGCTCCGGGCCGGTAGAAGCGAGCGAACCCCTTGAGCGGGTTGTCCAGCGGGGCATCGGCGCGTGCGAGGGTGTGAACCGGGAGCGAGGGGTCCGGGTCCGGGCGCTCCGGCACGCCCCGGGGCGCGGCGTTCACGGTGTCAACTGGCGGTAACGCGCCCGCGGTGAGCGGCAGTGCGGCCGCGCCGAGGGCAAGGACGAGGGCGGTGGAGCCGAGCGCGGTCAGCAGTCGTCTGCCGCATCGCTGTGCGAACGTGCGCATTCTGTCAGCCTCCGAGAACGGATGGGGACGGTCGTCCGACGGCGCCGGGCCTGTCGGCGCGGCCTGGCCGGCCACCGTAGGGACTGCGTGGATTCGAACTCGGCCAGGCGTCGGACACTTCGCCGACGCCGGCCCACAACGGAGGCGCGACCCGGCTCCGTTATGCGACAGCATTGACAAAGTTTCACTGTTGCTCATCAATATGTTGTCCACGGTGCCCCACTGGCAAGAGGTGCGGCGCAAATCCCTTCGGAGGGGAACCATGGGCGCACGCACAGCGGTGGCGCCACCGCACGAGAGCACCGGCACGTCACCGGGCGGGGCCTCGACGCCACGCGGACGGCGCCGGCCCCGCGACGACCGGAGGGCGGCGTGGCTCTTCCTGGCCCCCGCACTGCTGGGCTTCGCGCTCTTCTACGCGTATCCGACCGTGCGGGGCATCTACTACTCGCTCACCGACTACAGCCTCATCGCCACGCCCGACTTCGTCGGCGGGGACAACTACAGCCGGCTGATCGGCGACGAGCAGTTCTGGAACGCGCTGAGGGTCACCGGCTACTACGTGCTGGTGAACATCGTGTCGCAGACCCTGCTGGCGCTGGTCCTGGCGACGCTCATGCACCGTCTGACCCGGTCGGTGGCGCTGCGCGCGATGCTGCTGGTTCCGTGGCTGGTGCCCAACGTGACCGTCGGCCTGCTGTGGATGTGGCTGCTCGACACCAACCTCGGCCTGGTCAACCACGTCCTCAATGCCTTCGGCATGGGCACCACCGGCTTCTTCACCTCGCCCGACTGGGCCATGCCGAGCGTGGCCGCGGTCAACACCTGGGCGTACACGGGCTACACGGCGCTGCTGCTCTACGCCGGCATGCTCCAGGTCCCGCAGTACCTGTACGAGAGCGCCTCACTGGACGGCGCCGGCGAGTGGCGGCTGTTCAGGAAGATCACGCTGCCGCTGCTGCGGCCGGTGCTCTCGCTGGTGCTGGTGGTGTCGCTGATCGGCTCGTTCCAGATCTTCGACACGATCGCGGTCACCACCAAGGGCGGCCCGGTCAGCGCCACGCGGGTCATCTACTACTACATCTACGAACAGGCCTTCACCAACTTCCACATGGGCTACGCCTCCGCCGTGGCCGTGGTGCTCGCGGTGATTCTCGGTGTGCTGACCGCCGTACAGATGCGCCTGCTGCGCGCTTCCCGCTCGGACCTGGCCTGAGGAGCAGACCATGACACGCATCCTGACCAAGGCCTCCCCCGGCCGACTCGCCGCGTGGACGGTGCTCGTCATCGCGCTGTTCCTGACGGTCTTCCCCTTCTACTGGATGGTCCGCACCGCCCTGACCCCGGCGGCCGACCTGTACACCGACTCCACCGGACTGGTCCCGGACCACCCCACGATGGTCAACTTCCTGCGGGTGCTCGGGCTCACCAGCCAGGAAAGGGCCGTGGCGGCCGGCGGTTCCGGCGCGCAGGTCGACTTCCTGCGGTACCTTCTCAACTCGGTCGTGTACAGCGGGATGATCGCCGTCCTGCAGACGCTGTTCTGCGCGATGGCCGGCTACACCTTCGCCCGGCTGCGCTTTCCCGGCCGCAACGTGGTCTTCGCGGTGCTGATCGCCGCACTGATGGTGCCCCCGATCTTCACTGTGCTGCCCAACTTCGTCCTGGTGAAGGACCTTGGGTGGCTGAACACCTTCGTCGGCATGGTCGCGCCGAGCGTGCTGATGACACCGTTCGCGGTCTTCTTCCTGCGGCAGTTCTTCCTGTCGATCCCCCGCGAGGTGGAGGAGGCCGCGATCCTGGACGGCGTAGGCCCCTGGGGGATCTTCTGGCGGGTGGTGCTGCCCATGACTCGCGGCCCGCTGCTCACCATCGGGCTCACCACCACGGTGTGGGCCTGGAAGGACTACCTGTGGCCGCTGCTGTCCGGCCGGGACGAGGAGACGCGGGTGCTCACCGTCGCCCTCGGCATCTTCCAGCAGCAGTCGCCCAACACCCAGCCCGACTGGACCGGACTGATGGCGGGGTCCGCCCTGTCTGTGCTGCCCGTGCTCATCCTGCTCGTCCTGCTCGGCCGGCGCCTGGTCGAGTCCCTCAACTTCACCGGCATGAAGTGATCGCCTCCCCCGGAGCGACCGCCCGCCCCCGCCGATCCCGTACGAGCCAGGAAGGCCCCTCGCGATGAGACCCCGACACCTGCGCGCCGGCGCGGCACTGCTGTGTCTGGCCGCCACCACCGCCCTCGTCTCCTGCGGCGGCCCGGGCGACACCACCGACGGGAGGACCACCGTCGACTACTGGCTGTGGGACGACCTCCAGCTGCCCGCCTACCAGGAGTGCGCGACCGCCTTCGAGAAGGCCCACCCGGACATCGCCGTCAAGATCACGCAGACGGCGTGGAACCAGTACTGGCAGAACCTCACCACGGAGCTCGTCTCCGGTGAGGCCCCTGACGTGTGGACCAACCAGGCCACCTATTATCCCCAGTTCGCCGCCGGCAAGCAGTTGCTGGACCTCCAGGCCTACGTGGAGCGGGACAAGGTGGACCTCTCCGCCTACCAGCCCGGCCTCGCCGACACCTGGGTGAAGGACGGCAAGCGCTACGGGCTGCCCAAGGACTGGGACACCATGGCGATCGTCTACAACACGGACATGCTCGAGAAGCAGGGCGTGGACGCCGCCGAGCTGAACGACCTGACGTGGAACCCCGCCGACGGCGGCACCCTGGAGCAGGTGATCGCCAAGGCCACCGTGGACAGCAAAGGCCGCAACGGTCTCGACCCCGCATTCGACAAGAACCACGTGAAGGTCTACGGGTTCCTGCCCGAGTGGGCCGACGGCGCCCAGGGCCAGAACGGCTGGGGCAACTTCGCCGCCGCCAACGGCTTCGAGTACCTCGACAAGAAGACCCGGGGCACGCACTACGAGTTCGACGACCCCAGGCTCGCCGAGACCATCTCCTGGTTCCGGCACTTGATCGAAAAAGGCTACGCGCCCCGTCTGGACCAGCAGTCGAGCGTCGCCAGGACCGAGCTGCTCATCGCCGGCAAGGGCGCCATGTCGCTCGCGGGCTCCTTCACCGTCTCCACCTTCACCGGCCCCAAGGTCAAACAGCACTTCGGCTTCGCCGCGATGCCGACCGGCCCGGCGGGCCGCAAGAGCGCCATCAACGGCCTGTCGGACTCCATCTGGGCCGGCACGCACCACAAGGAGGAGGCGTGGATGTGGGTCAAGTACCTCGCCTCGGCCGACTGCCAGGACCGGGTCGCCGCGCACGGTGTCGTCTTCCCCGCGCTGAAGAGCTCCACCGAGAAGGCTCTCGCCGCGCACGAGGCCCACGGTGACGACGTACGTGCCTTCACCGACGCCGTCGGGACGCGGGGCGTCACCTTCCAGCTCCCCGTCACCGAGCACGGCACCGAGATCAGCCCCCTGGTCCAGGACGCCATCCAGTCGGCGATCCTCGGCCGGGACGAGCCCGCCGACGCCCTGCGCTCGGCCAACGACAAGGTGAACGGCCTCTTCGGCTAGTGCTGCGGCCCGCGAACAGCAGTTCCGTACCGTACGAACCCCAGACGCAAGGAGATCCATGGCCCAGCTCGTAGAACTCGACGGGCGTGCCCTCGCCGTCGAGCTCGAAGGCGACACACCGCCCCAGCCCGTCGACGGCGGTCTGCTGCTGCCACCCGGCCGGACGGCCGTGCTGCACGGGCTCGGTGACGCGCTCTTCTACCGCCACGGCCACAACTCGTGGAGCCCGTGCGGTTGGCGCCGGCTCTCCGAGGCGCCCTTGCGCATCGAGAGCCCCGAACGCCGCCGCACCGCCGACGACACCGTGTGGGACGACCCCGCCCGGCACCACTCCTCGGCCGTCGCCGCCCTGCAGGGACCCGACGGACAGGTGCTGCTGCTCGGCGCGCTCGGCCTCGACATCCCGCGGCTGACCGCCGACCGGGACACGCTCGTGGGCTGGTACGAGCGCGACGGGGCACCCTGGTTCCTCGCCCACGGCACCGAGGAGGAGGTGTTCGCCGCCTACGCCCGGCAGCTCGCCGCGCACCTCGGGCACAGTGCCAAGCGCGCGGGGAACGTGTGGTGCAGCTGGTACGCGTACTACGAGGACATCACCGAGGAACAGCTCACCAAGGACGTCACCGCGTTGCGCGGTCTGCCCTTCGACGTCGTCCAGGTCGACGACGGCTGGGAGCGGGCGGTGGGCGACTGGGAGGCCAACGACAAGTTCCCGTCCGGAATGCGGGCGCTGGCCGACCGGATCACGGACGCCGGGCTGCGGCCCGGGCTGTGGATCGCCCCGTTCATCGTCCTGCCCGGTTCCCGTACCGCCCGTCAGCGGCCGGAGCTGCTCCTGCGCGACGAACACGGCGAGCCGGTCGTCGCCGGACACAACTGGGGGGTCGGGTACTGGGCGCTCGACCTCACGCTGCCCGCGGCGCAGGAGCACCTGCGCGAGACGATCCACCGGGTCAGCCGGGAGTGGGGGTTCACCTATCTCAAGCTCGACTTCATCGGCGGTGGCGCCGTGCCCGGCGTCCGCTCCGTCGACGTGGGCCGCGAGACGGCCTACCGCACCGGCCTTTCGATCATCCGGGAGGAGGCAGGCCCGGACGCCTACCTGCTCGGTAGCGGCGCCCCGCTGCTGCCTTCTCTGGGACTGGTCGACGGCATCCGCAGCGGCCCCGACGTCGCGCCGATGTGGGAGCACTACGCCACACAGGACCCTTCGGACGCGCTGGCCCGCAACGCCGTCGTCAACACGGTGCACCGGCTGTGGCAGTCACCGCTGTTGGAGGTCGACCCGGACGTCGTGTACTTCCGCAGCCGTCTCAACCTCCTGACCGACCAGCAGCAGGGCCTGCTGCGCGACCTGGCCGACATCTGCGGGTTCCGGGCGGTCTCCGACCCCCCGGGGTGGCTGCATCCCGAGGAACTCCAGGCGATGAGGGCGTACTTGACCAACCGGCCAGAGGTGCGCCGGCTGGGCCGCTACCGGTTCGCGCTCGACGGGCGGGAGGTGGACTTCACCGCGGCCGTGACGCCCGGCGAAGAGCAGCGGTACCCCATCGCCTGACCTCTTATTGCACGCGGCCACGACCACGAATTAGTAAACTGCTCAGCATTATTCCGCGGTGGCCACCGCAACGCCTCAGGGAGCACCAGCATGGCGACGACCGGAACGGACATGTCCCGGATGCGCGAGATGAACCAGCTGTCCATCGTGGGGGCGCTGCGCGGCAACCCTCCCTCCACGGTCACCGAGCTGGCGGCCCGGGCCGGCCTGTCCCGTCCCGCGGTGGACGTGCTGGTGCGGTCCCTGGTCGCCGACGGGTGGGCGGAGGTCGAGGAGCCCGGGGCCAGCAGCGTGGTGGGGCGGCCGGCCCGCCGTTACCGGTTCCGCGCCACCGCAGGGCACGTGCTCGGCATCGACATCGGTGTGCACAAGATCCTCGTCGTCCTGAGCGACCTGGAGGGCCACCTGGTGCGTACCGTGCGCCGCCCGGCCGATCCCGGGGCGGCGCCCGAGGCCCGGCTGGCCGCGGTCGACCGCGTCATCGACGAGGTGCTGCGCGGCGCGGGCATGGCCCCCGCCGACATCTGGGCGGTGACCGTCGGCGTGACCGGTCCGGTCGACGGCAGCGGCAGGACCTCGCTGTCCAGCCCGCTGCCCGGCTGGAGCGAGGCCGACCCGGCCGCCCACCTCGCGGCCCGGTTCTCCTGCCCCGTGCAGGTGGAGAACGACTGCAAGCTCGCGGCCGTCGCCGAACGCTGGAACGGCGTCGCGCAGGACGCCGACGACATCGTGTACCTCCTCGCCGGTCTGCGCACCGGCGCCGGCCTCATCCTGGACGGCACCCTGCGCCGCGGTCACGGCGGCGCCGCGGGAGAGATCGGCGCCCTCAAGGCCGTACGGTGGCTCAGCGCGCCGGACCATCTCCAGTCCTGCCCCGGGGTGCCGTCGACGGCCGCGCCGGGCGAGGCAGCAGCCTGGGTGTTCCAGGCGGCCCGGGACGGCGACCGGAACGCGCGGACGGCCGTCCGGCGCTACACCCGCGACCTCGCGGTCGGGGTCGCCGCCCTCGTGCTCGCCCTGGACCCCCAGGTCGTCGTGTACGGCGGCGGGTTCTCCCGGTCCGCCGACGTGGTCCTCGGCCCGCTGCGCCGCGAACTCACCAAGCACTGTCTGCGGCTGCCGGAGCTGCGTGCCTCCACCCTCGGCGACGAGAGCGTGGCCGTGGGGGCGGTGCGGCTGGCCCTGGACGAGGTCGACAGACGGCTGCTGAGCGACGGACTGTCGGCGCCGACCGCGCCGCGCCGATAGCAGTGGGCCTGTGCCCGCCGACGCCCGTACGTATCACCTGAACAGGAACGAAGGGACAACCCAGTGAGCACCCGTGACCAGATACCGGCTCCACAGCTGCGCGTCGGTGTGATCGGCGTCGGCCAGCGCGCGGACATGGCCGCACTGGTGAACCGTTCCGGCACCGCCCGCATCGTGTCCTGCGCCGATCCGTCTCCCAGGGGCCAGGAGGACGCCAGGCGCCTGTTCGGTGCCCATGTCGCGGTGCACGACCGGTACGAGCGGATGCTCGACGACGAGCTGGACGCCGTGTTCGTCCTCACCCCCGACCACCTGCACACCCGGCCCGCGCTGTTCTTCCTCGCCGCGGGCGTGGCGGTGTTCGTGGAGAAGCCGCTGACCATCACCGTCGCCGACTGCGACGCGTTGCTTCAGGCCGCGTTCCGCTCCCGCGCCCGGCTCTACGTGGGTCACAACCTGCGCCACCTGCCGATGCTACGGCGGATGCGCGACCTGATCGACGACGGCGCGATCGGCCGGGTCCGCGCGGTGTGGTGCCGTCACTTCGTGGGCCACGGCGGAGACTTCTACTTCAAGGACTGGCACGCGGAGCGCAGCAACACCACCGGTCTGCTGCTGCAGAAGGGCGCCCACGACCTCGACGCCATCCACTGGCTCGCCGGGGGCTACTCCCGCAACGTCGTCGCCCAGGGGGCCCTGGCCGTCTACGGCGAAAACCCGCGCCGCACCACGCACGAGACCGTACCGCCCGGTCAGCGCATGCCCGACTGGTTCGACCCGGACATCTGGCCGCCGTCCGCCCTGCGCGACCTCAACCCCGTCGTCGACGTCGAGGACATCAGCATGATGCTGGCCCGGCTGGACAACGGCGTGCTCGCCAGCTACCAGCAGTGCCACTTCACGCCCGACTACTGGCGCAACTACACGGTCATCGGGGACGAGGGCCGCTTGGAGAACTTCGGCGACGGCATCGACGGCGACCCCGCGCGGGTCGACGTGTGGAACCGGCGCCGCTCCGGCTACCGCGGCGACGCCGACCTCTCCGTCCCGGTCGTGGCGCCGGCCGAGGACACGCACGGCGGCGCGGACCGGGCGCTTGTCGAGGAGTTCCTGCGCTTCGCCGCTGCCGGAGGTCCCACGGAGACCTCACCCGTCGCCGCCCGCGAGGCGGTCGCCGCCGCGGTCGCCGCGACGACCTCGCTCCGCTCCGGGGGCGCACCGGTCGACGTTCCCGCACTCGACCCGGCGATCGTCCGCTACTTCGATGAGCACCAGCCCACCGGGAAGCCGGCGGGCACGGTCTGAAACCGCATGCGCAGGACGTGGTGCTCAGTGCCGCCGCTCCACGGGTGCTGCGGGTGCGGCGTTCGTCGGCTCGCGGTGGCTCCCGGCGTGGAGCCGGTTCCGGCGAAGGTTGAGGGAGTGCGGTCGAAGGCGAAGCACCCGGTCGCGCGGCGCGGGCTGGCGGGCAGGCGGGCAGGCGGGCTGGCGGGCTGGCGGGCTGGCGGAGGAACGTCCGGGGCCGTTCACCGTTCGGCGCCTGGGCCGCACGGAGCCGGTCGCCGTGGTGGCAGGGCGACAGGCGCCGAGCGCCCTGCCACGGCATGCACGGTCTGCGCGCCCGTGTGTCCGATCCTCTACGGGATCACCAGGCAGCGACGTTCTCGGTGGCCTCTGCCTCGTCCGCGGCCACGGGGGTCGGGTTCTTCGGTCCGCGCAGGGCGATGCAGACGAACAGGGCGCCCATGGCGGCGGTGCCCACCCACATGGCCTGCTGCCACCCGTCGACGAAGGACTGCTGGGCGGCGTGGACCAGGCCCTGGGCGCGCGGGCCTGCGCCGGGTGCGGCCTCCAGGGCGTTGGCGATGCCGTCGCGCGCGGTGTCCGCGGTGCCCTGCGGGATGCCCTGAAGCCTGCCGTCGATGGAGCTGCGGTAGCCGGCCGACGGCAGCGCGCCCAGCAGCGCGACGCCCAGTGCGGTGCCGAACTCCCGGGTGACGTCGTTGAGGGCGGAGGCGACGCCCTGCTTCGCGCGCGGCAGTGAGCTGGTGATGGCCTCCGTGGACGGCGTCATCGCCAGACCCGAGCCGAACCCCAGGGCGAGCAGGCCGGCCAGGACGGACAGACAGCCGCCGTCGACGGAGACGAACAGGGCCATCAGGGCCAGGCCGGCACCGGTCAGCGCGATGCCGATGGCCAGGGTCCAGTGGACGCCGATCTGTGCGGCCGACCCGGGGGCCACAGCGGAAGCCGGGATCAGCGCCACGGCCATGGGCAGCATCGCCGCCGAGGAGAGCAGCGCCGACCAGCCCAGCACGGCCTGGAAGAACGGCAGGAGGACCACGGTGATACCCGCCTGGACACCGAAGGTCACGGAAGGGATCTTCCTGCTTGCTCATCCACCGTAGTGGCGTAAACGGGCGACACCTTCCACTTCCGTCAGAGTGGGAGACGTGCCTGCTCGGAGCTCTCGGAAACCAGGCCGACCACTACCGGCTTCCACCGGCGGACCCGTGCCGCCTGCCCCGGCCACCGGGCTGCGCGCCGATGCCCGGCGCAATCACGACCCCATCCTCGAAGCCGCCCGCGAGGCATTCACGGTCCAGGGAATCGACGTACCCGTCACAGCGATCGCCCGCCGCGCAGGGGTCGGCGCAGCCACCCTCTATCGGCACTTCCCCACCCGAGCCTCGCTCGTCACCGAAGCCTTCGCCGCACAGATAGCCGGCTGCGTCGCCATCCTCGACGACGCCCTGGCCGACCCTGATCCCTGGCGTGGGTTCTGCAGCGTGATCGAGAAGGTGTGCGCCGTGCAGGCCACCGACCGGGGCTTCACGGCCGCCTTCCTCTCCCAGTTCCCCGACGCCGTCGGCTACGAGCGCGACCGCACCCGCGCGGAGAGGGGCCTCGCCCAACTGGTGCAGCGAGCCAAGGACTCGGGGCAACTGCGCGCCGGCTTCCACCCCGCCGACGTCACTCTCCTGCTCCTGGCCAACAGCGGTGTCGTCGGAGAATCCCCGCAGGTCTGCCTGGCCGCGTCCCGCCGCCTGGCCGCCTACCTGCTCCAGTCCTTCCGGTCCGGCCCCACCGAGCCCCTGCCCCCGCCGGCACCGCTGGGACTCCAGCACATCCACCAGCCCCCGCCCACCCGCCGGCAGGTGGGCGGAGGGCCCCGCCTCGAGCTCGCCGGCCAGGCCAGGACCTTCAGGTCCGCAACGCCCGCGTCGTAGGTCCGGCCCCTCTCGACAGGCATGCCGGTGGTGGCGCTCGAACGCGCCGCGCATCACGTACACCGCGGCGACGGCCTCGACGGCGGCCAGGGCGACATCGGCCACCGGTCGCACCCCGCCCCCACCGCTGCGTCCGCCGCCCACGCCCGCCCGTGCGGCCGAAGCGTTGCGGCAGGCCCCGGGCCGTGCCCTCGAGCGCGGCCGGACGGTCCCCGCGCTGCGCAGCAGCGTTTCTCGGAGCGCCGTCACGTGATGCCTGGCATCTTCCATATGTCAAGCATCGACGCGCCGACAGTTCCGGTCAGGCCCGCCGCCGGAAGAGGTGAGCTGGCATCAGAAGATTACCCTGACGGGTCAATGGCCAGTCAATTACTCATAATTAATGACTATTTGATGACCCAT